>NZ_JBFBLO010000006.1:0-420009 GCF_040686735.1 Streptomyces sp. NPDC079167 | reverse complement strand
GTTGATAGGCCAGATGTGGAAGCCCGGTAACGGGTGGAGCTGACTGGTACTAATAGGCCGAGGGCTTGTCCTCAGTTGCTCGCGTCCACTGTGTTAGTTCTGAAATAACGAACGGCCGTGTTGTATCCGGTGTTGGTTAATTTCATAGTGTTTCGGTGGTCATTGCGTTAGGGAAACGCCCGGTTACATTCCGAACCCGGAAGCTAAGCCTTTCAGCGCCGATGGTACTGCAGGGGGGACCCTGTGGGAGAGTAGGACGCCGCCGAACAATTATTCCGGGAAAGCCCCGTGCCCTTGTGGCACGGGGCTTTTCTGCGTTCACGCCCGGTCACGGAGAGTCATGGAGGGTCACCGAACGGAACGGACGGATCGTCCTGAAAAAGTGTGGCCGGCGATGTCGAGAACCCGTGCCTGGCTTCGTCCCCGTAGTGAAGGCGACCACAATGGGGTCGCACCAGCATCGAGGAGAACGCAATGGCCAAGTACCTGCTGCTCAAGCACTACCGTGGCGCCCCGGCTGCGGTCAACGACGTGCCGATGGACCGGTGGACGCCGGAGGAGATCTCGGCTCACATGCAGTACATGCAGGACTTCGCGGACCGGCTGGAGAAGACTGGGGAGTTCGTCGACGGTCAGGCGCTCGCCCCCGAGGGGGCCTGGGTCCGCTACGACGGTGAGGGACGGCCGCCGGTCACCGATGGCCCGTTCGCGGAGACCAAGGACCTCATCGCGGGCTGGATGATCATCGACGTGGACAGCTACGACCGCGCCGTCGAGCTGGCCGGGGAGCTGTCTGCCGCACCGGGGGCGGGTGGCAAGGCGATCCACGAGTGGCTTGAGGTGCGTCCGTTCCTGACCGCGCCTCCCACCATCACGGAGTGACGTCACCGATGGACGAGGTTCTGCTCAGGAGCCTCACGCCGAGCGTGCTCACCGTCCTCGTCCGCCGCGGAGCTGATTTCGCGGCGGCCGAGGACGCCGTTCAGGACGCTCTGGTCGAGGCGCTGCGGGTCTGGCCGGTCGATCAGCCGCATGACCCGAAGGGTTGGCTGGTCACCGTCGCCTGGCGCAAGTTTCTCGACGCGGCGCGGGCGGACGCCGCCCGCCGTCGGCGCGAGGACCGCGTCGAGGAGGAGCCGGCGCCCGGACCGGCGCGGGCGGTGGACGACACGCTCCAGCTCTACTTCCTGTGTGCCCACCCGGCGTTGACCCCGGCGTCGGCGGTCGCGCTGACCCTGCGCGCCGTCGGTGGGCTGACCACTCGGCAGATCGCCCAGGCATATCTTGTGCCTGAGGCGACCATGGCGCAGCGCATCAGCCGGGCCAAGCGCACTGTCTCGGGGGTGCGGTTCGACCATCCCGGCAACGTTGCCACGGTGCTGCGCGTGCTGTATCTCGTCTTCAACGAGGGGTACTCCGGAGATGTCGACCTGGCTGCCGAGGCGATCCGGCTCACCCGGCAGCTCGCGGGCGCGATCGATCATCCCGAGGTCGCGGGGCTGTTGGCCCTGATGCTGCTCCACCATGCCCGGCGTGCGGCCAGGTCCGCACCCGACGGCAGCCTGGTGCCTCTGGCCGAGCAGGACCGGGGGCTCTGGGACACCGAGTCGATCGCCTCGGGCGTGGGGATCCTGCAGGCGGCGCTCTCCCGGGACCGGCTGGGGGAGTACCAGGCGCAGGCCGCCATCGCGGCGCTTCACGCGGACGCCCCGACTGCGGAGGAGACCGACTGGGTGCAGATCGTCGAGTGGTACGACGAGCTCGCACGTCTGACGGACAGCCCGGTGGTCCGGCTGAACCGTGCGGTGGCCGTCGGCGAGGCCGACGGACCGCGCGCGGGTCTGGCAGCACTCGTGGGGCTGGAAGCCTCACTGCCCCGCCACACTGCTGTGACGGCGTACCTCCACGAGCGGGACGGAGACCTGGCCACTGCCGCACGGCTTTACGCGGAGGCGGCCCGGAAGGCGTCCAACCTTGCCGAGCGTGACCATCTGACGCGCCAGGCCGCCCGGCTCAACCGAGCCCGGCCGTAAAGGGTGTGAAGTGCGTGATCACCGCGGGTTCACGATCCGCGTGTCGTACGCCAGGATGACGGCCTGGATGCGGTCCCGGGATCCCGTCTTGGCGAGGATGCGGGTGACGTGTGTCTTCACCGTCGATTCGGCGAGGTGGAGGCGCTCGGCGATCTCGGTGTTCGTCCAGCCCTGTCCGATGACCGTGAGGATCTCCCGCTCCCGCTCCGTCAGCGACGCGATGCGCGGGTCGCCGTGGACAGGGCGGTCGCCGGGGGCAGCCGGCAGGTGGTGCACATAGGCGTCCAGGAGCCGGCGGGTGAGGCTCGGGGCGACGACCGCGTCCCCGCTCGCGACTGCGCGGATGCCGGAGAGGAGCTCCTCGGGCAGGGCGTCCTTGACGAGGAAGCCGCTCGCGCCGGCCCGAAGGCCGTCGTACGCGTACTCGTCCAGGTCGAAGGTCGTCACGATGAGGACCCGGGTCCGGGCCCCGGACGCGACGATGCGGCGTGTGGCCTCGATGCCGTCGAGTCCCGGCATCCGGATGTCCATGAGCGCGACGTCGGGGTGGTGGCGGGCGACCAGGCCCACCGCCTCCGTGCCGTTGGCCGCTTCACCGACGACGGTCATGTCGTCCTGGCTCTCCAGCAGCATGCGGAAGCCGAAGCGCTGCATGGCCTGGTCGTCGGCGATGAGTACCGTGGTCACGGCGGGGTGTCCTCCAGGGGAAGGCGGAGTCGTGTCTGCCAGCCGCCGGCGGGGAGCCGGCCCGATTCGAGTGTGCCGTTGTAGAGCGAGGCGCGCTCGCGCATTCCGCTGATGCCCCGTCCGTGACCGGGGCTCCCGCTCTCAGGAGCCCGCGGCCCGCCGCCGGTGTCCGTGGTCCGTACCTCCAGGCCGGTCGGCGTGTAGGTGAGGGCGACCTCGGCGGTGGCCTCGGGGCCGGCGTGTTTGAGGGTGTTGGTGAGGGATTCCTGGACCACGCGGTAGACGGCGAGTTGGTGTCCGGGCGAGGCGGGGTCGGGCGGTGGAGTGCCGTGGACCGTGAGCCGTACGGGCAGCCCCGCTTCCCGTACGCCGGTGAGCAGGGTGTCCAGGTCGGCGAGTGAGGGCTGGGGCGCCAGGTCGGCGGCCGGTGCGGGTTCGCGCAGGACGCCCAGTACGCGCCGTAGTTCGGCGAGGGCCTGCCGGCTCGTCGTGCCGATGGCTTCGAGGGCCTGGCCGGCGCGTTCCGGGTTCTTGGCCGCGGCGTAGGAACCACCGTCGGCCAGGCCCGTTATGACGGAGAGGTTGTGGCCGATGATGTCGTGCATCTCGCGGGCGATACGGGCGCGTTCGGCGGCGGCCGCGAGCTGGGCCTGCTGGTCACGTTCGCGTTCGAGCCGGTGGGCGCGTTCGACGAGGGCCTCGGTGTACTCGCGGCGGGTGCGCACCACGATGGCGAGCAGGGTGACGAAGACGAATCCCCAGAGGTAGGAGACGAGTTGCCGGTCGGCGGTGCCGGGGATCAGGACCGCTCCGGTGGCGGCGGGCAGGCACAGCAGCAGACCTGCCCGGGCCAGTGTCCTGAAGGGCAGCCGGAGGGCGATCGTGTACAGGGGGATCAGCTGGAGCAGGGCGGCCTGGACGACGGCGCCCGTCCAGATGTTCAGCAGCGCGACCGGGGCCATCACGACGAGTACGGCCATCGGCCGGCGGCGGCGCCACAGCAGGGGGACGGAGAAGCACAGGCTCATCAGCAGGACCAGCGGCTCCGGCGCCTCGACGTTGCGGGCGACGTTGCGCCAGCCGCCGGTGCTGTAGTCGAGCACTGCGACGACGACCCAGAAGGCGGTGACCGCCGTGTCCCAGAGCATCGGCCGGCGGCGGTCGAGGGCGCGGAGCCGTTGCAGGAGTGCCTGGATGTACTGGGTCAGCGGCGCTGTTCCCGTGGCCGGGCGCCCGGAGTAGGGGTCCTTGTCGTCGCCCACCCTGTCCGTCCTCCGTCCGTCCGCCGCCGCGCCGCTCTGTCACGCGTCCCGGCGGCGCAGGACGAGCGCGCCCGCGCCCAGTGACGCACCCGCCCACAGACAGAGGGCGAGCAGCGCCGCGCCGGTGCCGGCGGCGTCCGGGAGCGGGGTTGCCGAGCCGAGCACTCCGGCGGCCTGGGTCGGGAAGTGCTTCAGAGCGCTGTCCACGGCATCGTACGGAAGTACGCCGAGGACTTCGGGCAGGATCAGGACACCGCCGATGTACGCCCCGATGCTGCCGGGTACGGAGCGGAGGGTGGCGCCGAAGCCGAGACCGATCAGGCTGAGCAGGGTGATGGCGACGGCGTTGCCCGCCACGGCACCGAGGGTGCCCGGATCGGTGAGCCCCGCGGCCTTGTCGGTGTCGCCCAGGAAGAGCTGGGCGGCGAGGAAGGTGATCAGTGCGGTGGTGAACATCGAGAGGAAGGCGACGACGGTGAACACCGCGCTCTTGGCCCAGAGGACGGGAAGCCTGCGCGGTACGACGGTGAGCGAGGCACGGATCATTCCGGTGGAGTACTCGCCGGCCGTGACAAGGATGCCGAGGACCGCGAGGCACATCTGGCCCAGCTGGGTGCCGTAGAGGACCAGGACGACGGTGTCGATGTCGGCGTCGCCGCCGCCCGATGTGTAGGTGGCGCCCATGATCAGCCCGATCCCGAGCACCAGCGCCGCCGCCGACAGGAGGGTGATCCAGGTCGAGCGCAGGGACCAGAGTTTGTGCCATTCGGAGCGCAGGACGCGGCGTGGGGTGACGCGGTACGGGGAGGACGCGGTGGTGGTGGTCATGCGAGGGCTCCGGTCATGGGCGTGGTGGTCCGGTATTCGACGGATTCCTGGGTGAGGTCCATGAAGGCCTGTTCCAGGGAGACGGTCTGCGGGGTGAGTTCATGGAGCGGGATGCCGTGTTCGGCGGCGGTACGGCCGATGTGGGCGGCGTCGGCGCCGTGGACGGTGAGCTCGTCGGTGGCACCGGTCATGATCCGCACGCCGGGGCCGGTGAGCAGGGTGCGCAGGGCACCGGCCTGCGGGGTGACGACCTTGACCGAGGCGCCGCCCGCCGCGCGGACCAGTTCGCCGACGGTGGTGTCGGCGAGGAGCCGGCCGCGGCCGATGACGACGAGGTGGTCGGCGGTGAGCGCCATCTCGCTCATGAGGTGTGAGGAGACGAGGACGGTCCGGCCCTCCGCGGCGAGGGAGGTGAGCAGGGTGCGGATCCAGAGGACGCCTTCGGGGTCCAGTCCGTTGACCGGTTCGTCGAGGATGAGGGTCGCCGGGTCGCCGAGGAGTGCGGCGGCGATGCCGAGGCGCTGTCCCATGCCGAGCGAGAAGCCCTTGATCCTCTTGTGGGCGGCTCCGGTGAGGCCGGCCAGCTCCAGGACGTGTTCGACGCGGCTGCGGGGGATGCCGTGGGTGTGGGCGAGGGCCATGAGGTGGTTGAAGGCGGTACGCCCCGGATGGACCGACCGGGCTTCCAGGAGGGCCCCGACCTCGGTGAGCGGTGCGGGGTGGGTGGTGTAGGCGCGTCCGCCGATGGTGGACCGGCCGCCGGTGGGGGCGTCCAGTCCGAGCAGCATGCGCATGGTGGTCGACTTGCCGGCTCCGTTGGGGCCGAGGAAGCCGGTGACGGTGCCCGGGTGGACGGTGAAGTCCAGGCCGTGGACGACGGTTGTGTGCCCGTACCGCTTGGTGAGTTCGTGTGCCCTGATCATGTCGTCGACGCTACGGAGCGGGCGCGTGGCGGTCGTCCGACCGCGGGCTGGACGTGGCGCCGGTCGTAGTACCGCGGTACGACGGGCCGAGGGGGGTTACCGGCGGGTGGGGGTCGTGCCCTCGATGACGGGGGTCAGCCCGTCGAGGAGGGCCCTGAGGCCGAGTTCGAAGAGTGTGTCGAGGTGGAGGTCGTAGCCGCCGTCGTCGAAGGAGCCGACCACTTTCGCGAAGGTCGGGAAGCGTCCGGAGCCGACCAGGCTCTGGAGGGTGTGGGCCCGGCTGTCCATCCACTGGTCCTCGGACTGGCCTGTGGTGGCCGCGGCGTGTGCCTCCCTTTCCAGGTGGACCGCCAGCCCCTGGACGTGGCTGAAGAGCAGTACGTGGATGTCGAACAGCGCGGTGGTGTCCAGGCCGTGTCCGTCGAGGGCGCTGAGTGACCATTCGCCGTGGACCATCAGGTTGGGGAGGAGCAGGGGGCGGGTGAGGGAGGAGAGCTGGGCGAGCCAGGGGTGCCGTCGGTGGAGGGCCCACAGGGTCCGCGCGCCCAGTTCGAGTCGGGCACGCCAGCCGTCCGGGGCCGGGTCGGGGTAGGTCTCCTCGCCGAACGCGGCATCCGCCATGAGCAGGATGAGGTCGTCCTTGCCGGTCACATGGCGGTAGGCGGACATGGGGGCGACGCCGAGCCGGGCCGCGATCCCGCGCATGGAGAGGGCCGGCAGTCCTTCGGTGTCCGCGATGTCGATGGCCGTGCGGACGATGCGGGTGGTGGTCAGGTCCTGCTCGGTGGGCGCGAGGGCCGGCTTGCGCCTGCGGGGCTGTCCCGGGGACGCGACGACGGTGCCGGCTCGGGGACGGGCCTCGACCAGGCCTTCCGTGCGGAGCGTCGCCAGGGCTTTGGTGGCGGTCGCGAGGGCGACGTTCCACTCCTTGGCGACCTGGCGGGTCGAGGGGACGCGGTCTCCGGGGGCCAGTTCGCCTTCCGCGATGCGCTGCCGGATCTCTGAGGCGATGCGCAGGTACGGCGGCTCGCCGCCTCGTGCTGTGAGCTCTGTCACAGTGCCCCCTGTTCGGTCGCTGTACTAGTTCAGACGGTACCAGCAGAGGTAGTCGCCCAGGCGTATCTGTACTAGATCAGCGCCTCTGTGAGGCCGTTGATCGGGCCCCTGTGTACGCCGTACGTTCAGTGGACGCGTACGGCGTACGAGAGGAGCTTTCCATGCGTACTGTTCTGGTGTCGGGCGGCGGGATCGCGGGCCCCGCGCTCGCCTACTGGCTGAACCGTCACGGCTTCGCGGTGACGGTCGTGGAACGTGGGACGGGCCTGCGGCCCGGTGGCCAGGCCGTGGACGTCCGGGGCGTCGCCCTCGACGTGATCGAGCGGATGGGCCTGCTGCCCGAGGCGCGGGCGGCGCGCACGACGATGCGGGGCATGTCGGTGCTCGACGCCGACGGCAAGGAGATCCACCGGTCCACCGAGGCCACGTACAGCAGCGGGCGGCTGGACAGCGACGACATCGAGGTACTGCGCGAGGACCTGGTGCGGATGATCCATGAACGTACCCGCGAGGACGTCGAGTACCTCTTCGGGGACACCGTCACCGCGCTCGACGAGGACGAGAAGGGCGTGCGGGTGGACTTCGCCCGGGCGGAGTCCCGGACCTTCGACCTCGTCGTGGGGGCCGACGGCCTGCACTCGACCGTGCGGCGGCTGGCCTTCGGCCCCGAGGAGCGGTTCTCGCACCATCTGGGCAGCTACCTCTCGGTGTTCGGTACCGACAACTTCCTCGCGCTGGAGGACTGGCAGGTGTGGCTCCGTGACGGTGACATCGGCTACGGCATCATGCCCGTCCGCGGCAACACCGAGCTGAGAGTCGCGTTCGGCTTCGAGTCCGGTCCGCTCGCCCGTGACGCCGACGCGCTGCGCGGGATCGTCACGGAGCGCCTCGCGTCGCTGCGGTGGGAGGGCGCGCGTCTGGCCGAGGCGGCGCTCCACGCCCCGGACTTCTACTGTGACGCCATGGCGCAGATCCGCATGGATCACTGGTCGCGCGGCCGGGTGGCCCTGCTCGGTGATGCCGGCTACTGCCCTTCCCCGCTGTCGGGGCAGGGCACCAGCCTGGCGCTCGTGGGCGCCCATGTGCTGGCGGGCTGCCTGGCCCAGTCCCCTGGCGACCATGCGGCCGTCTTCACCCGTTACGAGGAGAGGATGCGTCCCTTCGTCGCCCTGAACCAGTCGCTGGCGACCGAGAATCCGGGTGGTCCCGCAGCCGAGGAGTCCGTCGAGCTTGCCAAGAACGCCCTGTCGCTGGACGGCTGAGAGGGGCGGTGTATCTCGTTTGCCGTGGTGGGGGCGGCAGGGCACGATCGGCGGATGGACTATGTCGTACGTGCGGTGCGGGCGGAGGAGTGGGAGCGGGCCAGGGAGATCCGGCTGGCGGCGCTCCGGGACCCGGTCGCCTCGATCGCCTTCCTGGAGACCTCCGAGCAGGCTCTGGCCAAGCCCGATGTGTTCTGGCAGGAACGGACGGCGAGTGCGGCCGAGGGTACGCATGTCCGTCAGTTCGTCGCCGAGGCTCCGGACGGGCAGTGGGCGGGGACGGTGTCGGTGCTCGTCGAGCGGCCGGCGGGCGAGCCGGGGTTCGGGGAGGCCGCGGAGGTCGATCAGGCGCACCTGGTGGGGGTGTTCGTACGGCCGGAGCACCGGGGGAGCGGGGTGGTGGACGCGTTGTTCCGCGAGGCGATCGACTGGGCCTGGTCGCTGGACGGGCCGCCGCTGGAACGGGTGCGGCTCTACGTCCACGAGGCCAACGCGCGCGCCGAGGCGTCCTACCGCCGGATCGGCTTCGCCCCCACGGGGCGGACGCTGCCGATGCAGGGTGACCCGGATTCCCTGGAGCTGGAGTTCGAGGTCCGTCGGCCGGAGTAGGAGCGGCTGTCGTCGCGGTCAGACCGGGCCGGGTGCCGGCAGGCGTTCCCGCCAGCGGGCACGTGCCTGTTCCTCGGAGCGGAGTGACACCAGGGCGGGCATCCCCTGGGACCGGCCGGAGAGAAGCAGGTCCGGGAGCTCGGGGAAGGGTGCCACGGCGGCGACGTCGTCGAGGACGAGCGTCATTGGTGGGTCGAGCCGACCGTCGGTTGACCGTGCGGCCATGCGGCGGCCGTGCTCGACCACGTGCGAGGCGAGTGCGGTGAGCAGGGGCATCGCACCGGGGTGGTGGTGAGGGTCCTCGATGGGTTCACCCACCACATAGAGCGTTCCCCCTTCGTCTGCAAAAGAATCCAGTACGAGCGCATCGGCTCGGTTGGGTGTGCACGCATCCCGGATGTGGACCGAGGAGAGCGCTTCGAAGGCCCGTACGGTCAGTTCCTGGGCCATGTCCCGGCGTTCGGGATAGGCGGTGAGCGAGGACTCCAGGAGCCCGGCGAGCCCGGACGCCGCTTTGGGGTGCGTACGGAGCACACGGACCGGCTCGTGGGCCCCGGAGCCGGAGGCCCAGCGGTGGACCTGGCGGAAGGGGCGGCCGTCCACGGCGGCGGCGTGCAGCCAGCACCGGAGGAGGGTCTGGGCGGTGTCGGCGACGGCTGCGTCGGCCCTGGCCAGGGGGCGGACCGGGGCGAGGAGGGCGGCCGCCCGGGAGCCGGCGGCGGCGGGGTCCTCGCAGCCCGTGACGGGGGACCAGTGGAGGCGGTCCGGGGTGTCGCAGAGGTGGCCCGGGTCGTAGACGAGCACCGGGCCGAGCTTGCTGCGGGCGTCCTTCGTCTCGGCCCAGACGGTGGGGTCCGAGGTCACGACGAGTGCGGGGCCGTCGGCGTCCCGGATGGCCTGGACGACGGCGGGGCGGCGGGTGGCGGACGCGCCGTAGACGATGTGTGGGGCGCGGGGCGTGGGGACCAGCGGGGCGGGCTCGTGCGCGTACGCGGCGAGGGCGGGCTCCTGCGCGTGTGGGGCCGGGACCGTTTCCATGGGGACCGCCTCCACGGGTGAGGGGGCGGGTGCCGGAGCGGGCGTCCGGGGTGCTGCCTCGGGGAGCGTCGTTTCCCGTGCGGGCTCCTGGACCGCCGGGCCTGTGCGTACCGGCTCCCGGACGGATTCGTACGCTGCCGCGCGCCTCTGTCTCCGGACCAGGCGCCAGCGGGCCACCACACCCACCGCGAACACGGTCAGGACCAGCAGCACCATCACCTCGCCGATGAACAGGCCCCAGAACAGCCCGTACCCGGAGAGCTCGCCCGGCGGGGTGTCCGGCCAGGCGCCCGGCAGATCCGTCGGCTCGACGGCCAGGGCGCGCAGCGCCAGAGGGGTCCGCGGGAACGTGACACCGTCCGGCCAGCCCCCGTGGGCGAACAGCCCGGCGAGGCCCGTGGCCGTCCAGGCCAGGACCGTCAGCCCGAAGAGGAAGGCCAGCAGGCCGATCAGCAGCCCGTCCGGGACACCGCCCTGGCCCTCGCCGCCGCGCCCCGAACCGGATGGTGCCTGGCGTGCCATGTCATGCCACCGTTGACTCGGACGACTCGTTCAGCCGTTGCTGGTGCTCGATCCGTGCCGCCCGCTGCTCCGCCTCCAGCTCCGCGGCCCGTACGTCCTCGGGGAGGAGGTCCGCCGCGGAACCCTCGGTCATCGCGCGGTCGGTGAAGACCAGGGGGCGTTCCGCCTCGGTGATCAGGTGTTTGACGACCTGGACGTTGCCGTTGACGTCCCATACGGCGATGCCCGGGGTCAGCGTCGGGATGATCTCGACCGCCCACCGGGGCAGGCCGATCACCTTGCCCGTCGCTCTCGCCTCGTCCGCCTTCTGGGCGTAGATCGTGCGGGTCGAGGCCATCTTCAGGATGGCCGCCGCTTCCTTCGCCGCGGCTCCGTCGACGACGTCGCTGAGGTGGTGGACGACGGCGACGAAGGACAGTCCGAGGCGTCGGCCGAACTTCAGCAGGCGCTGGAAGAGCTGCGCCACGAAGGGCGAGTTGATGATGTGCCAGGCCTCCTCGACCAGGAAGATGCGCTTCTTCCGGTCGGGCCTGATCCAGGTGTGCTCCAGCCAGACACCGACGATCGCCATGAGGATCGGCATCGCGATGGAGTTCCGGTCGATGTGCGAGAGGTCGAAGACGATCAGCGGCGCGTCGAGGTCGATGCCGATCGTGGTCGGGCCGTCGAACATGCCGCGGAGGTCACCGTCGACGAGCCGGTCCAGGACGAGGGCGACGTCCAGGCCCCAGGCCCGTACGTCGTCTATGTCCACGTTCATCGCCGCGGCGGACTCGGGCTTCGGGTGGCGCAGTTGCTCCACGATGTCCATCAGGACCGGCTGGCGGTCGACGATGGTGTCGTTGACGTACGCGTGTGCGACCTTGAGGGCGAAGCCGGACCGCTCGTCGAGGCCATGGCCCATGGCGACCTCGATGATCGTACGGAGCAGGGCGAGCTGGCCCGTCGTGGTGATCGAGGGGTCGAGCGGATTGAGCCGGATGCCGTCGTTCAGCGCGGCGGTCGGGTCGAGGCGGATGGGCGTGATGCCCAGCTCCTCGGCGATGAGGTTCCACTCGCCGACGCCGTCCTCACCCTGGGCGTCCAGGACGACGACCTGGCGGTCGCGGAAGCGGAGCTGGCGCAGCACATAGGTCTTCTCCAGCGCCGACTTGCCGTTGCCCGACTCGCCGAGCACCAGCCAGTGCGGGGCGGGCAGCTGCTGCCCGTACAGCTGGAACGGGTCGTAGATGTAGCCCTTGCCCGAATACACCTCACGCCCGATGATCACGCCGGAGTCGCCGAGGCCGGGCGCGGCGGTCGGCAGGTAGACGGCCTGGGCCTGGCCCGTCGACGTACGCACCGGCAGCCGGGTCGTCTCCACGGCCCCGAAGAGGAAGGCGGTGAAGGCATCCGACAACGCGGACAGCGGATCTCGCATGGCGTGACTGCCCTCTCGTTAGCGACGGATGCCGGTGGCGAACGGCAAGGTGTTCACAAAGGCGCGGTGGTGCTCCCGGTCGCACCACTCCAGCTTGAGATACGACTTGCCGGCCGAGGCCCGGATCGTGCGCTTGTCGCGGGCGAGTGCCTCGGGGGACCGGGACGACACGGTGATGTACCCCACCAGATTCACCCCGGCCGCGCCGCTCGCCAGATCTTCACCCCGCTGGTCGAGCCGGCCGTGGGCGGCGATGTCGCGCGGGTCGACCGTGCGGTTCATCTTGGCCTGGCGGCTGGCCTCGGCGTCGTCGTTGGTCTTCTCCGTGAGCATGCGCTCGATGGCGACCTCGGTGGGTTCGAGGTCCATGGTGACCGCGACCGTACGGATCACGTCGGGCGTGTGGACGAGGAGGGGGGCCAGGAAGTTGACGCCGACGGGAGTCATCGGCCATTCCTTCACCCAGGCCGTCGAGTGGCACCAGGGGGCGCGGGTCGTCGACTCGCGGGTCTTGGCCTGGAGGAAGGTCGGTTCCACCGCGTCGAGTTCGGCCGGCCAGGCGTTGCGCTTCGTCATCGCCTGGATGTGGTCGATGGGGTGGTCCGGGTCGTACATCGAGTGCACGAGGGAGGCCAGCCGGCTCTGGCCCAGGGGCTGGCGGACCCTGATGTCCGCCTCGGCGAGGCGGGCGCAGATGTCGGTCAGCTCGCGCGCCATGACGACGGCGAGTCCCGCGTCGCGGTCGATCCTGCGGCCGCCCTTGGGGCGTACGGCGCGGGCCATGGCGTTGGCCTCGGCCGCCAGGTCGCGGCTGTAGTGCATGCAGGCGACGAGGTAGGCGCGGTGCTGCTCGCTGGAGGTCGACACCATGGACTGGAGCTGGTCGTAGGACTCCTGGAGCCAGCCGGGCGCCGACCTGTCGCCACGCTGGGCGACGTCCTTGGCGTGGGCGTCGGGGTCGGCGGGCAGCGTACGGGCCAGCATCTGGAGGCGGGTCACGAAGCCGTCGCCGTTGGCCACGTGCTTGAGCAGGGTGCCGAAGCGGTCGACCAGGGCCTCCTGGTCCTCGCTGTCGCGCAGGCCGACCCCGGGGCCCTCGATCTCGATGGCGGCGGTGACCGTACGCCGGTCGGCGTGCAGCAGTACGGCGATCTCGTCGGGGCCGAACGGTGCGGCCAGCCAGCTGATCCGGCCGATGCCGGGCGGCGGCCCGATCTCCACCTCACGCCCGTCGGCGCTGACCCCGGCCTCCATCGCGGAGGAACGGTAGGCCGTGCCCCGGCGCAGGGTGCGCTTGAAGCTGCGGTTGATCTCGAACCACTTGTAGAAGGTGCGGCCCTTGTAGGGGAAGTACACGACGGCCAGGGCCAGCATGGGGAAGCCCACGAGCGTGACGATCCGGAGGGAGAGGACCGGGACGAGGAGTCCGCTCATCATGCCGAGGAAGGCTCCGGCGATGATCAGCGCGATCTCGCCCGTCTCACGGTTCTTGCCGACGATCGCGTTCGGCCGGGCGCGGCCGATGAGATACGTACGGCGGGGCGCGATCGTGTGGGACTGGGTCGTCAACGCCCTCCACCTCCTGTGCTCGTGTTACCTGTGCTGCCTGAACCGCCTCGGGGGGAGCGGCTGCCGTGGGGGGTGCCGGAGGTGGGTCCGGCCCCGCTGCGGGGCGAGGGCGCGGAGCCGCCTCCGCCGGGGGTACGGGTGCTGTGGGCGGCGACCCCGCCGCTGGCCGGGTTGGCGGGCCTGGCGCCTCCGCCTCCGCCGCCTCCTTCACCGCCGCCTCCGCCGCGGCCGCTGTGCGTCTTGATGCCCTGGGAGACGAGAGCTGCGGGCGAGCTGATCATCGCGGCGGCCTGGGAGCCGTCGGTGGCCTGCTTACGGTTGGTGCGGGCGCCCTGGATCTCGTCGCCGAAGCCGGGGACGAAGCGGTAGATCATGGCAGAGGCGAAGATGGCCAGCAGGATGATGGCGAGGCCGGACACGACGGCCGAGAAGGCGTTGGGTCCGTCGTCGGCGGAGAGCGCCCCGGCGAGCCCCAGCACGATGACGATGACCGGCTTCACCATGATCACGGCGATCATGATGCCCGCCCAGCGGCGCACGTGGCCCCACATGTTCTTGTCCACGAGCCCGGAGTACACGACGACGCCGAGCAGGGCGCCCACGTAGAGCAGGGCGGCCCGGATCACGAGTTCGAGCCAGAGGATGCCGGCGGCGAGGATCGACACGAGCGACACGACGATCAGCATGATCGGGCCGCCGCCGATGTCGGTGCCCTTCTTGAGCGCCTCGGCGAACGAGCCGAAGAAGACATCGGTCTGCCCGCCTGTCGCGGCGGAGATGACCTCGGTGACGCCGTCGGTGGCCGAGACGACCACGTACAGGATGAGCGGGGTGAAGGCCGAGGCCAGGACCGTGAGCCAGAGGAAGCCGATGGCCTCGGAGATCGCGGTGGTGAACGGCACGCCCCTGATGGCGCGCTTGGCCACGGCGAAGAGCCAGAGGACCAGGGTGAGGATGGTGGAGGCGGCGAAGACGACGGCGTACTGGGTGCGGAAGGTGGAGTTGGTGAAGTCGACGGTCGCGGTGCTCTCCACGGCCTCGCTCAGCTTGCCCACGAGGTAGGCGGCGGCGTCGGCGCAGCCGCGGGCGAGGGAGGTGAGGGGGTCTAGGGCGTCGTCGGTGACGGGGGGAGTGCTGCGGGCGGTGGCTCCGGCTTCGCCGTCCTCGCAGTAGTCGCGGGCGGCACCGTAGATGAGGTCGCAGGGGTTGTTGCTGGGGCTGGGCGTGGGTGTCGGGGCGGCAGTGGCTCGTGCGGCGAACACGATGAGCGAGGCCTGCATCGCGGCCAGGAGGGCTACGACCGACCTCGGACGGCGCCAGGGTTTACCGGGCATAGGTGAAGCCTCCGAACCCGTTGACCGCGCCAGCGATCTCGTCGGCGCTGGACGCCCTGTTGTCGCCGCCCACAGGGGCCGGGCCGTCCTTCTGGGAATGGGTGATGGCCTTCCAGTCGCCACCGACCCACTGAAGTTCCATGGTGATGGTGAACCAGCCATCGGTTACTGGCTTGGTCGATCCTTCGCCGGCCAAGCCGATCAGGCCGGAGCACCAGACCTCGACGGTCGCGCTGTCGGTGGACGACTTCGTCGCTTTCGTGCCGATGGGTGTCGTGCGTGAGATGAAGGCGAACCCGGCAGGGGCAGTTCCGTCGTCGTTGAGGCCAACGTTTCTGAAGAAGTCAGTGGAGTAGGCCTTGTCGAGCGTGTCCCGGAACTTGTCGACAGACTCTGGCGCGATGACCGCGTCCAGGATGCCGTCCCGCTTCGTCTTGTCGAACATTTCCGCAGACCCCAGCGCCACCGCGTAATTCGCCGCAGCGCTCTGCGCCCCCTGCTCGTCGTGCGCGAAGCCCGAGGCGATCGTGCCGTTCTTGCCCTGGACCGGCTTCGTGCCCGTCGCGGCCGTGGGTCCCGCACCCGCCGCTTCTGCCTTTTTCTCGGTGCCGCCGTCCGACCCGCCGCCCCCGCCCTGGTTCGCGAACGCGATCGCCGCGACCAGGAGGACCACCACGCCCACCACCATGATCAGCGATCGGGAGTTCCGGGCTGGCCTGCGGCCGTAGCCGTCGCCCTCGTCGCCGCCGGGCAGACGCGTACGGGTCTGGCGCGTCCCGCCGAGGGTGCTGTACGCGTCGTCCGGGTGGCCCCCCGGCTCGTGGCCGCCGTAGCCGCGCTCGTCGCCCTGGCTCATGCCGCGTACGCCCCCTCAGCCGTGTGCGGTTCCGCGTGGTACGACCGTAGCGGTGCTGGTTGCCGCGTGGACGCGGTGTGGTGACTCGACATCAGGGAACGAACCTTTGCCGGTGGGCGCGACGGACGGATGGTGTGGGTGGACGGGGACAGGTGGCCCGGTGGCAGGGCGGCCGACTGGCTGCCGGTCAGACAGCCATGCCGTACACAATGGTGAACAGCGTGCCCAGCGATCCGATGATGAAGACGCCGGTCAGCCCCGCCACGATCAGGCCCTTGCCCTGTTCCGCGCTGAAGGTGTCGCGCAGCGCCGTCGCCCCGATGCGCTGCTTCGCCGCACCCCAGATCGCGATGCCGAGACAGAGCAGGATGGCTACCGCCATCACCACCTCGATCATGATGCGCGCCTCGTTGCCCAGGGTCCCGAACGGCCCCCAGTTCGGGGCGATTCCGCCGATGATGGTGGTGATATCGCCCTTTTCAGCTGCCAGGATCATGTAAGTCACCGCCCCTGTTGGGTAGTTCGCAGCCCGCGCCGTGCGACACGGGTCGGTCTCTATCTTCGCTGATGAAACCGGCATCGCACGACGCCTTCCCGGGTCTCTTTACCCGGATCTCGCACGTTTGACCGGAGAAGCCGCCCTGACCTGCGGCTCGCGTAAGGATCTGCCTGCATATGCATGGTTACTCTGTGTATCACGCGGTGTGACGGCTAGCAACGACGGTGGCCATGGTTCCGGATGCGGTCGATGCGTTCACGGGGCGGTGGGCATTCGTACGCGCTGTTCGAGAGCCGTGTGTGCGCCGGTGGCTTCCGGCCGACGCGTCATCAGGGGTCGTACGGGGAAAGCCTTGCGGCCTCCCCTCTCAGAGCACGGTGCGTAGGGGCGCGGGTTCCCGGGCCGGGGTCCTCCAGTGGGACGGTGGCTTGAAGTCGCACCAGGTGCCGTCGAACGGGAACGCCCCCGACTCGGCGAGACGCGTCACGCGTTCCCCCTCGGCGCGGATCGCCGCCGCCTCCGCCGCCGACCAGTACGCGGGGTGCCCCGTCTTCTCGGCGAACGACCGCTCGTCCTTCCATCGCCAGCTGCGGTCCGCCGCCACGGTGATGTCCAGCTCGTGGTCGGTCACGTCGATGTCCTCGCCGTGATGGGTCCGGTGCTCAAGATTCACGTACCAGCCGGCGAACTTCTGCTTCCGCCCGAAGAACCAGAACACCGCGTGGCCGCACCCGGCCGGCTGGTGGATGAGCGCGCTGCCCATGGGCCACCGGCCCGCCCTCGCCGGATAACCCCGGGCAGGCCGGTGCTCGGGCGCGATGTCCCGGAGGTGGGCCCCACGGGGCAGGTCCGTACGCCACATCGGGGTGCCGGTCTCCAGCCACACGAGCTGGCTTTCGTCCGTGCGTTCGACCAGGCGTACGGGTACGGAGGAGCTCAGGTGGCCACCGATGAAGAGGTTCCAGCGCAGGACCCGCCCGGCCTCCGCACCCTGCCCGCCCCCGGTCCCGTTCATGACGCGAGGAGGCTCAGGTCTTCCGGCGTGAGCCGCAGCGCGCCGGCGGCCACGTTCTCGGTGAGGTGGTCCGGGTTTCCGGTGCCGGGGATGGCGAGGACGTGGGGCCCCTGGTGGAGCGTCCAGGCCAGGCGTACCTGCGCGGGTGTCGCCCCGTGACGGCCGGCGACGGTCAGCTGCGCCTCGCTCCGGTCGTCGCCCGATCCTGCCTCGCGGCCCGCGCCGGCGATGGCGAAGAACGGCACGAAGGCGATGCCCTGCTCGCCGCAGGCGCGGAGGAAGGCGTGGTCCTCGGCGGGGGAGCCGATGCCGTACGCGTTCTGCACGCAGACCACGGGGGCGATGCCCTGGGCCTCGGCGAGCTGCTCCGGGGTGGTGTTGGAGATGCCGAGGTGGCGGATGAGCCCGGCCGTGCGGAGGTCGGCCAGGGCGCCGAAGTGGTCGGCGACGGAGGCGGTGGCCTGGCTGCGCGCGAGGCGCAGGTTGACGACGTCCAGGTGGTCTCGGCCGAGCTGGCGCAGGTTCTCCTCGACCTGGCCGCGCAGCTGCTCCGGAGCGGCCCATACCCATGCGCCGGAGGGGTCCCGGCCGGGCCCGACCTTGGTGCTGATGACCAGGTCGCCGGGGTACGGGGCGAGCGCGCTGTTGATGAGCTCGTTGGCGGAGCGCAGTGATGAGAAGTAGAAGGCGGCGGTGTCGATGTGGTTCACGCCGAGTTCGACGGCGCGGCGCAGGACCTCCAGGGCCCGGGCGCGGTCGCTGGGGGTTCCGTCGCCGAAGGCGGCGCCGTTCTGGGGGAGGCGCATGGAGCCGAAGCCGAGGCGGTTGACCGTCAGGTCGCCGAGTTTCCAGGTGCCGGAGGCCGAGGCGTCGATCGATTCCGATGATGAGGGCATCATCGGATTCTTCCACTCGCCGGCCGCCGGAAGCTCCCCGTTCCGGTCAGGGCCTCTCGGCCAGGATCGCCGTGAAGCTGCCCCCGTAGGCCTGGTGCGTGGTGACGTCGACGCGGGTGCCGCCGGGGACATGGCGGACGCGGACGCCGGTGTCGGCCGAGACGCGTCGCAGGGGCCGGCCGTGGAGGGTGACCGAGACGGTGCGCCGCTTCGTCGTGGGGTCCGACACCGCGATGGCGTACGTGCCGCCCCCGGTCCGGCGCAGCAGCACCGATGCCGGGCCGTCGATCGAGAGACGTCCCGCGTGGTGCGTCCCCGGGGTGAAGGCGTTGGCGGCGGTGATGCCGAGGCGGGCGTGTACGGCGGCCTGCAGGCGGACCGTGTTGGACAGCACGGAGAGCGGGCCGTGGGCGTACGACGCCAGCTGCTGCGCCGAGGCGTTCGGGACGAGGGCGTGTGCCGCCGCGAGGGGGCGTCCTCCGGCGGCCTGCTCGTAGGACAGTGTGAAGAGCCGCTTGGTCACTGCCGTGTCCGCGTTGGCGAGCCGTACGAGACGACGGCTGCGCGTGACCGTGTCGAGCGCGACGACCGGGGCGGGACCGGCGAGGAAGACGTAGCCGACTGCTGTGCCCTGCGCTTCGTCGGTGTACCGCAGCCATGCCGGGGGCGCGGTTCCGGCGGCCTCCCAGGGGGATCCGTCGCGCAGGGCGCCCGTGACGGCGACGGGGGCGGAAGGGGCGGCGATGCGGCTGTCGACCGTCGTGGTCACCGCGCGGCCCGCCCGGCCGGTCACGCCTGCGGAGAGGACGAGGATCTCGTCGTCGAACATGAGCCACGACCTGGTGGCACCCGCCGCCCGGTAGGCGACGAAGTCCGCGGGCAGGGTGCCCGCCTGCTGGGCGGCGTACGCGGCGTCGTCGGACTGCACGAGACCGGCCACCCCGTACGCGCCGAGGCGGGCGCCGCCGGAGAACGCCTGGGTGGCTCGGGGGAAGTAGACGTACGTGTTCTGGGACTCGGAGGACGAGGTGAAGCCGCGCTCCGGGTTGTCGTACCAGAGGTTCCCGTAGAGCTCGGGGACGGTGCGCCGGGTCCCGGCGGGGGCGGTGACGCCCGCGAGGCGGTGGGGCGGGACGGCGGTGAAGTAGTCGATGCCGAAGGCCTGCCGCTGGTCCACGCCGGAGAGATAGAGGTAGTGGGCGCCGTCGCCCTGGAACCAGGGCATCAGGTTCTCGCCGCTCATGTACTCGTACTTGCTGACGCGTTCGGAGCTGCGGGCGAGGGCGAAGGCGTAACCGGGCCGGCGGTGGACGGTGCGGTCCATCGCGTTGAACGCGCTGTGGGAGGCGGCGGGGCCGAGGCCCCGGGCGGGTACGGGCGAGGCGAGGATGTCGGCGTAGCGGGCGATGCTGACGGGGGAGACGAAGGACGTGGGGTCGAGGGCGACCTTCGAGGTCTCCCGCACGTGTTTGACGTACCCCTGGAGCGCTTCGGCCTCGCTGCCCGAGGTGTGCGCGGAGAGGTCGACGACGGCCTCCACGACGGCGGCGACGTCCGCGTATCCCGTGCCGGTCCGGGAGACCGCCCGCCCTTTGACGATCTCCATCATCCAGCCCTCGAAGATCAGCGGGGCGAAGCCGTCGGCGACCCAGCCCCGCACGACGCCGACGAGGCTGTCGTCGGGGAGGTAGCCGGTGCCGTCGAGGATCTTGACGGTCTGGACGATCCGGGTGAGCAGCCCCTTGCCGTAGGAACCGGTGTACGCGACGGAGGAGTGCTGGACGAACGAGCCGTCGGCGTAGAAACCGTCGGTGACCCCGTGGCGCGGCCGGTACGGGTCGATCGTCGAGTAGACGGTCAGCTGGTCGGCGAGGGCCTTGGTGATGCGGGTCTCGTCCCCGAGCAGGGCGCCCTGGAGGATCCGGTTCGTCGTGATGTCGGCGAGATTGGCGCCGGTGTGGAACCGGGAGTCGAGATCGACGTCACCGTCCTTGCCGTTGCGGAGGTACGCGTCCATGGAGGCGATGTACGTCGCCGGGAGCTCCGGCCGGTGTGCCGCGATCTCCTCCCCGAGCAGGACCAGGGTCTTGGTCACGTGGGCCGGGATGCCGATCTCCCAGTGGAACCAGTTGCCGTAGTAGCCCTTCGACTGGTCACCGAACCAGCCGTCGTGGAGGCGGACCAGGCCGTCGACGACCCGGCGGCGGGCCTGTGCGGTGTCGTCGGTTCCGGCGAGTCGGGTGGCGAGGGCGATCTCGTAGAGGTACTGGTACGACGTGCTCAGATTGGAGTCGCTGGTGCCGAGCGGCAGGCCCTCGAAGAGCTCGTCCGGTCCGGCGCCGTCCATCGCGGCGAGCCGGGCCCGCGCAGTGGCCCGCAGCGAGGCGAGTCTGGGGGCGACCTCGGGGCGGGCGTTGGACTCGGCGGTGCCGGCGAAGACCGCGACGGTGTTGGTGAGCAGGGCGGCCGGGTTTCTCTCCGAGGAGCCGGGAGCCTCATGTGAGGCGGCGGCGCCGCGCCCGGGAGCGGCCTCGGCCCGCAGGCTCTGGGACAGTGCCCAGAGCGTGGCTGCGGGGATCACGGACAGTGCGGAACGCCGCGAGAACTCCACCAGTACGCTCCAAAGTCCGGCCCGTAAACGCTTGTTCTCCTGGCGCCCAGCCAAGCAACGGCCTTCGACCGATGTCAACGGCCCGGACCGTTTGTCGGTGCGCGGTGTTAGCTTCCGTTCCATGAGGGGACACCAGGAGGCGGGACACCAGGACAGGACCGGGACGGCCTACGACGGGGTCGTCGAGCTCTACGCGTCGATGTTCGCCGACCGGCTGGAGACACAGCCGTTCGCGCGGTCCATGATCGGAACCTTCGCCGAGCTCGTACGCGGGACGGGGAACCTGCGGACGGCCGACGTCGGCTGCGGCCCGGGGCATCTGACGGCCATGCTCAGCGAGCTGGGGCTGGACGCCTTCGGGCTCGACCTCTCCCCGGGCATGATCGGCCACGCCCGGCAGGCCCATCCGGCGCTGCGGTTCGACGAGGCGCGCATGGAGGACCTGCCGGTCGAGGACGGCGCGCTCGGCGGTGTGCTGGCGCACTACTCGATGATTCACACCCCGCCCGGCGAACTGCCCGCGCTGCTCGCCGAGCAGGTCCGGGTGCTTGCCCCGGGCGGCCTGCTCATGGCGTCGTTCTTCGGGACCGAGGGGCCCGAACCGGTCCGCTTCGACCACAAGGTGGCGCCCGCCTACAGCTGGCCGGTGGAACAGTTCGCCGAACTGCTCGCCGGTGCCGGTCTCATACCGTTCGCCCGGCTGCTCCACGACCCGGCCTCCGAGCGGGGCTACCTCGACACCCACGTGCTGGCTCGCCGGCCGTGAGGCGCTCGCTGCGGGCCGGCCCTTAGGGGCGAACTCCAGGGTCTTGCCGGATACCTGGCGGCGCCCACGCGGACGATGCTCGATGCCTCGGACGAGGTGAGGGGGCAGTCGCTGTGTCGGACGGTCATGCATCGGGTGTACGGCGGAGCAGCCGAGGGCGAGCACGGTCGAACCTCGCCTGGGGTTCGGCGCTGGCCGTGGCGGTCAGCTTCTCGGGGGTGGAGGTCGCGAGCGGTGCGCCAGGCCCGGAGGAGGTGCGGCCGCCCTCGACCGGGCCGGCCGGGGCGGGCGCACGCATCGAGTGGGAAGCCTGCCAGGCCGACGCCTCGGCGGAGTGCGGCGCACTCTCGGTTCCGGTGGACTGGAGCGACCCGGACGGGGCGCACTTCGACCTCCGGCTCGCCCGGCGCAAGGCCACGGACCCGGGCGCGCGGGTCGGCTCCATGGTGTTCGGGCCGGGCGGGCCCGGGGATTCGGGCGTGAGCCGGATCGTGGGCGAGGGCAACATGGGCCGGTTCAGCGACCACCTCCGCAGCCGGTTCGACATCGTCAGCTTCGATCCACGCGGCGTGGGGCTCAGCAACCCGGTCCTCTGCTCGCGGGAGCTCCTGGACAGGCGTCCGGCTCCGGTCATGAAGAACCCGGCCGACTTCGACGCCACGGCGAAGTACAACCGTGAACTGCGTGCGGACTGCCGGAAGAACACCGAGAACGGACTCTTCGACCACGTCGACACCCTCAGCATGGTCAAGGATCTCGACGCGGTCCGCGCCGCCCTCGGTGAGAAGGCCCTGACCTTCCACGGCAGTTCGTACGGCACGCTGCTCGGCGAGCAGTACGCGGAGCAGTACCCGAAGCGTGTCCGAGCCATGGTCCTGGAGTCCGTGGTGGACCACAGCCTGGGCACGAGGGACTTCCTCTCCACGCAGGCCGCCACGCTCCAGGACTCCTTCGACGAGTTCGTGGCGTGGTGCGAACGGACCGAGAGCTGCGCCCTGCACGGCTCGGACGTGCGGGCCCTCTGGTCGGAACTGCTGGAACGCGCAGAGCGGGGGGAGTTGTCGGACGACGGCAGGGCGCTGACCCCGTTCGACCTCAACGTCATGGTGATGAAGCGGCTGTACGACCCCGAATGGAGGAGGCTGGGCACGCTTCTGAGCGCCTTGGAGGAGAGCGAGCCGGAGGCGGTGAGGGCGGCTGGAACGACCGGAGACAGCTCCGAGCCCGCGCTCGGGGAGAACTCGTTCGAGATCTTCTGCCAGGACTGGAGCCTGCCGGTACGCGGCTATCAGGGGTACGCCCGGGAATTGCGCCGCATCG
The DNA here is from genome assembly GCF_040686735.1 of Streptomyces sp. NPDC079167. Classification (NCBI taxonomy): domain Bacteria; kingdom Bacillati; phylum Actinomycetota; class Actinomycetes; order Kitasatosporales; family Streptomycetaceae; genus Streptomyces; species Streptomyces sp. NPDC079167. Next base: position 397,503 of record NZ_JBFBLO010000006.1, on the reverse strand, counting down.
GCAGGATCGCCCCGGACATGAAGTACCCCCGCGCTCTGATGTCCGTCTCCGCCTGCCTCGGCGCACCCGAGCCGGACAACCCTCAGCACCGGCTGAAGGTGAGGGACAGCCGGCCCATCCTGCTCACCAACTCGATCCACGACCCGGCGTCCGGTTACAACTGGGCCACCAACGTGGCTGAGCAGCTCGGCAGTAACGCCGTCCTGCACACCTACGAGGGCTGGGGCCATGGCACGTACAGCAGCAGCCCGTGCGCGGAGGAGACGATCGACGCTTACCTGATCTCGCTCAGGGTTCCGCCGCGCGGCGCGAGTTGCCCTGCGGTCGAACCGGTGGGGTGAGGTCAGAGGGGTCGGCGGTCCGAGTCGATCTCGGCGAAGTGGTCGAATTCGCCGGCCACGACACCCTTGGCGAACGCCTCCCACTTCTGTGCGGTGGTGGTGACCACGGTGTCGGGGTCGCCGGTCTCACGGAGGTACACGAGGTCCTCCGGGCCGAACGCGATCTCGATCCAGGGACCGGGGCCCTGCGCGTCCTCAGGGGCGGCGCGGGTCCAGGTGAGGTCGTCGGGGGTGTCAGCCACGGTGGTGGGTTTCCTTGACGGTGCGGATGAGGGCGGCCCAGGCGGTGGGGCTGGTCCGGAGTATCGCGCCGGTGGGGTCACCGCTCTCGGTGAGGGCGACCGAGGACTGGTCGGCGGCGATGTGTATGCAGGCTTCGCCCTGCGCGCAGTAGGAGGACTTCTGCCAGTCGGGGGTGGTCATCTTCGGGTCCCTCACAGTTCCTGAGCGATGGCGTGGATGAGGTCTCGTGATTGCTCCACCGGCAAGGCGGCAGCGTCCAGTCGTTCGAGGAGTAGCCGGTACTGGGCCAGTTGAGCCTCGGAGTCGATGAACACCGGGCCGTGGGACTGGTCGAGCTGCGCGGTGTCGAGGGCCGGCACGGGACCCTGCACGTAGTAGACCGACTGGCCGGACCCCGGGTAGTACGTGGCGGAGAACGGAATCACCCTGATGCTCACGTGGGAGCGCTCGCCCTGTGAGAGCAGGTGCTGAAGCTGGGCGCGGGCGATCTCCGGGCCGCCGAAACGCATGCGCAGGGCGGCTTCATGGATAAGGGCGCTGTACGGGGCGGCGTCATCCCGGTACAGGACGGCTTGTCGCTTCACGCGGTACGAGACCCGGTGCTCGATCTCGGGCGGCGAGATCTCAGGAACCGCCTGCCGGTAGATCTCACGCGCGTGGTCGACGGTCTGTAGGAGTCCCGGAATATGGATGCTGTGCGCAGCCCGCAGGCTTGTGCCGTGGTGCTCGATCTCGGCCAGGTCGAGGAGCTTCGGAGGCAGGGTTTCCCTGTACTCCTCCCACCAGCCGCGCTTGCGTTCACCGGTCATGGCGGCCAGGGCCTCGATCAGGGGCTGGTCCGTGCAGGAATACGCGTGGGCCGCGACCCGCACCCGGTCGGCGCTCACGCCGAAGCGCGCCACCTCCATGTTGCTGAGCTGCCCCGCGCTCGTGCCGAGGAGGTCGGCAGCCTGCGTGGTGGTCAGCCCGGCACGCTCGCGCAGCTTGCGCAGTTCCGCCCCCAGCCGCATACGGCGTGCAGTCGGTGCTGCCCTGCCTGCCATGTGAACTCTCCTTGGTCTCAGCGGCGTTGTGAGGCGTCACTCAAATGAGTGGTCCAACTCAAGGATTCCGGGCGTTTGCTGCAAGTAATCCTTGCGGGAGTCTAGTCTCTGACCCAGGCCCCCCGCCCGGAAGTACCCCGCTCGACGGAGCGGCCTCGTCACCGGGCCATGCGACACGCACATCCCGACGCTCCTCCGTGAACGGAGACTTCCAATGGCTCTGGCCACCGTAACGCCGCCCTGGGCGTACACCTTGCAACTTCCGCAGGATCCCCGTGGACCCGGGATCGCCCGGGCGACTCTGCGGACCGTGCTCACGGTGCACGGGATGCGGGATCTCATCGACACCGCCGAACTGCTGGCGAGCGAGCTCGTCACCAACGCCTACCGGCACTCCTCGGGCTCGTACTCGCTCCGGCTGTGCGGGGCGGGGCGTAACCGGGTGCGGGTCGGGGTCTGGGACTCCAGCCCGGAGATCCCGGATCCGTTCGGCCGAGGCGGCACTCCGCCCCCGTCGGCCGTTCTCGCCGAGCGAGGGCGGGGCCTGCATCTCGTACGGGAGTACGCGGACAGCTGGGGGGCGTACTTGATCCGGGGCGGACTGCCGGGGCAGGGCGGCAAGGTGCTGTGGGTCGAGTGCGCGTGGAAGCCGGAGTGTCAGTGGGATGGCGGCACGTGACACGGGGAGGGGTCGGACGATCCCGGGCCGGGCATCAACCGGCGGGGCAGAGTGTGTCCTTGTCGGGCATCCGGCCCTCGACCAGGTAGCGCGTGGTGGTGTTCAGCGCGCAGGGGTTGTCGCCGAGGACGTAGGCGCCGTGCCCGCCGTCGTCGACGCTGAGCAGCCGGGACCGGTCCGCGAACTTCCGGCGCAGCATCTTCCCGCCGGCGTGCGGTGTTGCCGGGTCGCGCAGGTTCTGTACGACGAGCACGTTCCGCGGTCCGTCGTCGTTGACCGCGACCGGCGGCTCGGCCGGGGCGTGCTGCCAGAAGGCGCAGGGTGTGATGTTGGCGGTGGCGGCGCCGAACAGCGGGTAGCGCTCGCGGTCCTCGGCGACGCCGCTCCGGTAGGTGGCGACGTTCCTGGGCCACTTGATGTCGTTGCAGGTCACGGCGAGGAACACCGACAGGGAGTTGTCGAACGAGGCCGGCACTTCGGCTGCGGCGGCGTTCTGTGACATCAGGCGGCGGGCCGCCGTGTCGTCGCCGTTGGCCAGTGTCTGCCACTGCTGAGCCAGCTTGGGGTACTGCAGCTTCTTGAACAGCTGGCCGAAGGTGGTCAGCCGCAGCAGGTTGCCGTCGATGCCGGCCACCGGAGCCTTGTCGAGTTGCTCGGCGAGGGTGAAGTAGGTCCTGCGGACCTGCGCGGGGGTGCGGCCCAGGCCGTAACTGTCGTGCCGTGCGGCTGCCCACTTCGCGAAGTCCGGGAACGACTGCTCCATCCCGAGGGCGTAGCGGCGCATCCCGTCGCGGTCCAGGTGGGTGTCACCGATGTTGCTGTCGAGCACGATCCGGTCGGAGCGCCCGGGGAACATCGACGCGTAGGCGGCGCCCAGTGCCGTGCCGTAGGAGTAGCCCAGATAGCTGGTCTTCTCCTCGCCGAGCGCGGCCCGGATGAGGTCCAGGTCGCGGGCGGTGTTCGCGGTGGTCAGGTGGCGCAGCAATCCGTCGCTGTCGTGCTCCGCACACTGCTGGGCCACCTGCTCGGCGACCTTCGCCTGCGCGGTGACCGCCGCGTCGTCCGCCGCGTACGGAGGGATGTTGGCGATGTAGGGGCCTTCCGGCGTGAGCCCGCACGAGACCGGTGCCGAATGCCCGATGCCGCGGGTGTCCATGCCGATCAGGTCGTAGCTGTCCAGTACGTCGGCGGGGATGCCCTGGGCCACCAGCAGCGCGGGCAGCGCCAGCCCTGACCCTCCGGGACCGCCCGGATTGAGCATGAGTGTTCCGCGCCGCTTGTCCGCGTCGGTGCTGGCCAGCCGGGAGATCATGAGGTCGATCCGGTCGCTCCCGGGGTCGGCGTGGTCCACCGGGACGGAAACGGTGCCGCACTGGAGGACGGTCGGAGCCGCCTCGGCCACGACTTCGTCCGGGCAGGTGCCCCACCGCACCTGCGGCGCACGTGGCCCGTCGGCGACAGCGGGCGCCGCGAGCAGCGTGCTGCTGAGGCCGAGGACGACCGCCAGAGCCGAGCTCCGGCCGATGACGCGTTGTCGTTTCATGTCGAGTCTCCGGGTCTCGTTCTACGGCTGTGGTCGCCTCCCATCGCACTCCGTGCCCTCGGGGCATGGTCAAGCCCGGCTCGCTCGGGAGAGGGGTCCGGTGCGGTCGGGGGTTGACCATGCCCCTGGGGCACGGTCTTGAATGGACCGTCCCCCTCCAGGAGCGGAGCACCCCAGGAAAGGGCTGCCGGTGGCGTGGAGCACGAGTCAGCTGGCCGAACTCGCCGGTACGACGCTGAAGACGGTCCGGCACTATCACGCGATCGGTCTGCTGGACGAGCCGGAACGAGCACCCAACGGCTACAAGCGGTACGGCATCAAGCACCTGGTCCGCCTGCTGCGCATCCGCAGGCTGGTCGACCTCGGCGTGCCGTTGTCGGACATCCCCTCCTTCGAGGCCGCCGACGAGCGAGGGGAGCAGATCCTGCGTGCCCTGGACGCCGAACTCGCCACGAGCATCGAACGTCAGCAGCGGATGCGGCAGGAACTGGCGGCGATCCTGGCCGACCGGGCCTCGGTCGACCTGCCCGCGGAATTCAGGACGCCGGCTCACGACCTGCCGGAGTCACAGCGGTCCTTCCTGCTGGCGTACTCCAGCATCCTCAACCCTGCGGCGATGTCCGCACTTCAGGAGCAGCTCGAAGGGCCTCGCAGCGCTGTGGCCGCCGAGTTCGAGGTCCTTCCCGAGGACGCTCCCGAGGAGGTGCGGCATCGGATCGCGGAGGGCCTCGCGCCCGAAACCCGCAGACAGCAGGAGGACCACCCCTTCCTGAGCGACCTGGAGGCCTCCTCCCGCCGGGAAGCGGCGATCACCCGGTCGGTGGTCCTGCAGGCAGTGGTCGAGTTCTACAACGAGGCCCAGCTGGACGTCCTGCAACGCGTCAACGCGTTGCTTTCAGAGGACGACACCGCCGGGGCGTGACCGGACCGGCTGGAGCCGGGTGCGCAGGAGGCAGAATTCGTTGCCTTCCGGGTCCGCCAGGACGTGCCAGCTCTCGTTGCCTGTCTGGCCCACGTCGGCGGGCCGCGCGCCGAGGGCGAGCAGCCGCTCCAGCTCGGCGTCCTGGTCGCGGTCGGTCGCGTTGACGTCGATGTGCAGCGGGAGCTTCCCGGCTCGCGGATCGCCGCCGGGGCTGAGGACGAGAGTGGGCTGCGGGCCGCCGAACCCGGCGTCGGGCGGCCCGATCTCGATGCTTCCGTCGTCCTCCCGGCCGAGCTCGACGTAACCGAGGACGTCGCTCCAGAACGCGGCGAGCCGCTCGGGGTCGGCGGCGTCGATGACCAGCTCACTGATGCGGCATGCCATGCCGGTCAGTGTAGGGAGGCCGTCGCGCTCTGCGGGCGATCCGGCGGAAGCGGCCGGGTGCGGGGGCGGGCAGGTGCTGCGGTCGCGGGCACCGGCCCGCCCCGGACCAGGACGGAGGATCAGCCGGCGTAGCGGGCCTCGAACGCTCCGAAGGAGCGCTCCTGGCGCAACTCCAGTCGGGCCTTAGGGTTCTGGGCCGTGAACCGGGCGCAGCGCGCCGATTCCATGACCTGGCACTCCGCGACCGGGCGGAAGCCCTGGCGCACGGGGTCGGAACGCCACAGGCTGCGGCCCGGCAGGAAGCCGTACTCCAGGGAGGCCCGGGCCAGGTCCTTCAGCTCCGGGTAGCCGAGTCCGTACGTACGGGCCGCCCGGCGGTACTCCTGGCCGATGTCACCGCGCGAGACCCCGGGGTCGTCGGTGGACAGCACCACGGGGACCCCGTACTTCCGGTAGACGGGGAACGGGTGCTCGTCACCCTCGACCTGGAGGATCTGCGCGTTGCTGGTGAGCGGGACCTCCACGGCGATCTGGCGGCGGGCCATGTCGCGGGCGAGGCGCTGCCAGCGGTCCTCGTGCACGAGGTCGACACCGTGACCGATGCGCTCGGCCTGGCCGGTGCGTACGGCGTCGTCGATGTGGAAGGTCAGGTCCTCGGGCTTCACCAGGCCGGGGACGAGCTCGCCCGCGTGCAGGGTGATGTGGGCACGGGGGTAGACGCCGTGCAGGTAGTTCAGCATGCGCATGTGCAGGCGGTAGTCCCGCAGGGAGATCTCGCCGTCCTCCGGCTGGACCAGGTTGACGGCGACGAACCGCTGATCGCGTTCGGCCAGGCGGAGCCCGAGGGCGATCTGGGTGAAGACGCGCTCCGGGGCGCTGTTGCGCGACACCTGGGAGACCCAGCGCACCGTGATCCGGCATGCGGGCCGGGGGGCAGCGGTCGCGCAGTCCGCGGTGTCGCGGAACTCCGTGTCGGCCGTGTCCGCTTCCTGCTTCGCGGTCGTCACCAGCTGGTCCAGCCGGCCGCCGGCGAGCAGTTTGCGGTGCATGGCGGCGAGGTCGGCGTCCCAGCCGACGTCGGCGGCCAGCTGCTTGGCGCCGGCCGAGGCGGGGCTGACCATGGTTTCCAGGTATGTCTGGTTCTGTGCGGCGGCGGTGCCCGCCACATCGGCCAGCATCTTCCCGCGGTGCGAGGTCGCGGCGCCGAACTTCCCGAACGTGGCGAAGAAGTGGTCGTGGCCCGACTCGCCCTGCGGGAAGTCCTGCATGGACCAGGCCCGGACGATCTCCTGCCGGAAACGGGCGTCCGTGAGGGCGTCCGCGGCCGGCCGGGTGCCGGTACCGCACGGCGGTGCGACGGCGGTCATCGTGGCGTCGATGCAGAGTTTGTCGTCGGCCGCGAGCTGGATGAGGTACTCGGTGCGGACCGCGCCGGACAGGTGATTGTGCAGGTCACCTCCCTTGGGCAGTTCCCGGAAGAAGCGGCCGGCCTCCTCAGGGTGTGCGCGCAGCCAGGCGGCGGTGCGCGCCTCGGCGGGGGTGGCCACCCGGGGCGGGGGTACGGACGCGGATGCGGCGGCCTGCGCCGACGGCCCTGCGGGAAGCGATGCGGCCAGGGCGGCCGTGGCGAGCCCTGCGGCCGTCAACAACCGGCGGGCGCGTGATGAGTTGTGGCGTACGGAGATCACGCCTTGCATGATCACGAAGAGTGGCCGGCATAACCCCGGACCGCGAGGACACCGCCCCGTAAACCATCCGTCCGGGGGACAGGCAGGTGCCGGGTGAGGCCCGGTTCATGCCCGGAACTCGGGTGGGAAACCGGTCCAGCGGAGCTCTGTGGGGAGGTGGCCCATGTCGTTGACCATGACCAGGGCGGCAGGCCTGCCGGGCGTGTACCGGATGACGGTCAGCGCCGCGTTGGCGTGGTTGAGGCCCAGCCAGCGCCAGGCGGGCGCGTCGAGGGCGTCCCGTACCAGCCAGGCGGCCAGGAACGCGTGCGTGACGACCAGTTCATGGCGGGGCTCCGCACCGTCCACCGGCCCGGTGAACCGTTCCTGCGCGGCGCGGGCCAGCTCGGGGCCCCGGCTGCGCTCGTCCTCCGGGAACTGCTCCACGAACCCGAGGAACCGGTCCGCCGACTCTTCGGGGAGTTCTTCCCGGCGCGGGACGTACGGGACGTAGTCCCCGGCCGGCTCCGAGGCATGCAGGGGAATGCCCCTTTCCAGCCGCTCATGGACCAGCCGGGCGGTCTGGGCGGCCCGGGGGAGCGGGCCGTGGTGGACAGCGGAGAGAGGTGTGCCCCGGAGCCGCTCGCCGAGGAGGGCTGCCTGGCGCCGGCCCCGTTCCGTCAGTTCGGTCTCGTCCGTGGACGCCTCGCCGTGCCGGGCGATGTAGAGGAAGCGGGTCGCGTTCGCGGTGGTCATGGGGCCCTTTCGGCTGGTCGGGGTGGTGCGGGGAGGGACGGTGTCTCCTTCCGGGCGGTTCCGGGTCGCGCGTTCGGGTGATGTCGGTGGGATTCCGTCCTTGCGGGGGCGGGGGTCCGGCTCGCGCCGGGGGTACACCCGGCGTGTCGGGTACGCCGGGTTTGGCACAGTGCCGCTCCGTGATCGAGAACGGGGTGAGCGGGATGGCCGTGGCACAAGAACTCAATGATCCGGCGGGCCCGCCGCCGGCCGGGGGCGGCTGCGGCCCGAGGTTGCGTCACAGCGACGGGCCGTGGTTGCGGGCCGCAGGGGGCGCTGCGGAGCTGGCTACCCAGCTGGTTCCCGTACGCGCGGAGTTGGGGCTGGCACACCGGCGGCTCACGGCGGAGGCCGGCCGGCTGACCGCGCTCGCGGAGCTGGCGGCCGTACGGGAGTCCTGGGAGCGGCGGTTCCAGGCGGCGCAGGGCGAGTGCGGAAGCCTGGCAGCCGGGCTGCGGGACGTCGCGCGTACGCAGGGCGCCACGAACGAGGCCGTCAGGTCGTCCTTCGCCTCGGTGAAGCCCTGCGTAGGTGACGAGCGGTGACGCGGATGCTGACCTGGGCGGAGTTACGGGACCTGGAGTGCGCCGAGCTGGAGGGCGCGGCCGACGGCTGGGGCAGGTCGAGCAACCGGGCCGACGCGGCGCGGGACCGCATCGAGCAGCAGTTGCTCACCGGCCTCCGCGACACGCAGGAGGGCGAGGCGGCACGGGCGGTGGTCGCGCGGCTGCGGCAGCTGGGGCGGAACTTCCAGTACGTGTACACCGAGTGCGGGTTGCTCCGTACGACGCTGAACTCCCTGGCCCACGAGCTGAAGACGCAGCAACGGGCTTTGAACGAGGCCCTGGAGGACGCGGCCGCACTGAAGTTCACGGTGCACGCGGACGGCTCGGTGACGTACCCGGCTGCGGGCGCGGGGCTCGTCGACGGTGCGCCGCTGCGAGGCGGGACGGCGTCGTCGAACGGCCTTCCGGGGCTGGTCCCGCCGTCGGGCCTGGTCGCGCCCAACCCCCACGCGGCCAAGGCGCAGGACATCGCGGACCGGGTGACGGGGGCGGTGCGGGCCGCCTCCGAGATCGACTGGCGATACGCGGGAATCCTGCGCCGGCTGAAGGCGGAAGAGGGGCTGAAGGTCCCGGACTCCACCTGGAAGGACGCGGCGGGTGACGCGGCGGCGGTGCGGGGGGCGGCGGGGGCCTACCTGAAGGACGCCATCCCGCTCGGCGCGTCTCCGGCGGAGCGGCGTGACTGGTGGGCGGGGCTGACCCAGGAACAGCGCGAGGAGTACCTCGCGGTCTACCCGGACCAGATCGGGAACCTGGACGGCATCCCGGCCCTCGTCCGCGACGCGGCCAACCGGGACAACCTGCGGCTGCTGATCGGGGAGTTGGAGGGGCGGGACGACGAGAAGGCGGTGACGCAGTTGGCGGGGCTGCGGGAGATTGATCGGCAGTTGGGGGCGGCTGCCAAGCCTGGGGAACCGCCGATGTACCTGCTGGGTGTCAGCGACGAGGGAAACGGGCGAGCGATCGTCGCGTTCGGCAACCCTGATACAGCAAAGAACGTTTCGACCTATGTGCCCGGCTTAAATACCTCCTTGGACAAGGAATTTGCGGAGGGAGACCTGAAGCGGGCTCGTGACACGGCGATTGGATCTCGGTACCACGACCCATCTAGCGCGGCCATTGCATGGCTCGGATATGACGCTCCTCAGGCTATCGACGGTCTCGGCACTTTCTCCGTGGCTCTTGATGATCGGGCCGTGGAGGGTGGGCAGCGCTTGCATGAATTTTCCAGCGGATTGACTGCTACGAACATTAACGCTGATCCGCACTTCACGGCCATCGGGCACTCGTACGGATCGCGCACAGTGGGTGCGGCCACTCAGCAAGGCGATGGAATTCCAGGAGTTGACGATATCGTTTTGGTGGGGAGCCCGGGGGTGGGCGTTGATCGTGCCGAGGATCTGGGGGTAGGGGAGTCCCACGTCTTTGTCGGGGCTGCGGAGAACGACGGGGTGACAATGGTGCCGTCGAAAAGGCAGGCGGTCGTGGGTGCTTCGGCTGGCGTGTTAGGCCCGCTTTCCTTCCTTGCAGGTGACGTTGCTGACAGAGGCGACGATGACCTCTGGTTCGGCAAGGATCCGGCGAGTGAAGAATTCGGCGCAAGGCGCTTCCGTGTCGATGACGGCCCCGGGCTCGCCGGATCCAGTGGTCCGACAATCGCCGCGCACTCTCTGTACTTTGACCCGAAGAGGGATGCGGAGTCATCGTCCAACATTGCCCTAATTGCCGCCGGGCGTTCTGACAAGATTCGAAATCAGGAGTATCGATGAGTCGTGCGTTCTGCTACGCACCTGCAGTTCTAGCCGCCGCATTGGTCATGTCGGGTTGCGCTGGTGCAGTTGAGCCGTCTGGTGAAACAGGGAGTCCTGGAATGAATATGCAGGAAGCGGCGAATCGTGCTGACAGGATTCTGGACGACATGTTCGACCAGGTTCGCCCGGCGGTCAGCTGGACCCACGGCCCGACAACCACTGGGAGTTGCGACGTAACCAGACGGCGCGCAGTGATGACCATCGTGTCTGCGCAACGTAGGGGAAGTTTCCTGGGCGTGGTGGATCGCTCATGGCGCAGTAGCGGCTATCGGATGAAATCCATCAACAATGACCCGGATGTGCCGGCAATCTTTGCCCAGACAAAGGATGGTTTCGGTGTAAGTCTGATCGTCGGAGGCGAGGGGCAAGTGTTCTTCGAGGTGGACAGCCCCTGCGTCGAGGAGTCGGAGGTCGCTGAATCCACCACCAAGGCGACGGCCCCCACCTACGAGGGCATGGAGCACATCCCCCGCCCCAACATCCGCTCGCCCTTCTGGTCCGCCGGCGCCCCCTGATCCCCCTCGGCCGCCCCTGACGCCCCCTCATGCCTCCATCCACCCGTACACACCAGCGAATCGCGTCGTGAACCGCGCCCGAATGGGGGATGGTTGAGGCGTGCGGAAATACTGGGTGTTCGTCGGCGGTGGGATCGGGCTGGGCCTGTGCTTCATCGCCCTGCTCGTCGTCGGGACGTACTCCGCCGCCGCCGGGATCTCCGGGGCGAGCGGGGCCGTCGGGCTGGCCAAGGGGGCCGTGCCCGCGCGGTACCAGCCGCTCGTCGAGAAGTGGGGCAATCTGTGCCCCGCCATCAACCCCGCCCTGCTGGCCGCGCAGTTGTATCAGGAAAGTGGCTGGAATCCGCGCGCCCAGAGCCATGCCGCCGCGCAGGGCATCGCGCAGTTCATCCCCGGGACCTGGGCCACTCACGGCATCGACGGGGACAAGGACGGGGACCGGGACGTGTGGGATCCGGCCGACGCGATCCCGTCCGCCGCGTCCTACGACTGCGAGATCGCCGGCTACGTCAAGAAGGTCCCGGGCGACCCGACCGACAACATGCTCGCCGCGTACAACGCGGGTGCGTACCGCGTGATCCGGGCGGGCGGGGTGCCCGCGATCAGCGAGACGCAGAACTACGTGAAGATCATCCGTTCCCTGGAGAAGAGTTTCGCCAAGCCGGTCGGCCGGGTGCAGCCTTCGCAGCAGGCCGCCGGGGCCATCTACTTCGCGCAGAAGAAGCTGGGTACCCCCTACCTCTGGGGCGGGAACGGGACGGCCGACCAGGGGGGCCGGTTCGACTGTTCCGGGCTGACTCAGGCCGCGTACCGGACGGTCGACATCGAGCTGCCCCGGGTGGCGAACGACCAGTACAACGCCGGCCCGCACCCCTCACGGGAGGAGCTCCTCCCCGGAGACCTGGTGTTCTTTTCGGACGATCTGAACAACTCGCGGGCCATCCGGCACGTGGGGCTCTACGTCGGGGGCGGCTACATGATCAACGCGCCGTACACCGGCGCGGTGATCCGGTTCGACAAGATCGACACCCCCGACTACTTCGGTGCGACAAGGGTCACGAAGGACGGGGCCGCGGCGCTTCCCACCGCGCTCCCGGAAAGCTGACGGGCAGTCGGCCGTGGCCGGAACTCTCCGTGAAGCCCAGGCCCTGAGCTGCGACGATGAGTCACTCTTCGATAACGTCATGGTGATCATTCGGTGGAGAGCGGAACGCAGAGAGCTGACAGACCGTTCCCTGGACTGGGACAGCATGCGCACATGACCATGCGCGGCTGTCCAGACCGGTCAGGCGTGACGGCATCATGGCGTGGCGCGGCACCGAATCCGCACCGACCACGGGGGTCAGACCAAGGCGACGCACGCCGTTGTGCGTCGCAGCAGAAGCAGACAAGGCAAGGGGCCGCGGCAGATGGCTGGACTCGCACTCGATGGGTCGAACCCCGATGTCAGCCTGCTCTACGACATCAACGGGCTGGCGAAGGCCGCTCCGACCTGGTTCGACCGGGTCATGGAGTTCGTCGGTGAATTCGGGATCATGCTCGCCATGGTCCTGGCGGTCCTGTGGTGCTGGTGGAGCGTGCGCCGACGCGGGACGACCGAGGACTCGGTGACGGCGGTTGCCGGGCTCGTGTGGGCACCGCTCGCCGCCGGGATCGCGTTGCTCGTCAACATCCCGATCAGGGGCTTCGTGGAGCGGCCACGTCCGTTCTTCGACCACAAGGGACTCGAAGTCCTGGTGAAGGGCAAGACGGACTTCTCCTTCGTGAGCGACCACGCGACGATGGCGATGGCGATCGCCGTGGGGCTGTTCGTGGCCAACAGGAAGTTCGGCCTGGTGGCGATCGCGCTGGCACTCCTCGAGGGCTTCTGCCGCGTCTACATGGGCGTGCACTACCCGACCGACGTGATCGGCGGCTTCGCTCTCGGCACCGCTGTGGCGCTGCTGCTCGCCCCGCTCGCGATGATGCTGCTGACTCCTCTGGTGGGGGCCGTGGCCCGCGCCGGAGCGGTTGGCCGGCTCGTCCGCTCGGGCAAAGCGGTCACCGCTGCGGACGGGCGCGGCGGGGCGCAGGGGATTCCGGAGCCGAGCACGGGCTCCGGCCGGGGCGGCGCGCCCGGCGAGAGGGACCTCGCCGCGTAGGCGGAGAGAACCGGCGGTTCATGAGGGGCGTCCCGCGGGGGGCGCCCCTCACGCATGGGCCGGGGCAGCCCCACGGTGGCCACTTCGGTGGTTCCGAGCCCGTGCCGCCGACGGCGCGGCATCATGGCCGGAGATCCGGGGGGTGGTGCATGTGGCCGGTCGGCGGCTGACACGGCAGGAAGTCAATCGTCGGCACGAGCGGACGGGGTTCGTGGGGCGCCGCGGTGAGCTCGCGGTGTTCCGGGAGACGTTCGCGCGTGATCCCGAGGAAGCCGACTTCCCGTTCCTGTTCCATGTGCGCGGCAACGGGGGTGTGGGCAAGTCCACCCTCGTACGGCAGTGGGAGTCCACCGCCCGCGAGCAGTCCACCGTCGTCACGGCGTTCGTGGACGACGAGGTGCACGACGCCGTCGAGGCGATGGAGGCCGTCAGTGCCCGGCTGGGCCGGCAGGGGCACCCGCTCAAGCGGTTCGACAAGCAGCTGGCGACCTACCGGCAGCGCAGGCACCAGGCCGAGAGCGCTGCCCCCGCACCGCAGACCGACCCCTCGGGCAGCCCGCCCGCCTCGCCGTCCAGCACGGTGGCCGCCCAGGTCGGGCTGGTCGGCCTGGGCATGGTGCCCGGGGTCGGCGCGTTCGTCGGCGCGGTGGATCCGCAGCAGGTCGCGCTGGGCGCGGACCGGGTGCGGGCGGCCCTCAACATGCGGCTGCGCAGTCATGACGACGTCCAGCTGGTGATGAATCCGGTAGCCGTCCTCGCCCCGGTCTTCCTGGAGGACCTGGCCGAGGTCGCGGAGCGGTGCGCGCGGGTGGTGCTGTTCTTCGACGTGTACGAGCGGACCGGGCCCGTGCTCGACGCCTGGCTGCACGACATCGTCTTCGGCGAGGAGTACGGGGGCCTGCCGGTCAACGTCCAGGTCGTGCTCTCCGGCCGGCCGCGCCTGGACACCCGGGTCTGGGGCGACCGGCTGGGCCAGGTCACCGAGGTGCGCCTGGAGGTGTTCACGGAGGGAGAGGCGCGCACGCTGCTCGCCACCCACGGCGTCACCGAGGAGCCCAGCGTCGATCTGGTCCTGCGCCTGTCGGGGCGGCTTCCGCTGCTGGTGGACATGCTGGCGCGCAGCGAGGCCAGCAGCGGCGACAGCTTCGGGGACCCGTCGGAGACGGCGGTCGAGCGGTTCCTGAAGTGGGAGCCGGACGCCGGGCGGCGTGAGGCGGCGCTGGCCTGTGCGCTTCCGCTGCAGATCGACGAGGACGTGTACCGGGCCGCCGTGCCGGAGGCCGCCGCCGACGACTACCCGTGGCTGCGCGGCCTCGCGTTCGTCTCCACGCAGGCGGGCCGGTGCCGCTACCACGACGTGGTGCGTGCGGCGATGCTGCGCCTGCAGCGCGGCCGGTCGCCGGCCCGGTGGCAGCGGGCGCACACCCGTCTTGCAGAGGTGTTCGAGAGGTGGCGCCTGGATGCGGAGTCCGGCCTCGGCACCGCAGCCGGCACGTCCAGGTGCTGGGAGGACGCCGTCTGGCGCGAACACCGGCTCAACGAGACCTACCACCGGCTGTGCGCGAACCACCGGACCGCCTTGCCCGACGCCCTCCACCAGGCCGTCCACGCGATCGACCACGACCTCGCCACGCTGCGGCGCTGGGCCCAGATCCTCGGGCAGGCGGGAGACGACACGGAGACGGCGGTCCTCGGTGCCTGGGGGCGGCGTCTGGAATCCGCCGGTGAGCACGACCGGGCGGGCACCGCGGTGCTGGAAGTGCTGCTGGCCGCTCCCGAACTCGGTGCGCCGGGGCGCGCCCTGGCCTACTCCGTCCGGGCCGGGGAGCACCGGATCGCGGGCGACCACGAGAGGGCGCTGGCGGACTACGCGCGGGCCACGGACCTCGATCCGGACGCCTCGCGCCCCTACGCGGGCCGTGGTGAGACGTACCGGCTGATGGGCCGTCACGAGGAGGCGGTCGCCGCCTGTACCCGTGCGCTGCAGCTCGATCCCCTCGACGCACGGGCCGTCGGAAGCCGCGGGGACGCCTACCGGAACCTGGGCCGCCACGACAAGGCCCTCGCGGACTTCGCCCGCGCCATCGATCTCGACCCGGGGTACGCGTGGGCGTACGGCGGCCGCGCCCAGGTCCACGAGGCGTCGGGCCGCCCCGAGGACGCGATCGCCGACTACACCCGGGCCATCGGGATCAACCCGCAGTACGCGTGGGCCTTCGGGAGCAGGGCGTACGTCCACCAGGTCCAGGGCCGTCACGCCGAGGCCCTCGCCGACTACACCCGGGCCATCGGGATCAACCCGCGCTACCAGTGGGCCTTCGCCAGCCGCGCCCGGGTCCACCACATCATGGGCGAGTACGAGGACGCTCTCACCGACTACGCCCGGGCCGTCGAGATCGACCCGGATTACGCGTGGGCCCTCGCCAGCCGGGCGAGCACCTACGAGAAGCTCGGCCGTCACGAGGAAGCACTGGCCGGCTACACCCGGGCCATCGAGGCCGACCCACGCTACGAATGGGCCCTCACCGGCCGCGGGGAGCTGTACCGGCGGCTCGGCCGCTACGAGGAAGCACTGGCCGACCACTCCCTGGCCCTCGAGAGCAACCCGCGCTACGACTGGGCCGTCCTCAACCGAGGGATGGTCCTCCGGCGGTTGGGCCGGTACGCGGAGGCCGCCGCCGACTACACGCGGGCCATGGAGATCGACCCCCGGTCTGGGACGTTCGTCTCCCACCGCGCGGAGATGTACCGGCGCGCGGGCCTCCACGAGGAGGCGTCCGCCGACTACCGCCTGGTCATGGCGGCCGAGGCTCCGGCCGCGTGGTCGTACGCCGGCCGTGCGCAGCTGCGTCTGCGGCTAGGGCGTTACGAGGAGGCGCTCGCCGACTGCGTACGGGCTGTGGAGATCAACCCGGATGAGGGCTGGTACGTAGGCCTGTACGCCCTCTCCTCCCGTCTGACGGGTGACGAGCAGGAGGCCGGGACGCATTTCCTGCGCGCGATCCGCATGCTCCTCGCGGACCGGGCAGGGGACAGCAGCAGGCAGGCTCTGGTGCTGGGGTGCGTCCTGTTTATGGACTGCGCGCTCCAGGAATGGGGGCGTGCCACCGCGCGGTGCGACGACCTTCTCGGCCGGACGCCGGAGGCGCACGTGATCCGGGAGGTGCTGGAAGACCTCTCACTGCTCCGGTGCGTACAGCCGTCCTTGGTGCCCGGCTCCGACCCTCTCGTGCGTCGGCTGGGGGAAGCGCTCGCCTGACCGCTCAGCTGTCCGCGCCGACGAGGTGTTCGGCCGCGTCCGTGCGGGCCCGGTCGCGCGCGCGCCGGGCCGGACCCGACCAGCCGCAGCTGCACCGGGCGACGCAGAACGAGCCTCGTTCGACCGTGGTGGTGCTGTGCGGCGGGGAGAGGGCGGTGGTGGGTGCGGAGCCCGGAGCGAGCGGCGGGGCCGGGGCGTGGGCTGGGGGGTCCTCATGCACGGATCCACGGTACTGCGGGCCGGTCGGTGCCGTCACCGAGTGGGCCGATCGGCTTCCGGAAGGGGCACGGTGGCGTGACGGGGCGCCCCGGCCGTCGTTAGGCGAGGCGGGCGGGAACTCGGTCAGGTGTACGTCGTTGGGGGCTGGCAGGCAATGGTGGTGCAGCAGCGCAGGTGCGGAGGCGGGCCGCTGGCTGTGTTGGCCCTTGCCGTCGCAGGAGTGGTGACGGTGGGCAGCGGATGCTCCGGTGCGGGTGGTGACGGCGGCGAGGTGACCGGTGAACGCGTCGCCCGGGCCGGCCCGGCGGGCGCTCCGGCGGCCGTGGTGCGCGGGGCGGCCGAGGCGCTCGCCGGTGCGGGCAGCGCCGAGACGCGTACGTCGATGGAGACCGCGGCCGGGGGCACCAGGGTGACGATCAGGGGCCAGGGGGCGTACGACTTCCGCAGGCAGCTGGGCCGGATCAAGGTCATCCTGCCCAAGGACGCAGCCGGCTCCGACGAGCACCGGCCGATCACCGAGCTGCTGGCGCCCGGTGCGCTGTACATGAAGAACCGTGGGGCCGGGGTGCCGGACGACAAATGGGTACGGATCGACACGACGGCCCTGGAGGACGGGAATCTGGTCACCGGCGGTGTGACCGATCCGACGGCCTCCGCCGAGTTGCTGCGCGGTGCTGGTGAGGTGACGTACGTCGGGCGGACGGAGCTGGCCGGGGTGGCGGTCCGGCACTACCGGGGGACGGCGGAGCTCGGGAGGGCGGCGCGGGAGGCGTCGCCGTCCTCGCGCGGGGCACTGGCAGCCGCGGCGAAAGGGTTCAGCACGGACACGGTGCCCTTCGACGCCTATCTGGACGACGAGGGCCTGCTGCGGAAGGTGCGTCATCGCTTCACCTTCGCGACCGAGGGCCCGGCGGTCGCGGTGGTCTCGACGATGCTGCTGTACGGCTTCGGGGCGCCGGTCTCCGTGGAGCTCCCGCCGGAGGCGGACATCTATACGGGGCGGGTCCAGCAGGGCGGGAGTGGCCCGGAAACGCCGTAGGGAGGGGGCCGAAATGGTCCGTCCGTGCCATGCGCGGCGCGTGTTGCGCTCCCTACGCTAGGGACTCGGTGCGCCAGGAGTCGGCGACAGCAGAGAGAGGTGACGCAGGTGGTGACGCTCAGCGCTCCGAACGCTCAGGACTGTGTGGCCCTCGCCGAGATCGAACTCTGCGGCGAACTCATGATCGCCGCGGCGGACGCGCTCGAGGACCGGCTCAGTCCCGACCGTATCGACGAGGTGCTCAACGTCAGGGACGTGCCCTGCGAGCCGGTGCCGACGATCCCCCGGCAGGGCCGCCAGCGGGGATGACCTCTCCTCCGCCGGGCGGGGTCAGGTCCGCAGGAGGCGGGCGATCGCCTTGGTGGCCTCCTCGACCTTCGCGTCGATCTCCTCGCCGCCCTTGAGAGCGGCGTCCGCGACGCAGTGGCGCAGGTGCTCCTCCAGCAGCTGGAGTGCGAAGGACTGCAGGGCCTTGGTGGAGGCCGAGACCTGGGTGAGTATGTCGATGCAGTAGACGTCCTCGTCCACCATCCGCTGGAGGCCGCGGATCTGGCCCTCGATGCGGCGCAGCCGCTTGAGGTGCTCCTCCTTCTGGTGGTGGTACCCGTGGATGCCGCGGTCGTGATCGGTGACGACCGCTTCCGTACCGCCTGCTTCGGTGGCCTCGGTGGTGGTCATGGGGTCCTCCCGTTGTCCTCGTGGCCTGCGGTGCGCGTGCCGTTCTGTACCGTCTGCATACCCCTGCCGGGTATATCGTACCGAATCCAGCCGAAACGTGACCGGGGGGCCGTGCTGATCACTGTGCCCGATGCGCGACACTGAAGAACGCCGGTTAGCCGTGGCCGGATGATGCGCCTAGCATCAGCCTGACCGAATCCAAAGCACCCCGAGGACCCCACGTGCGCTTTCGTCTGACCCCCAGGGAGACGAGCTTCTACGACATGTTTTCCGCATCCGCGGACAACATCGTCACGGGCTCGAAGCTCCTGATGGAACTGCTCGGGGCGGATTCTGCCTCCCGAGTCGAGATCGCGGAGCGTATGCGGGCAGCGGAGCACGCGGGGGACGATGCCACCCACGCGATCTTCCACCAGCTGAACTCCTCGTTCATCACGCCGTTCGACCGCGAGGACATCTACAACCTCGCCTCACAGCTCGACGACATCATGGACTTCATGGAGGAGGCCGTCGACCTGGTCGTGCTGTACCAGATCGACGAGCTCCCGAAGGGTGTCGAGCAGCAGATCGAGGTCCTGGCCAGGGCGGCGGAACTCACCGCCGAGGCCATGCCGAGTCTGCGGACCATGGACAACCTCACCGAGTACTGGATCGAGGTCAACCGCCTGGAGAACCAGGCCGACCAGATCCACCGCAAACTGCTCGCGCAGCTGTTCAACGGCAAGTACGACGCCATGGACGTGCTGAAGCTCAAGCAGATCGTGGATGTGCTGGAAGAGGCGGCTGACGCGTTCGAGCACGTCGCCAACACCGTGGAGACCATCGCGGTCAAGGAGTCCTGAACCTCGTGGACACCTTTGCGCTGATCGTGACCATCGGTGTCGCGCTCGGCTTCACGTATACGAACGGCTTCCACGACTCGGCGAACGCCATCGCCACCTCGGTCTCCACCCGGGCGCTGACCCCGCGTGCGGCTCTGGCGATGGCCGCTGTGATGAACCTCGCAGGTGCCTTCCTGGGCCAGGGGGTCGCCAAGACCGTCAGCGAAGGTCTGATCGCCACGCCCGAGGGCCAGAAGGGGATGGGCATCCTCTTCGCGGCGCTGGTCGGCGCGATCATATGGAACCTCGTCACCTGGTACTACGGTCTGCCGTCGTCGTCCTCGCACGCCCTGTTCGGCGGCATGGTCGGCGCGGCGCTGGCCGGCGGGACGATGGTGCACTGGGACGGCGTGCTGTCCAAGATCGTCATCCCGATGTTCCTGTCGCCGGTCATAGGCCTGGTCGTCGGCTATCTGGTGATGGTCGGGATCATGTGGATATTCCGGAAGACCAACCCCCACAAGGCCAAGCGCGGCTTCCGGATCGCGCAGACGGTCTCGGCTGCGGGCATGGCGCTCGGACACGGTCTGCAGGACGCCCAGAAGACGATGGGCATCGTGGTGATGGCACTGGTCATCGCCGATGTCGAGGGCCCGAACGACGAGATCCCGGTCTGGGTGAAGATCGCCTGTGCGGCGATGCTGTCCCTCGGGACGTACGCGGGCGGCTGGCGCATCATGCGTACGCTCGGCCGCAAGATCATCGAGCTGGACCCGCCGCAGGGCTTCGCCGCGGAGACGACGGGGGCGTCGATCATGTTCGGCTCGGCGTTCCTCTTCCACGCACCGATCTCCACGACTCATGTGATCACCTCGGCGATCATGGGTGTCGGCGCCACGAAGCGGGTGAACGCCGTGCGGTGGGGGGTGGCCAAGAACATCATCCTGGGGTGGTTCATCACCATGCCGGCTGCGGCGTTGGTGGCGGCGCTCAGCTACGGGGTTGTTGTGCTGCTCTTCGGGTGAGGTGTCCTCAAGCGCCGGACGGGCTTGAAAAGATGTCCTCAATCGCCGGACGGGCTCAAAAGGATGCCCTCAATCGCCGGGCGGGCTTGGTTTTGCCGGGTTGGGCTTGATTGTGCGGGCTGGCTGAGCTTGAGTTCGCCGGGCGGGCTTGCTTTTGCCGGGTTGGGCTTGATTGGGCCCGTCTTGGTGCTCATGGGTCCGCCCCTGCTCTCCTGTGGAGAGCGGGGGCGGGCCCTTCGCCTTGTGGTGGCACCGCCATGCAGCACCCCAAGGCCGTCTGTGGTTATCCGAAGCGGCCCGAGATGTAGTCCTCGGTCGCCTGGACCGACGGGTTGGAGAAGATCCGCTCCGTCTCGTCGATCTCGATCAGCCGGCCGGGCTTGCCCACCGCCGAGAGGTTGAAGAACGCCGTACGGTCCGAGACGCGTGCCGCCTGCTGCATGTTGTGCGTCACGATGACGATCGTGAAGCGCTCCTTCAGCTCGCCGATCAGGTCCTCGATGGCGAGGGTGGAGATCGGGTCGAGCGCCGAGCACGGCTCGTCCATCAGCAGCACGTCCGGCTCGACCGCGATCGCGCGGGCGATGCACAGGCGCTGCTGCTGACCGCCGGAGAGCCCGGAGCCCGGCTTGTTCAGGCGGTCCTTGACCTCGTTCCAGAGGTTGGCGCCCTTGAGGGACCTCTCGACGATGTCCGACAGCTCGCTCTTGCGGTACGAGCCGTTCAGCCGCAGGCCCGCCGCGACGTTGTCGAAGATCGACATGGTCGGGAAGGGGTTCGGGCGCTGGAAGACCATGCCCACCGTGCGGCGCACGGTGACGGGGTCGACGCCGGAGCCGTACAGGTTCTCGTCGTCCAGCAGCACCTTGCCCTCGACGCGGCCACCGGGGGTGACCTCGTGCATGCGGTTCAGGGTGCGCAGGAAGGTGGACTTACCGCAGCCGGACGGGCCGATGAAGGCGGTCACGGAGCGGGGCTCCACCGTCATCGAGATGTCCTCGATGGCCTTGTGGGAGCCGTAGAAGGCGGAGAGTCCGCCGATGTCGATGCGCTTGGCCATGTGGAATCAACTGCTTTCTGCGTGGCCTCAGCGGCCGGTCTTCGGGGCCTTCCAGCGGGCGATGCCGCGGGCCACCAGATTGAGGATCATGACGAAGGCGATCAGCACCAGTGCGGCGGCCCAGGCGCGGTCGAAGGACGCGGCCTCACCCACCTTGTACTGCTCGTAGATGTAGAACGGCAGCGAGGACTGGGCGCCTTCGAAGGGGTTGGTGTTGATCAGCTGACTGCCGAAGACCAGCAGGATGATCGGCGCGGTCTCTCCGGCGATACGGGCGATGGCGAGCATGACGCCCGTCGTGATGCCGCCGATCGCGGTGGGCAGAACCACCTTCAGGATGGTGCGCCACTTCGGGATGCCCAGGGCGAGGGAGGCCTCGCGGAGCTCGTTGGGGACGAGCTTGAGCATCTCCTCGGTGGAGCGGACCACGACGGGGATCATCAGGATCGTCAGGGCCAGCGCGCCCATGAGACCGGACGGTTCGATGCCCGCCATCAGCATGATCGACAGGATGAAGAGACCGGCCACGATGGACGGGATGCCCGTCATGACGTCGACGAAGAAGGTGACGGCCTTGGCGAGCGCGCCCTTGCCGTACTCGACCAGGTAGACCGCGGTCAGCAGTCCGATCGGGGCGGCGATCACCGTGGCGATCCCGACCTGCTCCAGGGTGCCGATCAGCGCGTGGTAGACACCGCCGCTGGCCTCGGGACCGAGGACACCGGCCATCGAGTGGGTGAGGAAGTAGCCGTCGAGACGCTCGGAGCCGCGGACGATCGTGGTCCAGAGCAGTGAGGCGAGCGGGACGATCGCGATGAGGAAGCACACCCACACGATGCTGGTGGCGAGGCGGTCCTTGGCCTGGCGCTGGTTCTCGACCACGGTCGTCGCGACGTACGAGAGGGCCAGGAAGAGCAGGGCGGAGATCAGGCCCCACTGGATGCGGCTGTGCCAGCCGGCTGCGAGGGAGAT
Organism: Streptomyces sp. NPDC079167; assembly: GCF_040686735.1. NCBI lineage: Bacteria > Bacillati > Actinomycetota > Actinomycetes > Kitasatosporales > Streptomycetaceae > Streptomyces > Streptomyces sp. NPDC079167. The sequence goes on along the minus strand of NZ_JBFBLO010000006.1, from coordinate 375,780 downwards.
CCCCACGCCGAGCGCGATCGCGACGGCGGCGAAGCCGATCGGGGACCAGCGGGGGAGGGCGCGGCTGCTGAGGCCGCCCTTGCCTGGTTCCGGTGCGATCCGCGGACGGTTGTCCTGGATGCCGGTGGTGGTGGCGTTGCTCATGCGTTGGCCCCCGAGTACTCCTTGCGGCGGGCGATGATGAGCCGGGCCGCGCCGTTGACCAGCAGGGTGAGGACGAAGAGGACGAGGCCCGAGGCGATCAGGGCGTCACGTCCGAGGGGGTTGGCCTCACCGAACTTGGCCGCGATGTTCTGGGCGAAGGTTCCGCCGCCCGGATTGAGCAGGTGCATCGAGATGAGGAAGCTCGGCGACAGGACCGTGGCGACGGCCATCGTCTCGCCGAGCGCACGGCCCAGGCCGAGCATCGAGGCCGAGATGATGCCGGAGCGGCCGAAGGGCAGCACCGAGAGGCGGATGACCTCCCAGCGGGTGGCGCCGAGGGCGAGCGCCGCTTCCTCGTTCATCTTCGGGACCTGGAGGAAGACCTCGCGGCTGACGCTGGTCACGATCGGCAGGATCATGATCGCGAGCAGGATGCCGACGGTGAAGAGCGAGCGGGCGACACCGATCTCGGTCTTCTCGAAGATGTACGTCCAGCCGAAGAACTGGTCGAGCCAGAGGTTCAGGCCCTCCAGGTACGGGACGAGGACGAGAGCGCCCCAGATGCCGTAGACGATGCTGGGCACCGCGGCGAGCAGGTCGATCACGTAGGCGAGGGGGGCGGCCAGCTTGCGCGGCGCGTAGTGCGAGATGAAGAGGGCGATGCCGACAGCGATCGGAACCGCGATGACCATCGCGATGATCGAGCTGACGACCGTGCCGAAGAGCAGGACCGCGATGCCGAAGACCGGCGGGTCACCGGACGGGTTCCAGTCGAAGGTGGTGAGGAAGTTGCCCTCGTCCTTCGATATGGCGAGGTAGGCGCGGTAGCTGAGGAACACGGCGATCGACGCCATGAGCACGAGCAGCAGAATGCCTGAGCCGCGTGAGAGGCCCAGGAAGATCTTGTCGCCTGCGCGCCCGGTGGATTTGGGGCGGTCGCGTGTTTCCGGCGGAGCCGGTGGGATGTCGAGCGGTGTCGTGGAAGCCATGGTCTTTCCGGTCTGTGTGGGGGAGCGGCTGGCTCCCCTGGCGGCGGTGCACCGGATGGGTCGGGCGGTGGGGGCCGGTCCGGAGGGGTGCGCCGGACCGGCCCGCCTGTGCGTGCGCGTCGTGCGTTACTTCAGGCCGGCGACCGTCTCGCGGACCTTGGCGTTGATCGCCTCGGGGATCGGGGCGTAGCCGGCGTCGGTGAGGACCTTCTGGCCGTCCGCGGAGGCGGTGTAGGTCAGGAAGGACTTGACGGTGCCGAGGGTGTCGGCCTTGTTACCGGTGTCGCAGACGACCTCGTACGTCACGAGGACCAGCGGGTAGGCGCCCTCGGCCTTGGTGGTGTAGTCGAGGTCGAGCGCCAGGTCCTTGCCGGTGCCCTTGACCTTGGCGGCGGCGATGGCCTTGGAGGCGTTCTCCGAGGTGGCCTCGACCGGGTTGGCGCCACCGGTGTTGATGTCGACGGTGGTGATGTCCTGCGACTTGGCGTACGACAGCTCGAAGTAGCCGATGGAGCCGTCGACGGACTTCACCTGGCTGGCGATGCCGGAGGAGCCGGAGGCGGCCTGGCCACCGGGGGCGGGCCACTTCTTCTCGGCCTCGTACTTCCAGTCGCTCGGGGCCGCGGCGTTCAGGTACTTGCCGAGGTTCTGCGTGGTGCCGGAGTCCTCGGAGCGGTGGTAGGGCTGGATGGCCTTGTCCGGGAGGTCGACGCCCTCGTTGAGCGCGGCGATCGCCTTGTCGTTCCACTTCGTGATCTTGGTGTCGAAGATCTGGGCGATCGTGGAGGCGTCCAGCGTGAGCTTGTCGACACCGTCGAGGTGGAAGCCGATCGCGACCGGTCCGCCGACCATCGGGAGGTTGATGCCCTGGCCGGTCTTGCAGATCTTCTTCGAGTCGGCGACCTCGTCGGGCTTCAGGGCCGAGTCCGAGCCGGCGAAGCCGACGGTGCCCTGGTTGAACGCGACGATGCCCTCGCCGGAGGACGAGGAGGCGTAGTTGATCTCCACGCCGGAGCAGGCGGCCATGTAGTTCTTGACCCAGAGGTCCATCGCGTTCTTCTGGGCGCTGGACCCGGAAGCGCGCAGCTGGCCCTCGGCGCCGTCGCACTTGATGTTCGACGCGGCGGCGCTGGTCTTGCCGCCGTCAGCGTCGGCGCCGGTGTTGTCATCCGAACCGCACGCCGTGAGGACCAGGGCGCCGGAGACGGCGAGGGCACCGAGCGCGGTGGCACGAAGCCGGTTCTTGCGCTGAAGCTTCACTTTCGGGGTGTTCCTTCCAGGAGCCGCCGCGGCTGGTGGGGACGAGGCGGCGTGCGATGAGGATCGGTGCGGCGGCTTGGCGCCGTGCACCTTGTACGTCCGAAATTAGGCAGAACAGGTGAAGCGGTCTGCGGGGGAGAGTGAACGGCAGGTGAACCGTGTCGGGCGGGCTGGTTCCGCCGCGCGGCGGAGTGGCCGGAAGGAGTGGCCGGCGGGCCCGGCGGGGGCGTATGCGCGGTCCGGCGGTCCGGCGGCGGGTCGGCAGGGCAGGCCGGCGCGGCCCTCCGACCTGCGGGGCAGGACGGGGCGGCCGGCCGGCGAGGACCTCAGACCTGCGGGGCGCTGTCCAGGAAGGCGTCCAGCTGGACGCGGTCGCCGGGGCGGCTCAGGCGGGCACGGGCCGCGCCGGGGGCGAGCCACGCCAGCCGGTCGACCTCGTCGTTCGGCTCGAAAGCGCCGTCCACCGCCTCCGCCGCCCAGTAGCTGACCTCCTTGGGGCGCCCGTTCGCCAGGTACCGGGCGGTGGGCAGGGCCGTGCCCGGCGCGCAGTGGTGGCCCGTCTCCTCCAGGACCTCGCGCAGGGCGGCCTCCAGGGGTGTCTCGCCGCGCTTCAGCTTGCCCTTGGGGAAGGACCAGTCGTCGTAACGGGGCCGGTGGACCAGGCAGATCTCCAGGCCGCCGCCCGGGGCGCGGCGCCACAGCACGCACCCCGCGGCCAGGACCGGCGTGTCGCTCATGGCGCGGTCACGGCCGCCGCGTACGGCCATGCCTCACGGAACACGGCGCGTGCCGCCTCCACCTCGTGCCGCTGGTCGGCGTGGAGCACGCCCAGGGCGTACGCCGTCGCGGGGGCGATGCGCGGGGTGCGTGCCGCCGCCGCGGCGGCCGCGGCGGCCTCTGCCGCGTCCCGGTGCAGGTCCAGTGCGTGTCCCGGCCCGGCGAGCGCCGGATCGGGGACGCCCCGCAGCATCTCGTGCGCGTACCGGTGGAGCCGCAGCAGCAGGCGCGCCTGGTACCAGAGGGCGTCGTGGGCCTCGTTGTACGGCTCCACCGCCTCGTCGGGCGGGAGCGCGGCCACCGCGTCCAGCATCCGCTGTTCGGCCAGCTCGGCCGGTGCGCGCAGCACCTCGTCGGCGGGCTCCGCCGCCGAGGCCGACAGGGGGACGTCCGAGGCGAGCAGCGCGACGGCGTCGGCGACGGCGTGGAAGCGGGAGGAGCCCATGGCCTGGAGCGCCGCCGAGTGGGCGCGGGTCCTGGCGAGGGTCAGCCGGCGCTCCAGGAGCGCTCCGGCCCGGGCCGCGCCCACACCGAGCGCCGCCCGTTCCTTGTCGCTGCCGTCCGGCCCCTCGCCCGAGGCGGGCCGGGCCGCCGGGAGCGAGGCGCCGGAGAGCTGGTGCAGCGCCTCCAGGAGCCGGCCGAGCCGGGTGGCGTACGCGTGTTCGCGGGCCAGGGTGCCGGAGAGCCAGGCCAGCTCGGCGCGGAGCTGGTCGGCCCAGGCCGGGTCGAGCGCACACCGGAAGGTGTGCAGCGTGCCGCTGATCCGGCGCGCAGCGTGGCGCAGCGCGCGGGCGGCCTCGTCGGCGGTCTGCGTGCCGGCGTCCGCGGGGGCGCTGTGCTCGTGGTGCAGCCGCAGCCCCCGTAGGAAGCAGGCGGCCTGTTCGCGCAGGTAGGGCGCGAGGACCGCCTCCGCGGAGAGGGTCGTCGTCTGGTGGTCAGGGCGTCGCACGCCGGCGCCTCCGGGCGTCAATGAGCATCTCTTGTACGTGCCGCAGCGGCTGTCCGTCCGCGTCCGTGGAGTGCCGGGTCCAGTTTCCGTCGGGGCCCAGGTGCCAGGAGGAGGTGGTGTCGGACATGCCTGTTTCCAGGAGCCTGCTGAGGGCGGCGCGATGCGCGGGGTCGGTGACGCGGACCAGTGCTTCGATCCGGCGGTCGAGGTTACGGTGCATCATGTCGGCGCTGCCGAACCACACTTCGGGTTCGCCGCCGTTGCCGAAGGCGAAGAGCCGGGAGTGTTCGAGGAAGCGGCCGAGTATCGAGCGGACCCGGATGTTCTCGGAGAGTCCGGTCACGCCGGGGCGGATCGCGCAGATGCCGCGCACCCATATGTCGACCGGTACACCGGCCTGTCCCGCCCGGTAGCAGGCGTCGATGACCGCTTCGTCGACCATCGAGTTGACCTTGATGCGTACATAGGCGAGGCGTCCGGCGCGCTGGTGGGTGATCTCCTTGTTGATCCGGGCGATCAGGCCGTCACGCAGGGACTTGGGGGCGACCAGCAGCCGGCGGTAGGTCTCGCGGCGGGAGTAGCCGGAGAGCCGGTTGAAGAGGTCGGAGAGGTCCGCGCCGACCTGCGGGTCCGCGGTCAGCAGGCCGAGGTCCTCGTAGAGCCGGGCCGTCTTGGGGTGGTAGTTGCCGGTGCCGACGTGGGAGTAGCGGCGCAGCGTGTCGCCCTCCTGGCGCACGACGAGCGAGAGCTTGCAGTGGGTCTTGAGGCCGACGAGGCCGTAGACGACGTGGCAGCCGGACTCCTCCAGCTTGCGGGCCCACTTGATGTTGGCCTGCTCGTCGAAGCGTGCCTTGATCTCGACGAGGACGAGGACCTGCTTGCCGGACTCGGCCGCGTCGATCAGGGCGTCCACTATCGGCGAGTCGCCCGAGGTCCGGTACAGGGTCTGCTTGATCGCGAGGACGTCCGGATCGCCCGCCGCCTGCTCCAGGAAGGCCTGGACGGAGGTGGAGAAGGAGTCGTAGGGGTGGTGCAGCAGCACGTCGCGTTCGCGCAGGGCGGCGAATATGTCGGGCGCGGAGGCGGACTCGACCTCGGCGAGGTCGCGGTGGGTGCCGGCGACGAACTTGGGGTACTTCAGCTCGGGCCGGTCCAGCGACGCGATGCCGAACAGTCCGGTCAGGTCGAGCGGGCCCGGCAGCGGATAGAGCTCGGTCTCGGAGATCTTCAGCTCGCGCACGAGCAGGTCCAGGACGTACGGGTCGATGGACTCCTCGACCTCCAGGCGGACCGGCGGGCCGAAGCGGCGCCGCATGAGCTCCTTCTCCAGGGCCTGGAGCAGATTCTCGGCGTCGTCCTCCTCGACCTCCAGGTCCTCGTTCCTGGTGACCCGGAACATGTGGTGGGCGAGGACCTCCATGCCGGGGAAGAGCTCTTCGAGGTGGGCCGCGATGATGTCCTCTATCGGGACGTAGCGCTGCGGGGACGCCTCCAGGAAGCGGGTGAGCAGCGGCGGCACCTTGACACGGGCGAAGTGGCGGTGGCCGCTGACCGGGTTGCGCACGACGACGGCGAGGTTCAGCGAGAGCCCGGAGATGTACGGGAACGGGTGCGCGGGGTCCACGGCCAGTGGTGTCAGCACGGGGAAGACCCGCTGCCGGAAGAAGGTGAAGAGGCGGGCCTGTTCCTTCTCGGTCAGCTCGGGCCAGCGGACGAGCTGGATGCCCTCGTCGGACAGGGCCGGCGCGATGTCCTGCTGGTAGCAGGCGGCGTGCCGGGCCATGAGCTCGCGGGAGCGGGTCCAGATCAGGTCGAGGACCTCGCGGGGCTGCAGCCCGGACGCGGAGCGGGTGGCGACACCGGTCGCGATACGGCGCTTGAGGCCGGCGACCCGGACCATGAAGAACTCGTCCAGGTTCGAGGCGAAGATCGCGAGGAAATTAGCCCGTTCGAGTAGCGGTGTGGCGGGGTCCTCGGCGAGTTCCAGTACGCGTTCGTTGAACGCGAGCCAACTGCGTTCCCGGTCGAGGAACCGTCCCTGGGGCAGCTCGTCGCCGTCGCCCTCGGGCTCGTACGCGTCCGGGTCGTTGTCCAGATCGGGGTCGAGGTCGGCGGCTGTGGACAGACCTGCGGGCACCGAGCCCGCGACGGCGTGGGGCCGGTGGGCGGCGAGGGAGCCGACCGACGGCTGGGCGGGCTGGACCGGGACCTCGGAGCTGGGCTGCTGGCTCATGGACCTATTCTTCCGCGCGTTCGGCTCCTCAGGCGCGTCGGAGCCCGGAAAGATCGCGGAAGGAGCGGAAGTGGCCCCTGGACCGGGGCCGCTCCCGTTGCGGGGGTGGGCACAGCTGGCTGCATCCCGTGAGGGTCGCAAGGCTGTCTGAATGGCCGGTAACGGTGACATGACGTACAGGAAGCGGTGTGACTGCGGGTGCCGACCCCTTCTCACCGTAGGTGAACCTCCCGCCCGGGCTCCCCCCGGGGCCCGGGCAGGAGAGGGTTCTCAGGCGGTGCGGCGGCGCAGGACGCGGAACGCGCCGGCGACGGCCAGGGCGGCGAGGACGAGCACGATGCCCGTCTCGACGAACTGGAGGGGCCAGAGGTGGGAGGGCGGGTGGTGGTCGACGAACCAGCCGGTGATGTCACGCTCGGCCATGCAGCGGGCCGTCTGAGCCTCGCTCGCGTTCCGCCAGCACACGTCCGTGGGCAGCCGGTCGCCGTCCGTGGTGACGAGGCCGAGGTCGACCACCCAGGACTCGATGGGGATGTCCAGGCGTCCTTCGGTCGTGCCGATCGTGGTCCGCAGGGGCCAGAGACTGCTCCGCAGGGTCGCGAGCGCGACCATCACCGCGCCGGTGACGACGACGGCCACCGCCATCGCGGCCACGATGCGGCGCACCAGCAGGCCCGTGAGCGCGCCGACGGCGACGCCGAGCAGGGTGTAGCCGATGACCACGGGGGCGGTCGCGCCGAAGAGGGGGGCGTCGAACCAGTCGACCGTGTAGTCGGTGGCCGTCCGTGTCTGTGCCCAGGCGAGGACGGCGGACAGCACCGTCACGCCGGCGACGAGGAACACGGTGGGCACGGCGAGCTTGGCCACCAGCCAGCGGGTGGGTGTGACGGACTGGGTCCAGGCCACTCGGTAGGTGCCGCTCTCCAGCTCCCGGGCGATCAGAGGGCCGGCGACGAACGCGCTCACGATCCCGGGCAGAACCGTCAGGACCAGCCCGGCGTACGTGAGCCCGCGTTGGAAGAAGGACATCGACCCGCTGAAGTCCACGATCCGCTGGTCGCACGCGGGGCCCGAGAGGCCCGATGCCTCGCAGGAACCGGCCTCGAAGCTGTCGATGACGTGGGACGCCCACAGGGCGAAGCCGATGAGGGCGACGGCTCCCGCCAGGGCGAGGAGCCCCGCGACACGCAGGGTGATGCGGTGCTGGCGTACGACGACGCGGGCGGGGCCGCGCAGGGGGGTGAGGGTGCTCATGCCGCTGTCACCGTCCGGGCCGGTTCGTTGGAGGCGCTGGGGGTGAGCAGCGGCGGTGCCTCCGGGGAGCGGAGGTGGGCGAGCAGCAGCTCCTCCAGGGAGGGCTGCGTGACGTCCCAGTCGGCGGGGTCCAACGGACCCTCCTTGCGTACGAGTGCGGTGAGCTGACGTCCCGTCGTGCGCGATTCGACGACGGTGTGCGGGGCGAGGTCGCGGGCCCGGCCGGTGACCAGGGCGTGCGCGGCGGTGATGTCCTCGCTCTCGCCGCCGAGCCGGACCCGGCCGCCGTCGACGAACAGGAGGTAGTCGCAGGAGCCTTCGAGCTCGGTGAGGATGTGCGAGGACATCACGATGGTGGTGGCGTTCTCGGCGGCCTCGACCATCAGGAGGCCCATCAGCTCGTGCCGGGCGAGCGGGTCGAGGTCGGCCATCGGCTCGTCCAGCAGCATCAGTTCGGGCCGCTTGCCCAGCGCGAGGGCGAGGGCGAGCCGGGTCCGCTGGCCGCCGGAGAGGGACCGGACCTTCGCGTCCTGCGGGAGCTTTCCGGCGACCCGGTCGGCGGCCGCGCGGTCCCAGGTGGCGGGGTTGAGCTCCTGGCCCGCCCAGAGGGTGTCGGCCACGGTGAGCTGGGGGTACAGCGGCTTGTCCTGGGAGACGTAGGCGATGCGGGGCCGGGCCTCGGCGGGGGCGGAGCCGAGCACACTCACCGACCCCTCGGTGGGCCGCAGCAGCCCGGCGGCGAGGGCGAGCAGCGTGGACTTCCCGGCTCCGTTGGGCCCGACGAGGGCGCAGACCCGTCCTGCGGGCAGCCGGAACGAACAGTCGCGCAGGGCCCACCCCCGCTTCCGTCCGTACGTCATACCGAGGCCGCTCGCCTCGATCGCGGCACCTGTCATCAGTGCTGGTCCCCCTTGTCGAATGTGCTGTCCAGTACGTCGGTGAAGAGCGCGCTCACGTCGTCCTTGTCCAGTCCCGCGGCGCGGGCCCTGCGGGTCCAGGCGGTGAGTTCGGCGCGCAGGGGCGCGTCGGTGGTGACCGCGGCGCTGCCCAGGGTGCGGCGGACGAAGGTGCCGAGGCCGCGGCGGGCCTCGACGAGGCCTTCGCGTTCCAGCTCGCGGTAGGCCTTGAGCACGGTGTTCGGATTGATCGCCGTGGCCTCGACGACCTCACGGGCCGTCGGCAGCCGGTCGCCCGGCTCCAGCACACCGAGGCGGAGCGCCTGCTTGGCCTGCTGCACGATCTGCAGATAGGTGGCGACGCCGCTGCGCCGGTCGATGCGGAACTCGACCGCTGCGGATCCTGCCATCTGCACCACCCTTTCACTAATTGAGTAGTGAAAGGGTGGCGTAAAGCGGGGGCGGAGTCAAATGACGCCGCCCCTGGGGTGGTTGTGCCTGGTCAGGACTCCGTGCGGTACATCAGGTCGACCTCGTGCGTGGCGAAGCCCATCCGCTCGTACACCGACAGGGCGGCCGGGTTGTCGGCGTCCACGTAGAGCATCGCCGTCGGCAGCCCCCGGGAGGCCAGGTGCCGCAGCCCGATGGCGGTGAGCGCCTTGCCGAGCCCGCCGCCCTGAGCGTCGGGGAGGACGCCGACGACGTAGACCTCGCCGAGCTCGTCCTCGGCGTGCACCTTCGTCCAGTGGAAGCCGATGATCCCGCCGTCGCGCTCGGCCAGGAAGAAGCCCTCGGGGTCGAACCACGGCTCGGCCTTGCGGTCGTCCAGGTCGCGCTGGGTGAGGGAGCCCTGCTCGGGGTGGTGGGCGAAGGCGGCCCTGTTGACGGCGAGCCAGGCCGCGTCGTCCTGCCCCGGGACGAAGGTGCGGACGGTGACGCCCGGCGGAAGCACCGGCTCGGCGATGTCGAGGTCGGTCAAGGAGCGGCGCAGCTGGCGCAGTTCACGGAAGAGGGAGAGCCCCAGCACCTGGGCGAGATGCCGGGCGGCCGACTTGCCGCCGTGCGCCCAGACGCGCAGCCGCTTCCCGGTCGCGGCGAGGAGCGCGGCGCCCAGGGCGCGACCGTGTCCGCGTCCGCGGTGGGAGGGGTGGACGACGAGTTCGGCTGCGGGGGCCTCGACGGGGTCGGCGTCCTCCAACTGCGCGTATCCGGCGAGCACGCCGTCGACGGTGAGCAGGAGGTGCCGGACGCCCTCCCGATGCCCGCCCCTCAGCTGCAACCGCCCCTGCTCCGAGACCGCCTGCCGTCCGTCGGCCTCCGCGGCCTCGTCGAGGAGGGCGGACACCGCCTGGGCCTGTTCGGCGGTGAGCGCGTCGAGCGTCTCGATCTCGCGCCCGGGGGAGGGGAGGGGTACGTCAGTCGTCATGGGTACGAGCCTACGGCGCGGGGGCGGGAGGCCGGGGTACGTTGCCGCGCGGTCCGTCCGGACGCCTTCCCGCGCCCTCTCACCCCTTCCGGTGCAGGACCTCCTTGGCGATGCGGGAGAGGTCGTCCGAGCTGGGCATCAGCTCCCGTACGCGTGAGGGAAGGGCCGCGTACGTGCTGACCGCGAGTGGCTCGTTCTGCGACTGGAGGGCGAATTCGACGACGGTCTCGTCCTTGCTCTCCGCGATGAGGATCCCGAGTGTCCGGTCGTCACGCTCGGGGTCGCGGAGGAGGCGGTCCACCGCGGTGACGTAGAAGCCGAGCTGTCCGAGGTGGGAAGGCTGAGCCTTGGTGGTCTTCAGCTCGACCACCACGAAGCGGTGCAGCCTGAAGTGGTAGAAGAGCAGGTCGAGGCGGAATTCCGTATCGCCCACGGTGAGGGGGTATTGCCGGCCGACGAAGGCGAACCCGAAGCCGAGCTCGGTGAGGAACTGCACGATCCTGGTGACGAGCGCCTCCTCGAGGTCGCGCTCGGCGGCGGTGTCCGACAGCTGGGTGAAGTCCAGGCGGTACGGATCCTTGAACGCCTGCTCGGCCGCCTCGGACGCCTGGGGAAGCGTGACACCGAAGTTGTTCGCAGCGGCGCCCTGAGCCAGGTGGAGGCCGCTGCGGATGTGTGTGCTGAGACGGTCCCGGGACCAGCCGTGGTGGACGGCGTGCTGGGCGTAGAAGTCCAGCTCGAAGCGGGTTTTGCACTTGCTCATGAGGGTGACGATGTGACCCCAGGGCAATTGGCCAACAGCTTGTTGGCCAATTGGGTCGGGCCACGTCCGAGCCATCTGCTGCATGTACTTGACGTTGCTGTGACTGAACCCCCGCTGGTTCGGGAACTCGGTCCGCAGCTCCGTGGCGATCCGTGCGACGACCTTCGTCCCCCACCGCTCCTCGCCCTGCCGCTCCAGAATCGTCCGCCCGATCTCCCAGTACATCAGGAGCATCTCGGTGTTCACCTTGAGCTGCGCGCGCATGTGCGCGCCCCTCACGATCGACTTCAGGTCGTCGACCATTTCGTAGAAGCCGGCGGGAAGTTCGCCCCGCTGCTGGGCCGGCACCGTCGCCTCGGCCATGAGTTCGTTGTCCATGTGGCACATGCTTCCGGCAAGTACGCGCGCGGTGACGTTTCTGCTCGTATATGTACGCCCTACGGGTGATCGGCCCCTTTCCGGCGGCACGGCAACCAGTTCGTAACCCCGGATATCTGTCGCGCTACGCGCGTTGACTCTAGGCTGCGGCTCGCAGGATCCAGAGACTCGAAGGGGACCGATGTCAGCGACTCCGCATCCGCAGAAGAACCGTGCACCCCGGCGGGTGCTCGCCGCCGCGGCCGGACTGGCCACCGTCGGCGCGCTCGTCGCCGCGATGCCGGCCGGTGCCCACGACCGGGGGCACGGCCACGGCCACGGCCACCCGTCCCGCACCGTCGACGTGCAGCTGCTCTCCTTCAACGACCTGCACGGCAACCTGGAGCCGCCGGCCGGCTCCGCCGGGACGGTCAGTGAGACGCAGGCCGACGGCACGGTGAAGTCGGTCCCGGCCGGAGGCGTCGAGTACCTCGCCACCTCGCTGCGCACCGCGCGCAAGGGCCACCCGTACTCCGTCACGGCGGCCGGCGGCGACATGGTGGGCGCGAGCCCGCTGCTCTCGGGGCTCTTCCACGACGAGCCCACCATCGAGGCGCTCAACGGGCTCGACCTCGATGTGACGGCCGTGGGGAACCACGAGTTCGACGAGGGGGCCACGGAGCTGGCCCGTCTGCAGAACGGCGGCTGCCACCCCGTCGAGGGCTGTTACGAGAAGGACAAGAAGTTCGAGGGGGCGGACTTCCCGTACCTCGCGGCCAACGTGACGGACGAGAAGACCGGGAAGCCGATCCTCAAGCCGTACACGGTCTGGAAGAAGAACGGCGTCAGGATCGGCTTCATCGGGGTGACCCTGGAGGGCACGCCGAACATCGTCACGGCCAACGGCGTCAAGGGCCTGAAGTTCCACGACGAGATCGAGACGGTCAACAAGTACGCCAAGGAGCTCGACCGGCAGGGCGTCAAGTCCATCGTCGCGCTGATCCACGAGGGCGGGGCCCCGGCCTCCTCCTCGTACAACTACGACTGCGACAGCCCGGGCGCCGGTGACGGCATCTCCGGACCGATCACCGACATCGCCAAGGGCATCACGCCGAAGGTCGACGCCCTGGTCACGGGCCACACCCACCAGGCGTACGTCTGCACGATCCCGGACCCCTCGGGCAAGCCGCGCATGGTCACCTCGGCGTCGTCGTTCGGCAAGGTCTACACCGACACGACCCTCACCTACGACCGCCGCACCAAGGACATCGTGCGTACGTCGGTGGAGTCGGCCAACCACGTCGTCAGCCGGGACCAGGCCAAGGCCACCGACATGACGGCGCTGATCGCCCGCTGGAACACGCTCGCCGCACCCATCGCCGGCCGCCCCCAGGGCTTCATCTCCGCCGACATCGACGGCCGTGGCTCCACGGCCCCGGAGAAGCCGCTGGGCAACCTGATCGCCGACGCCCAGCTGGAGGGCCTGGCCCCCGCCGACAAGGGCGGCGCGGTCGTCGCGTTCATGAATCCGGGCGGCATCCGCTCGGACCTGGTGTACGCGGCGTCGGGCAGCGAGGGCGACGGGGTGGTGACGTACGGCGAGGCGTTCACCGTCCAGCCGTTCACCAACATGATGAACGTCGTCGATCTGACCGGCGCGCAACTCGTCACCGCGCTCCAGCAGCAGGTCAGCGGCTCCAACGAGGCGTCCCCGAAGATCCTCCAGGTCTCGAAGGGCCTCACCTACACGCTGGACATGACGAAGTCGGGCGCCGAGCGGGTGGTCGCGGACACGATCCGTCTGAACGGTGAGGCGATCGACCCGGCGAAGACGTACCGCGTCGCGATGAACGAGTTCCTCGCGGGCGGCGGCGACGGCTTCGCGGCCCTCGGCGCCGGCACGAACAAGCTGGTCGGCCCGTCCGACCTGGACCTGTTCAACACCTACCTGGCCGCGCACTCCACGGTCGCCGCGCCGCTGGCCCCGCCGGCCACGGACCGGATCACGATCGTGCAGTAACTCCGCCACGTGAAGGCCTCGCCCGCTCGGACGGGGCCGCAGACCGACGGTCCGCCACGCCACGTGGCGGGCCGTCGGCTCGTTCGGGCCGGTCCGGGGGTGATGAAGCTGCCGGATGCAACCGGGGGCGCTTGTCCTTCACGCGGCATTGTCCAGACCGACGAACACCTTCGCGATACGCCACTCGCCTTCGGCATGTCGCAGCGTGAACGCGTAGAAGCCGGTAGCGATCACGGTCGGGCTCCCGCCCGCGTTCGACGTCAGCATCAGGTAGGCGCACACCACTGCCGTGTCGGCCTCCGCGCGGTGGAAGACCAGGTTGACCAGGTTGTGCCTTCGCTGCTCGGTCTGTGCTTCCGTTGCCTCCCGCACCAGGTCGAGGATCGCCGCGCGTCCGATGAACGGGCCCTGCTCGGCCTCACCGGCGATCGAGGCCGTCCAGGTGGCGTCCTCGGCGAGGACGCCCTCCAATGCCACCGGATCTCCGTGATCCAGGGCGAAGGCATAGCGCGCCAGCGTCTGCTGGACGGCGAGCTGCCCTGCGGGGTCGAGATCCACCTCTCCCGCCGGTGTCGTGAGGAGGTGGCTGTTTCCCCAGCCGAATGCCGCGGTCGTCGTCATGCCGAAACCTCGTTCGTGCGTGGTTGGTGAAAGACCGGGCGCGCACAGCGCCGGCGGTCGCCCGGCGTGAGCTGGAGGGCGGAGCGTGGCGTGAGAAGTGTGCTGCCTGCGCGATGGCCACGGGTACCTGTGTACGGGCGCCGGGCGCGTGGGTGAAACGGCTCGTGCCTAAGCGACCGTGAGTACGATCTTGCCCTGGATGTGTCCCTGAGCAGCGCGTTCGTGCGCGGCCTGGGCCTCGGCCAGCGGAAACGTGCTGTCGATCGCGACGCGGACCACCCCCGTGTCGAGCAGGCGTCCCAGTTCGGCGAGCTGCGCGCCGTTCGAGCGGACCTGGGTGCCCGTGACCGTGACGCCCAGCCTGGCGGTCTCCTCCTCGTCGAACTCGCCGAAGAACACGGGGAACTGGGAGCCACCGCGCTTGAGCGTGCGCAGGAAGCGCCTGCTTCCGGGGCCGCCGACGGCATCGAGAACGACGTCGACGTCGTGTACGAGTTCCTCGGGGCGACCTTTGGTGTAGTCGATGAACTGGTCGGCGCCGAGCTCGCGGAGGAACGTCTCATGCGCGCCCGATGCCACCGCGATGACGTGTGCGCCCTTCCATTTCGCCAGTTGCAGCGCGAAGTGCCCCACCCCACCCGCGGCGCCGTTGACGAGCACCGTCATGTCGGCGTCGAGTGGCACCGGGCGATGCCGCGCCGCCTGGAAGGGCGAGGGGTGGTCGTGGCCGAGCTCGATCAGGAACTGCCACGCGGTGAGCCCGGCCATGGGCGCCCCTGCGGCGTGCACGTGGTCGATGCCGGCCGGCTTGAGTGCGAGGTCCGACGCGGGCGCGGTCACGTACTCGGCGTATGTGCTGCCGTCGAAGCTGGGGAAGCGAAGGAGGCCGAAGACCTCGTCGCCGACGGAGAAGCCGTCCACATCCGAGGCGACGGCCTCGACGACGCCCGACAGGTCCGTCCCCGGGATCACGGGCAGGTCGAACTTCGGCCTCGTCTCCGGCGGCAGGTTGGACATCCCGTCGCGCAGGTACCAGTCCGGAGGGTTGACGCCGACCGCGTGCACGCGGACGAGCACCTCGCCCGGCCCCACCTCGGGGACCGGCACCTCGTCGTGGCGCAGGACTTCGGGGCCGCCGTGCTCGTGAAGCCGGACTGCCCTCATCGTGTGGGTCGGCATCTTTTTCTCCTGACCGTGCTGCGGGATACGCTTGTTCCGGATCGGTGGTCCACATGAAGTGGATCAGTGGTCCAAATATATGGACCACTGATCCGAATAGTCAAGGGGGACAGATGCGGGCCGATGCCAGGAAGAACCGCGACCACCTGCTCGCAGTGGCGGGCGCCGCCATCGCCGAGCAAGGCGTCGACGTGTCGATGCGCGACATCGCGCGGAGGGCGGATGTCGGGCTCGCGACGCTGCTGCGCCACTTCCCGACCCGGGAGGCCCTGCTCGACGCGCTGCTCAGGACGAGCTTCGACGAGCTGACGGCACAGGCGGCCGAGCTCGAGAGGTCGAGCTCGCCGGCGGACGCTCTCGTGTCGTGGCTGCGCGACTGCGTCGCGTGGACGACCGAGTACCGGGGCGTGACCGTGCTGATGGCGGCCGCCATCGAGGATCGCGAGTCCGCGCTCCACGCCTCGTGCGTCACCTTGCGTGCGGCTGGTTCACGGCTCCTCGTTCGTGCCCAGGACGCGGGCACGGCGCGGAGCGACATCGACGGCGTCGACTTGTTCGCGCTGATAGCGGCGCTCGCGTGGCTCGGCGATCAGCCCGCGCTCGCGCCACGCGCCGGTCATCTCTCCGAGGTGATCATGTCCGCGATCCTGACGAGTGCGGGGAACAGCCAGGCCGAGGCGGAACGGCGACCTCAGGCCGGTAGCTGAAGACGGCCACACGCCGAGCGGCGGGCTCCGGGTTCTGGCCTCGGTCCTCCGGAATTCCGCGAACTCCTGTGGCGGCAGGCCCCGTTCCGATATTGAGGTGCACCCGACATAATCCAAGCCTCCCCCCACAGCCGACGGAGGCCTCTCCCCTCATGAGCCCGTACACCGTCAGTCGCCGGACCTTCCTCGCCGGCGCACTCACCGCCACCGCCGGAGTCCTCATCGGCGGGGCGCCCGCCGTCGCCGCTCCCGCCGAGGCCCTCGGCACCCTGAACTGGATGTCGGGCATCGCCGACGCCACCCCGCTGCGGCGACTCACGATCCCTGGCACGCACAACGCGGGCGCGCGGTACGGCGGTCCGTGGACGGAGTGCCAGAACACCACGATCGCCGCACAGTTCGACAGCGGCGTCCGCTTCCTCGACATACGGTGCCGGATCAGCGGTGACGCGTACGCCATCCATCACGGGGCGTCGTACCAGCACCTGAACTTCGACGACGTGCTGGGCGCCTGCCGGGACTTCCTGGCCCGGCAGCCGTCGGAGACCGTGCTGATGCGGGTGAAGCAGGAGTACTCCGAGGAGAGCGACGCCGCGTTCCGGCGGATCTTCGACCTCTACCTCGACGGCAAGGGCTGGCGCCCGCTCCTCCACCTCGAACCCGCGCTGCCGGACCTCGGCGGCGCCCGCGGCAAGGTGGTCCTGCTCGCGGACAACGGCGGCCTGCCCGGTGTCCGGTACGCCGACCCGGCGGTCTTCGACATCCAGGACGACTACATGGCGGAGCCGTTCCGCAAGTACACCGAGATCGAGGCCCAGTTCCGCAAGGCCGCGCAGCAGCCCGGCAAGCTGTTCATGAACTACGTGAGCACCGCCGCCCTGATGCCGCCGCGCTGGAACTCCGACCGGCTCAACCCGCAGGTGCACTCGTTCCTCGACGGACCGGAGGCGGCGGGCTGGACCGGGCTCGGCATCGTGCCCCTGGACTACCCGGCGACCCGCTCCGGGCTCGTCGAGTCGCTGATCCGGCACAATCCGACGGGCTGAGCCGCCCGCCGGCGTCGCCTACGAGGGCCCCGTCCGCTGCTGCCGTACCCGCCGTGTCATGACCACCCCGGGGATGCCGACGGCGAGCAGGACCGGGATCGCGAGGACGATCCCCGCCCAGAGGGCGAGGGCGAGGTAGCCGTAGGCGGCGTTCCGCGTGTCCGCGTCCGCCCGTACGAGAAGGACGACGCTCGCGACGAGCGCGGCCGCCATGAGGAACGCGATGACGGCGGCGAGGCGGACGAGGATGCCGGCCCACCGCCGGTAGCCGTCGCTGACCGGGGGCTGCGGTGGCGCGTACGCCGTGTGTGCACCGGGCGCCCGGTCCGGGCGATGGGCGGGCTGCTGGTCTGCCATGGCGCCCAGTTGTACTGCGCGCGGCCCGGAAACACCAGGTCTCCCGGCCCTTCGGGGCGGACCGCCGACGAACATGGACTTGTCGAATATCGATATGGCCCCTAACCTCGGCATATCGAATATCGATGGGAACGGGGCGCCATGCACACGCGAATCACCAGGATCCTGGCCACTGTGACCTTCGTGATGGCGACGCTCTTCGGGCTCGCCTTCATCGGCACGGCGGTCACGCACATGCTCGACGACGGCGCGGTCTGCGTGGAGACGGACTTCTGGCGCAACGCCTCGCCGGCGGACAAGGCGTCGACCGGCGACGGTGTGCAGGAGTCCAGCAGTATGACGCGCCTCTGTCAGGACGGACCCTCCGTGGGTCAGCGCGCCGCCGACCTCGGGGGCCAACTGCCCTGGCTGCTGTTCAGCTCCCTCGCGCTGCTGCTCTTCAACCGTCTGCTGGAGGCCGTCCTGCGCCAGGGCCCGTTCACCCACGCGGTGGCGAAGCGGCTCTCCGTGCTGGGCTGGGTCGTCGCCCTGGGCACACCGGCGGCCGGTCTCGTGGTCGGCACCTCGCAGTCCTGGCTCGTCGACAGCATGTCGCCGAACGTGGGCTTCGGGGTGGAGATCGACGGGCCGATGGTGCTCATCCTGGCCGGCCTGGCCGCGGTGATCGTAGGATCGTTCATGCGCGAAGGCGTGCGCATGCGAGAGGACCTCGAAGGGACCATCTGATGGCCGAAGAGGAACTCCACGGGATCCGGATCCACCTCGACCGGATCCTGGCCGAGCGGGACATGACGCTCACCGAACTGTCCGCGCGGGTGGGCATCACCGTCGTCAACCTGTCCGTGCTCAAGAACGGGCGCGCCAAGGCCATCCGCTTCTCGACCCTGTCGAGGATCTGCGACGTCCTCGGATGCCAGCCGGGCGACCTGATCACCCACGACCCCACGGGGAAGGCCCCTTAGCCGGCCGTCACGCCCCCGGCGGCGGCTGCGGCGCCCCCGGGAGGCGGATCGACGCCACCGTGCCGCCGCCCTCCGCGGGGCTCAGGGTGACCTGGCCGCCCGCGTGCTGGACCGTACGGGCCACGATGGACAGGCCGAGGCCGGAGCCGGGGAGCTGGCGGGCCGAGGGGGAGCGCCAGAAGCGGTCGAAGACGTGCGGGAGGTCCTCGGCCGGGATGCCGGGGCCGTGGTCCCGTACGGTCAGCTCGCCGCGGTGGAGGACGACGTCGACCGTGCCGCGGGCCGGGCTGAACTTCACGGCGTTGTCCAGGACGTTGACGACCGCCCGCTCCAGGGCCGCGGGCTCCGCGCGTACGTACCAGGGGGCGAGCTCGGCGTTGATGGTGAGCTCGGGGCCGCGCAGCCGGGCACGCTGAAGGGCGTTACGGGTGATCTCGTGCAGCGCGACCACCTGGAGGGGGCCCGGCTGGGCGGCGTCGGGGCGGGAGAGCTCCTGGAGGTCGCCGATGAGCGCGGCCAGTTCCGTCATCTGGGCCTTGACCGAGGTCATCAGTGCCTTGCGGTCGTCGGGCGGGATGGCACGGCCCGTCTCGTCGCTTCGGGCGAGCAGCTCGATGTTGGTACGGAGCGAGGTGAGCGGGGTGCGCAGTTCGTGCCCGGCGTCCGCGATGAGCTGGGCCTGGCGGTCGCGGGACGTGGCCAGGGAGCTGGCCATGGCGTTGAAGGAGCGGGAGAGGCGCGCGATCTCGTCCTCGCCCTCGGCGGGGATCCGGATGGTCAGGTCCTCGGTCTCGGCCACGTGCTCGACCGCGTGGGCGAGGTCGTCGACGGGGCGAAGACCGGTACGGGCGATCCACAGACCCGCCGCGCCGGCCCCGACGACGCCGATGCCGGCGACGAGGAACAGCACCCAGGCGAGGGTGGAGAGCGGGGCGGTGACCTCGCTCATGGGGCGGGCGGTGGACAGCGCGAGGCTCCCTGCCTGCGCCCCCGGGCCCCGGACTTCGAGCGGTGTGGTGTAGACCCGCATGTCCGTGCCGTTCTCGGCCGTCTCGGTGTGCAGGGCGTAGGAACGCTCCCGCTTGGCCACCTCCAGGTCCTCGGGGGTCACCGGAAGCTTCGACGTCGCGGCCTCGGAGGCGATGCAGACCGTGCCCTGGGAGTCGATGAGCTGCACCGTCACGCCGGTGAAGGGCCGGGGTTCCTGGGAGGAGCCGCCCTGGCAGTACGCGTACAGCTGCGAGAGATAGATCTGGTCGACCTTGGAACCGCGCAGCGTCTTGTCCAGCTGCTGCTCCAGTTGCTGCTGCGTCACGAACCAGCACGCCGCCGCCACCGCCGCGACCGCCACCGCGACCGCCGTGGCGACCAGCAGGGCGAGCCGTGAGCGCAGCGGCAGGGCGCGGAGCCGGCGGGGCAGGCCGGTCACCCGTCACCGCCGCCGGAGCGCAGGGCGTACCCGACGCCCCGGACCGTGTGGACGAGGCGCGGTTCGCCGCCCGCCTCCGTCTTGCGGCGGAGGTACATCACGTACACGTCCAGGGAGTTGGAGCTCGGCTCGAAGTCGAAGCCCCAGACCGCCTTGAGGATCTGTTCGCGGGTCAGCACCTGCCGGGGGTGGGCCAGGAACATCTCCAGGAGGGTGAACTCGGTCCGGGTGAGCTCGACCCGGCGTGTCCCCCGGGTGACCTCGCGGGTGTTCAGGTCCATGCGGAGGTCCGCGAAGGACAGCACGTCGTCGTCGGGGAGGGGCCCGCCCGCCGCGACCGCGTAGGAGCTGCGGCGCAGCAGGGCGCGGATGCGGGCGAAGAGCTCGTCCAGTTCGAAGGGCTTGACCAGGTAGTCGTCGGCGCCCGCGTCGAGCCCGGTGACACGGTCGCCGACGGTGTCGCGGGCGGTGAGCATCAGGATGGGCGTGGTCGATCCGGTGGACCGGATGCGCCGGGCGGCGGTGAGGCCGTCCATGCGGGGCATCTGGATGTCCAGGACGATCAGGTCGGGGGCGTACGACTCGGTCTTGGCGAGGGCGTCGTAGCCGTCCACGGCCACCTCGGTGCCGTACCCCTCGAAGGCGAGGCTGCGCTGCAGGGCCTCGCGCACGGCGGGCTCGTCGTCGACGATCAGGACGCGCTGGGGATCGTCTTCGGCGGGGCTCATCGCTTCTTCGTCCTCTTCCTTCGGGCCGGGTGCTGCGTGCTCGGTTCTCAGCCTCGCACGGCCGCCGCGCGGCGTCGTGCGGCACGTCGCCCACGGCCGGAGCCGCTGCGGATCTCGGCCGGGCGGCGTGCGGGCGCGGCGGGAGCCGAGGTGGCCAGTTCCGCGGCCAGGGCGAGCGGGAGGGCCAGACCGGAGGGGCCGGCGTCCACGGCGGTGTCGGTGGTCATGGGGACCTCCTCGTCAGGAGCCGTCGCCGGCGCGCAGGGCGTCCAGGTCGGCCTTGACCGTGTTGACCGGGATGGCGAAGCCGAGGCCCACGCTGCCCGCTGCCGAGCTGCCCGAGGCGCTGGACGAACTGGGCGCGTACATCGCCGAGTTGATGCCGATGATCTCGCCGTTCATGTTGATCAGGGCGCCGCCGGAGTTGCCGGGGTTGAGCGAGGCGTCGGTCTGTATGGCCTTGTACGTCGTCTGGGACGAGCCGGTGTCGCCGTTGAACTGCTGGCCGCCGAACTCGAACGGCCAGTTCTGGCCCCCCTGTTGCTGCTGCTGGCCCTGCTCGTCCTCCTTGGCGACCGTGACGTCGCGGTCGAGGGCCGAGACGATGCCGCTGGTGACCGTGCCCGTGAGGCCCTCGGGCGAGCCGATCGCCACGACCTCGTCGCCGACCTTCACCGAGGAGGAGTCACCGAGCGAGGCCGTCTTCAGCCCGCTCGCACCCTGGAGCTTGATGAGGGCCAGGTCCTTGTCGGGGTCCGTGCCCACGACGTCGGCGGTGTACGACTTGCCGGTGCTGAGGGTCACCTTGATCTGGGAGGCGCCCGAGATGACGTGGTTGTTGGTGACGATCTCGCCGTCCGCCGTGATGACGACGCCGGAACCGGTGGCCTCGCCCGACGAGGACGTCGCGCCGATCTCGACGATGGCCGGGGACACGGCTGCCGCCACGCCGGAGACGGTGCCGGCGGTGCTCTGCGAGACGGTGGTGCCGTTGACCACGCCGCCGGAGGCCGAGCCGCCGGAGCCGCCGCCCGCGAGCTCGCCGATGAGGGTGGCGGTGCCGCCGCCGATCGCCGCGGCGGCTATCGCGACGGCCGCCAGCAGGGCGAGCGGCCGCTTGACGCGGCGCTCGGCCTTCGGGGCGTCGGCCGGGACGGGCTCGGGCGCCGGGGCGGGCCAGGCGTGGGCGGCGGCGGGCACCTCGGCGGTCTGCCGCTCGGGCCCGTAGGCCGGCGGCGGCGGGTAGGCCGCCTCAGCACCACCGCGCGGGGCACTGTCGTACGAGCCGGTGCCGTGCGAGGCGCCGGCGTACGTACCGTCGCCGTACGTACCGTCGCCGTACGTACCGCTGCCGTGCGAGGGGGACATCGGGTACTCGCCGCTCGGGCGGTGGCTGTCGGTCATGTCTACGAGAGTGGCCAGCGAACATGAGAACAGCCTGAGTACGTCCTGAGAAGCCTGGCAGAACCTCGTATGCCCGATATAAGGAAGGGCCCCCGCTACGGCCTGGCGACCGTCGGTTCGCCGCAGCCGCACGACCGGCGCACCACCAGGGCCGAAGGGAACTGCTTCAGCCGCTCGCGCCGCGACCCCGAGACCCGCAGGGAGTCGTCGAGGACCAGGTCGACGGCCGCCCGGGCCATCGCCGGACGGTCCGAGAAGACCGTCGTGAGCGGCGGATCGGTCAGTCCCGCTTCCTTCACGTCGTCGAAGCCCGCGACCGCCAGCTCACCCGGCACGTCGATCCGCAGCTCACGCGCGGCCCGCAGCACCCCGATCGCCTGGTCGTCCGTGGAGCAGAAGATCGCCGGGGGTCTGTCGGGTCCGGAGAGCAGCTTCAGTGCCACCTGGTAGGCGTCGTAACGGTTGTACGGGGCGTGGAAGAGCCGGCCCTCGGTCGGCCGTCCGGCCTCCTGCATCGCCCGGCGCCACCCCTCGATGTGGTCGGCGACCGGGTCACCGACCACCGGGGTCGACTCCATGCCGCCGAGACACGCCACGTAGGCGTTGCCGTGCTCCAGGAGGTGGCGCGTGGCGAGCTGGGCGCCGCCGACGTCGTCGGTGACGACCGCGACGTCGTCGATCGCCTCGGGGCGTTCGTGCAGCAGGACCACGCGGGCGTCCCATGCCTCTATCTCGGCCGCGGCCCGCTCGCTGGGGCCCTGGCTGACCAGGATCAGCCCCGAGACCCGCATGCCGAGGAAGGCCCGCAGATAGTGGACCTCGCGCTCGTCGCGGTAGTCCGAATTGCCGACGAGCACCATCTTCCCGCGCTCCGCCGCCGCCTGTTCGACGGCGTGTGCCATCTCGGCGAAGAACGGCTGCCGGGCGTCCGGCACGATCATCCCTATGAGGTCGGTGCGCCGCGAGGCCATGGCCTGGGCGACCCGGTCGGGCCGGTACCCCAGCTCCTTGATCGCGGCGAGCACCCGCTCGCGCGTGGCCGGGGCGACCGGCCTGGGTCCGTTGTTGATGACGTAGCTGACGACCGCTGTCGAGGTCCCCGCCAGTCTCGCCACATCGTCCCGCGTCACCTTGGCCACGCGCGGCAGTCTACGCGGAGAGACCTACCGCTTGGCAGGCCGGACCGGGGCTTCTTCCGCGATCTCACCCTCCACGGACTGCTCCGAACGGGTGACCACCTCGTCCACGGGCCCGGGCGTCGCCTTGGCCCTCGCCTCCTCGGCTGCCCGGTCGCCCTTCTCGGCTCCCCGGTCACCCTTCTCAGGGGTGACGAAGCGGTAGCCGACGTTACGGACGGTGCCGATCAGCGACTCGTGCTCGGGGCCGAGCTTGGCCCGCAGCCGCCGCACATGGACGTCGACCGTGCGGGTGCCGCCGAAGTAGTCGTAGCCCCAGACCTCCTGGAGCAGCTGGGCGCGGGTGAAGACCCGGCCCGGGTGCTGCGCGAGGTACTTGAGCAGTTCGAATTCCTTGAAGGTCAGGTCGAGGACCCGGCCCTTGAGCTTGGCGCTGTACGTCGCCTCGTCGACCGACAGATCGCCGTTGCGGATCTCCATGGGGGAGTCGTCGGCGGTGATCTGCTGGCGTCCGGTGGCCAGCCGCAGCCGGGCCTCGACCTCGGCGGGCCCCGCGGTGTCCAGCAGGACGTCGTCGATGCCCCAGTCGGCGGTGACGGCCGCCAGGCCGCCCTCCGTCACGACGAGGATCAGCGGACAGCC
Source organism: Streptomyces sp. NPDC079167 (assembly GCF_040686735.1). Taxonomy (NCBI): domain Bacteria; kingdom Bacillati; phylum Actinomycetota; class Actinomycetes; order Kitasatosporales; family Streptomycetaceae; genus Streptomyces; species Streptomyces sp. NPDC079167. Next base: position 352,501 of record NZ_JBFBLO010000006.1, on the reverse strand, counting down.
GGGCCCGGTGGACCGCAGGAGCTGACAGAGCGAGCGGACCTGGGGGAGGTCGCGCCGGCCGTCGATGAGTATGACGTCGGCACCAGGGGTGTCGACGAGAGCTGGTCCCTCGGCGGGGGCGACCCGCACACTGTGCAGCAGAAGGCCGAGGGCGGGGAGCACCTCCGTCGACGGTTGAAGGGCATTCGTCAGAAGCAGCAGTGAACTCATCGCCGCCCACCTGCCTGGGTCGTCGGTCGATCGTGCACGTTCAGCTCGCCCATTACGTCGGTCCTCCTCGTTCCCTGCGAGAGGGGCACTCCCGGGTCGGACCCGGGGGAGTATGCGGCACTGCTTCGTACTCCCGTACGACCATTTATCCCGACGGCCGTCATACGGTTTTTACTGTGCGGTCCCGCGCCCGGGGAACGCTGAGCTTGTGGAAACGCTGCCGTAACAACGCTCGGAAAGCACAAAAGGACCCGGGGGCTGCTTTGCCCGGATCCTCTTCGCAGCAGAATAGCCCACATGAGTTCTGTGTCCGAGGGTCGTTTCTCGAGTTCTTCTGTTCCCTCGATCACGCGGCACCCCCGGCGCACCACGTTGCTGACCGGTGACGGGGTCCGTATCGAGGCGGTGTACACCCCGTGTACGGCGGGTTCCGGGGCCGTCGGCGGCGAGGGGACCGCGGGGACCGCCATCGTCCTCGCGCACGGTTTCACCGGCTCCGTCGACCGGCCGGCCGTGCGGCGCGCCGCGGAGGTGTTCGCCCAGCGTGCGGCCGTGATCATCTTCTCCTTCCGGGGCCACGGAAAGTCGGGAGGGCGGTCCACGGTGGGTGACCGCGAGGTGCTGGACCTGGCAGCCGCGGTCGCCTGGGCGCGGTCGCTGGGACACCGTCGCGTCATTACGGTCGGCTTCTCGATGGGCGGTTCCGTGGTGCTCCGGCACGCCGCTCTGTATACGGCGCCGGAAGCCACTGAATCCGTGGCCGAGGAATCGGAAACGCCGGGGGCCGAACGGGTGGAGCGGCGCACCGGGGCGCACGAGGCGCAGGGGGAGCGCGCAGGGGCGCATTCAGGCGCACACGCAGATGTCGTCGTCTCGGTGAGCGCGCCCGCTCGCTGGTACTACCGGGGCACGGCTCCGATGCGCCGCCTGCACTGGGTCGTCACCCGTCCCACGGGCCGGCTCGTCGGCCGCTACGGCTTCCGCACCCGGATCCACCGCGAGGACTGGAACCCCGTGCCGCTCTCTCCGGTGGAGGCCGTCCCGCTGATCACCGCGCCGCTGCTGATCGTGCACGGCGACCGTGATCCATACTTCCCCGTGGACCACCCCCGGATGCTGGCAGGAGCCGCAGACGACCGGGCGGAGCTCTGGCTGGAGCACGGCATGGGCCACGCGGAGAACGCCGCGGACGAGAAACTGCTGACCCGTATCGCCGACTGGACGGACGCGGCGTGCTCCATGATGGACAGCTGACGTACGACGAAAGGGGTGCCGCCATGGCAGCGGGAACGATCCGCTACTGGGCCGCGGCCAAGGCCGCCGCAGGAACCGCGGAGGAGCCGTACACGGCGGACACGCTCGCCGAGGCGCTCGACGGGGTGCGCGAACGGCACCCCGGTGAGCTGACGCGCGTACTGCTCCGATGCTCGTTCCTGATCGACGGGAATCCTGTGGGGACCCGCGGTCATGAGACCGTACGGCTTGCCGAGGGCGGCACGGTCGAGGTGCTCCCGCCGTTCGCAGGAGGGTGAACCGCAGACCATGAGCAACAGCGATCAGCAGTATCCGTACGATCCGGGACACGGGCGGCAGCACCAGGGGCAGCAGCCCTACGACCCGGCGTACGCGCAGCAGCCGTACGACCCGGCTCACGGGCAGCAGGACCAGCAGCCCGTGTACGGGCAGGACCAGCAGCCCGTGTACGGGCAGCAGGGCCGGCAGCCGGTGTACGGGCAGCAGCAGCCCGCCTACGGCCAGGAGCCCGTGACGCCCGGATACGGCTCGCAGCAGCCGTACGCGCAGCAGCAGCCCTCCGCGTACCCGGAGCAGGGCGCTCCCCAGGCCCCCGCCGACCAGGGCGCGACGCAGACGTGGCAGGGGCAGACCTGGGACACCCAGTACCAGCCGACGATCCGGCCGCAGCACCAGAACGCGCCCGCCTCCGCCCCCGCGTCCGTGCAGGGCGCACCGGTCGCCTACCCGCTGCCCCCCGAGGCCCCGGCGGCCCCGCCCGCCCCGTCGGCTCCGGAGGCGGCCGCGCCGGCCGACGCCGGCTACAGCGCGCCCACCACCCTGGGCAACAGCCGGATCACCGACGCACAGCGTGCCCGGGCCGAGGGGCGTTCGCCGGTCATCGCGCCGGGCATCCAGCCCGCCGCGATCACCGCGGGCCTCGGTGTGCTCCTCGCTCTCGGCGCCGCGATCGGCCCGTACGCCCTGCTCGTGCCCCTGGTCCTGCTCCAGGCGGTGACCGCCGCAGGGTGGTTCCGGCTCAACGGCATGTGGCCGGCCAGGCAGGGCATCGCGCTCGCGTTCGCCGGCGGCGTGGTGGCCGACGTCGTGCTGCTCGCCGCGGGCCGTGACAACGCCCCGGCGGCCATCCTCGGCACGCTCGGTGTCTGGGTGCTCCTCACCCTGGTCCTCCAACTGCGCAGCCGGGCCGGCGCGGACGAGCGGATGTACGGCCTGACGGCCACGGTCGCGTCGGCCGCGCTCGCGGTGCTGGCCGCCGGGCACCTGGCGGCCGTCCCGGACGCGGTGACCGTCGGCGGCCTCGCGGTCGCCGCGGCGGTCCTCGTCAGGGCCCTGCCGCTGCCCGGACCGGTCTCGGTCGTCGGGGCGCTGCTCGTCGCGGCGGGTGCCGGCCTGGCCGGCGGAGCGTTCACGGACTTCGGCGCGCAGGCCGCGTTCCTCGGGTTCGCGGCCGGCGGCTGCGCGCTGATCGGCCTGCGGGTCGCGAGCTACGACTACCCGTCCCGTTTCGTGCACATGACGGCCGGGGTGGCGCTGCCGCTCACGGCCGCTGCTCCCGCCGTCTATCTGATCGGTCGCGCGATCGCCTGACGCCGGGCGTCCCTGACGTTCCCTCACTCACACTCCACGTATCCGGGAACCGCCCGGGCCGCCCGCTCGTCGATCACTCCGGGCGCGCCGCACGGCCGAAGTAGGCTCACGCCCACAGGGGTCAGCCCGGTCCGAGTGGGGGAACAACAGGCATGCGAGCACTGCGAATACTGCTGATCATCGCCGTGGTGCTGGGTGGCGTCTTCGTCGCCGTGGACCGCGCCGCCGTGCATTTCGCGGAGTCGGAGGCCGAGGGACGGATCGCCTTCGGCGGCGTCGAGTCCGGTCCGACCCGGGTCTCGATCAAGGGCTTCCCCTTTCTGACCCAGGCGGCCAGAGCGGAGTTCGACCGCGTCGACGTCACGGTCGACGACGTCCAGGCCGGAGCGGCCGGGCGGGAGATCCGGATACGGAAGATCCAGGCCCAGCTGCACCAGGTGAAGGTGGGCGGCGGGTACACCAGCGCGACGGCCGCCCGGGCCACCGGGACGGCCTTCCTGTCGTACGAGGCGCTCACCGCGGCGGCGGACGACGGCGTCTCGGTCGCCTACGGGGGCGACGGCAAGGTCAAGGTCACCGGTTCGGTCGAGATCCCGCTGCTGGGCGAGAAGGTCACGCGCAGCGTGCTCTCCACGGTCACCCTGGTCGACGGGGACACCGTGAAGGTGCACGCCGACGAGGTCCCGGGTGAGGGCATCCCCGGTCTGGAGGGCCTGGTCAGGAAGAAGACCGACTTCGACCGGGAGATCGCCGGCCTGCCCGACGGCCTGAAGATGGAGAAGATCGAGGTGACGCCGGGCGGCCTGGAGATATCCATGACCGGCGCCGACATCCGGCTCGCCGGATGACGACACGGAACGGACGCCACGGGTAACTCCCGGGTGGCCGGGGTAGGGGTCCGCGAAGGTGGCCCGGGACGGCCGATCCAGATAATGAGACGAGCTCGTCCGTTCCGCAGATGACCGCCGCCCGGAGGCCGCCCGCGTCCGGGTCCGCGATGGCGCCGGGGCCGCTCTTGTCTCGCATCACGGACGATCGTGTCTCATCATCCGACACGACGGTGACATCTCCGGCCGTACCTCCCTACGATCGGACGCATGAAGCGACAGGCGGACCTCACGAAGCGGCGGGCAGTAGACCTGTGCCGCGTCGCCGCCATGCTCTGTCGCACCTTCTGAGCGGGACCCTCTCCCGTTTCCCCCGGCCCTTCGACCACGTCAGGGCCGAGCCCGTGCCTTCCGTACGCGTTCCGCTCACAGCCCCTGCGCGTACACCTCGCACTCCGCACACCGCACCACCCCGCCGCAGACTGCCCCGGAGGAGAAACACATGAGCCGCGCAGACGTTCTGGTCGACGCCGACTGGGTCGAGGCCCACATCGACGACCCGCAGGTCGCCATCGTCGAGGTCGACGAGGACACCTCGGCGTACGAGAAGAACCACATCAAGAACGCGATCCGGATCGACTGGACCAAGGACCTCCAGGACCCGGTCCGCCGGGACTTCGTCGACCAGGCCGGCTTCGAGAAGCTCCTGTCCGAGAAGGGCATCGGCAACGACACGCTGGTCGTCCTCTACGGCGGCAACAACAACTGGTTCGCCTCGTACGCGTACTGGTACTTCAAGCTGTACGGCCACGAGAACGTCAAGCTGCTCGACGGCGGCCGCAAGAAGTGGGAGCTCGACTCCCGCGACCTGACCGACGCCGTCCCGACGCGCCCGGCCACCCAGTACAAGGCCAAGGCCCAGGACGAGTCGATCCGCGCCTACCGCGACGACGTCGTGAAGGCCATCGGCAGCCAGAACCTCGTCGACGTACGGTCGCCCGACGAGTTCAGCGGCAAGCTGCTCGCCCCGGCGCACCTCCCCCAGGAGCAGTCGCAGCGTCCCGGCCACGTGCCGAGCGCCCGCAACATCCCGTGGTCGAAGAACGCCAACGACGACGGCACGTTCAAGTCGGACGACGAGCTCAAGGCCCTCTACGAGGACGAGCAGGTCGACCTGTCCAAGGACACCATCGCGTACTGCCGCATCGGTGAGCGTTCCGCGCTCACCTGGTTCGTCCTGCACGAGCTGCTCGGCCAGGAGAACGTCAAGAACTACGACGGTTCGTGGACCGAGTACGGCTCCCTCGTGGGCGTGCCGATCGAGCTCGGCGCCAACAAGTAAGAGGGTCCGGCAATTGGGGGACCCTCCAATTACGCATGACCCGATCAGCAGGACCCCGACCAGAAGGACAGAACACCATGTGTGGAGCACAGGCCGGCGGCCCCGACGCTTCGACGATCAAGCCGGGCGAGACGACCATCCAGGGCAGCGTGACCCGCGACGGCGAGCCCGTCACCGGCTACGTCCGTCTGCTGGACTCGACCGGTGAGTTCACCGCCGAGGTCCCGACCTCGGCGACCGGACAGTTCCGCTTCTACGCGGCCGAGGGCACCTGGACGCTCCGCGCCCTGGTCCCCGGCGGCACCGCCGACCGCACGGTCGTGGCGCAGACCGGTGGCCTCGCCGAGGTCGCCATCGCCGTGTAGTTCACGCGCGCATACGGCCGGAGGGCCGCACCCCAGGGGGTTGGACGCCACCTGAACAGGGGTGCGGCCCTTCGTGCCGTCCGCGTTCGCGTCCGCGCCGAAGAGCTCTACGCTGGAAGCATGTACGCCCGGCGCAGGCGCGTCTATTTTCTGATGATGGGCGGATGCCTCTTCCTCTTCGTCTCCGCCTGGGCCTTCGTGCGTCTGTGGTCCGTCCCGGCCGCCGTGGGGATGTGCGTGGTCGCCATGGTCATCCCGCCTGTCGCCGCGATCGTCGCCAACCGCCGTGGACCTGATGACCGTTGGTACGACGATCCGTCCCGTGTCTCCCGCCCCCCTGGCCGTCCCTCGTCCCGCGAGAAGCGCACGGGCGACCCGCAGTCGGACGAGTGGTGGGACGAGCTCGACGGCAGGGACCACCGCCGCTAGCGGTCAGTAGACGAGGGCCTGGGTGCCGTCCGCCATGGCCTCCTGCACGAAGACCTGGGCGCCGGCGATGCGTACGCCCTCCAGGACGTCCTTCTCCGTGATGTCGCGCCGCGCCGCGCACTGCGTGCAGAGCGTGATCCCGCCGCCCGCCAGGATCGAGTCGATCAGGTCGGGCAACGGCGCGGAGTGCGGCAGTTCGAATTCGGCGGCGCGCCCCGGCAGGGCGAACCAGGCGGACTCGCCGGTCAGCCACAGCGAGACCTCGACCCCGCTGGCGACGGCCACGGCCGCCACGGTGAAGGCCTGCGAGCAGCGCTCGGCGGCATCGGCTCCGGCGGTCACCTTGATCACGAGCTTCTTCGGCATGTACCGAACTGTAATCCTCGGCCGGGCAACCTCCCCTGTGACCTGTGGGTCAGTTGTGTGCGCAGGTAATGGAACCCGCGCCTCAGGTCTCTTGGGGGGGACCCTTTTGGAACCGAACGACACCATTTCCGGCCTGCCGGCCGAGCCGCCGGCCGTCGCCCCGGAACGGAAGCGTCCACGGGGACGCACGACTCTGCTGATCGCCGCCGCCGCACTCCTCGGCATCTCCTGGGGCACAGCGGTCGGCTACGACATCCAGGCGGAGCGGCCTCCGACGCCGCTGCCCGCGCTGTCGCAGGCGGAGCTGGCCTACCCGGCGAAGGCGCTCCCTGCGGACAAGGTCCCGGCCCCACTGCCCGCCTCGCAGGACCGGCAGGTCAGGACGGACGGCGACCTGCGCAAGCTGCTGCTGCCCAAGCCGAAGGGATTCGAGAAGTCCGACGGCCTGTGGCTGCGGGACGGGTGGATGGACCTCGCGGACGACGCGCGGCTCTTCGACGACGAGGCCTACATGTACGAGGAGCTGCTCGGGGCCGATTTCCGCCGGGCGGCGGGCGCCTCCTGGGAGAAGGGCAACAGGGTGGTCAACGTGGCGCTCGTCCAGTTCCGCAGCGGTGACCAGCTGGGCGCGGTCGGCCACGCGGAGAGCCAGCTGTCGTACATGGGCGAGAGCGATATCGGCGCGGGCAACACAGGCGATCCGATCAAGGGCAGCGGGAACGGCCGCTACTACCTCTACGAGGTCCACAACGAAGCGGGATACCTGCCGATGTACCGGGCCAGGGCCGTCGCGCAACGGGGCGACGTGATGATGGAGATCAACTTGTTCGACACCGAGCCGCTCGGCAAGAAGGACATCCGCAGCATGGCCGAGCGGCAGTTGGGGCTCCTGTGACCGACGAGAACGTGCCGGAGCCCACCGCGGACGGCGTATCCACCCCGGTCACCTCCGCGACTTCGGAACCGGAAACCACCCCCGCCCCCGGCGACGGGGCGACCCCTGCCGCCGGGCCCCCCGCACCCTCCCGGAGGGACGGGCGGCTCCTTGCTGTGGCGCTCTCGATCGCGATCGGAGCGGCATGCGGCGCTGTCGGCTACACCGTGCACAAGGTCGGCGGCGCCGACCGTACGGCGAGGACAACGGTGTGGCAGAAGCCGGAGGGCGTGTCCGGCAAGGACCCCGCCGGAGACGTGTCCGCCGGCCGGACGTCCACGGAGCTGAGCAAGCTCCAGCTTCCCGTGCCCCCGGGTTACACGCTCGGTCCCGACTCGGGGGGTGACGGCAACGACAGCGAGATCAGCGGGAAGAAGGCCACGGCCGCGCTGAAGGAGACGGGCAGGGGCCTGGCCGGCAAGCAGCGCCGGGAACTCGACAGGCGCATCGACAAGCTCAAGATCCAGGGCGTGGCCGTGCGTACGTACCGAGCGGACAGCGACGACCTGGCCGTCGAAATCAAGATCACGAAGATGAAGGACCGGAAGGCCGTCCGCGACACGCATCTGTTCCGGAAGGACCTGCTGGAATCCGTCGGGGAGTTCCGGAAGGGGCCTGCGGTCAAGGGTCACAAGCACGCCGCGTGCTTCCTCGTGCCGAAGGAGAAGGACGCAAGCGGTGATGCCGTGGAACTCGCCGGCATGCAGTGCACGGCGTACGACGGCGAACTGAGCGTCAACCTCGTCGCCACCGGCATCGAGCCGTTCGAGAAGACCGAGGTCGTGAACCTGCTGAAGGACCAGCTCGACCACATAGCGTCCCCGGGGGAGTACGTATGACCGAGCAGACGGTTACGCCTGCCGAGCCGGAGCGGACGGCCGCGCAGCCCGAGCCGACGGAGGCTCCCGCGTCCCCGGAGGCGGCCGCCCCCGTGCTCCCGCCCCCGCCCACCGCCCCGCCGATGCCGCAACAGCCCGCAGGCGCCGGGCCGGGGGGTCCCGGTGGACCTGAGCCCGTGAAGCCACCGCGCCGGGTGCTCCGAGCCGTGGCACGGTGGACCGCCGTCGTGCTCGTTCTCGGCTCCCTGGGGACGGGTACGGCCTTCGGGATCGCTTCGATGGAGCGCACCGACGTGCCGGGTCTCGCCACGGAGCACGACGGGCGCTGGGAGTACCCGGCGCTGACGCTGCCCGCGCTCCCCTCCGGCTCACCGAGGCCCTTCAGCCCCGGCAACACCGCCCAGATCCACCACGCGGATCTGCGGGACCTGCTGATTCCGGCACCGGCCGGCGCGGCCGTGGACAGCAAGATCGACGGTGGCTGGACGACGCCGGAACAGTTCGCGTCCGAGTACCGCAAGGACGGCCGCGACCGCATCCGCGGCCTGCTCGCCGACTCGGCGCTGCGCCACATCGCGGCCCGCGGTTGGAGCATGCCGGACGGCACGACCTCCCGGGTCTACCTGCTCCGGTTCAATTCGACGGCCTACGCCGAGGGCTTCCGGGATGACATGTACATCGGCGGCGGTCCCGGCCAGGCACTCGACTGGAAGGAAGACCTCGTCTTCGACGAGGGCTGGGAAGGCTCGGACAAGGACCCGGACACCACCACGTTCGTCTTCACGGACGCGCAGCCGGACGGGAAGGAACGGATCCGCGCCGCCTACGTGCAGGCCGGTGACACGGTCGCGCTGATCGTCCACGAGCGGAAGGGCTCGAAGCCGGTCCCGGAGGTCCCGTTCCACCAGACCCTGATCCTCCAGGACCAGCTCCTGGGCTGAGCCGACCGGGCCCGGGCGAAACCCCGGGCCGCCGCGCCGGGCTCCCACCCATTAGGCTGGGGGCCCGGCCGCCCGCTGCCGTCATGTCGTTCGTTCCGAGGAGCTCCCGTGCTTGAGGCCTTCTTCTCCGCCCTGCTGGTCCTGGTCTGCGTCGGCGTGCTCGCCTTCGCGGTCGTGACCGTGAAGAAGCTGTACCAGGGCCAGCGCTGACCCTCGCCGAACACTTCCCGTACACCCTCACAGATCGTCTGAGCCGCTCATGATCGAGATTCCGTCCGACCTCCACCCGGACCTCGTGCCGCTGGCCTTCCTCCTCGGTAACTGGGCGGGTGCGGGCGTCTCCGACTTCCCCGGTGCCGAGAAGTGCAACTTCGGCCAGGAGGTCACCTTCAGCCACGACGGCCGTGACTTCCTCGAGTACGTCTCGCACTCCTGGGTGCTGGACGCCGAGGGCAAGCAGGTCAAGCCGCTGGAGTCCGAGTCCGGATACTGGCGCATCGACAAGGACCGCAAGGTCGAGATCGTCATGGTCCGCGACCAGGGCGTCGTCGAGGTCTGGTACGGCGAGCTGGCGAAGCAGAAGCCGCAGATCGACATCGTCACCGACGCGGTGGCCCGCACCGCGGCCTCCGGCCCGTACAGCGGCGGCAAGCGTCTCTACGGCTATGTGAACAGCGACCTGATGTGGGTCGGCGAGAAGTCGACCCCCGACGTCGAGCTGCGGCCGTACATGTCGGCGCACCTGAAGAAGGTCGTCACCCCGGAGGAGGTCGCCGCCATGGCGAAGAGCCTCGGGGACATGCCGGACGACGGCATCGCGTTCTTCAAGTAGGCCCCGTCAGGGCCGTCGCACTTCCCGGTCCGGCGGGCCGGGGCTCGCTCCGCCCTACACTGGGCATGTGGTGAGCACCGACTGGAAGACCGATCTTCGGCAGCGTGGCTACCGGCTGACGCCTCAGCGCCAGCTCGTCCTCGAGGCCGTGGACAAGCTGGAGCACGCGACGCCCGACGACATCCTCTGCGAGGTGCGCAGGACGGCGTCGGGCGTGAACATCTCCACCGTCTACCGGACCCTGGAGCTCCTCGAGGAGCTCGGGCTGGTCAGCCATGCCCACCTCGGGCACGGCTCCCCGACCTACCACCTCGCGGACCGCCACCACCACATCCACCTCGTCTGCCGGGACTGCACGGACGTCATCGAGGCCGATGTCGACGTGGTCGCCGACTTCACGGCGAAGCTGCGGGACACCTTCGGCTTCGAGACCGACATGAAGCACTTCGCGATCTTCGGGCGCTGCGCCGACTGCACGGCGAAGGCCGGTGCGACGACAGGACCCTGACCAGGTCCGCGCGGGTCGTACGCTGGTCGCATGAAGAGCCCCTTGCTGTCCCTGCCCGGCGCCGTCCCCGCCGAGGGGCGCGACGAAGGCGTCGCCGCGCACTACGGCGACCTGTTCCGTGAGCAACGCGCACTCGCCGACGGCAGCGGCCTCGTCGACCTCTCGCACCGGGGGGTCGTCACGGTCACCGGCGACGACCGGCTGGCCTGGCTGCATCTGCTGCTCACCCAGCACGTCAGCGACCTCGCGCCGAACCAGGCGACCGAGGCGCTGATCCTCTCCGCCAACGGGCACATCGAGCACGCCCTCTATCTGGTCGACGACGGCACGACGGTGTGGATGCACGCCGAGCCGGAGACCCAGGGCGAGCTGATCGCGTATCTGGAGTCGATGAAGTTCTTCTACCGGGTCGAGGTCGCCGACCGCACCGAGGACATCGCCGTCGTGCACCTTCCGGCCGGATCCATCGCCGAGGTCCCGGACGGTGCCGCCGTGCGGGAGACGGCGCACGGCCGCGACCTCTTCCTGCCCCGGGCCGACCTGGAGGCGTACGCCGCCGAGCACGGCCCGGTGGCCGGGATCCTGGCGTACGAGGCGCTGCGCGTCGAGGCGCACCGCCCGCGTCTGAACTTCGAGACCGACCATCGCACCATCCCGCACGAGCTGGGCTGGATCGGCAGTGCCGTGCACCTCCAGAAGGGCTGCTACCGGGGCCAGGAGACGGTCGCCCGTGTCCACAACCTGGGGAAGCCGCCGCGCCGCCTCGTCTTCCTGCACCTCGACGGCAGCGAGGTGCACCTGCCGGGCCACGGGACGCCGGTCAGGCTCGCCGCCGACGGCCAGGAGGGCCGCCAGCTCGGCTTCATCACCACCTCGGCCCGCCACCACGAGCTGGGGCCGATCGCCCTGGCGCTGGTGAAGCGGAACGTCGCGGTGGACGCGGAGCTGATCGCGGGTGACACCGCGGCGGCCCAGGAGACGGTCGTAGAGCCGTAGGCCGCGGGCCCTGGAGGGCCCGCTACACCTCGACGAGCACGGTGAACGGGCCGTGGTTCGTGAGCGAGACGCGCATGTCCGCCCCGAACCGGCCCGTCTCCACCCGCGCCCCGAGGGCGCGCAGTCGCGCCACCACCTCGTCGACCAGCGGCTCGGCGACCTCGCCCGGCGCGGCGGCGTTCCACGTGGGCCTGCGGCCCTTCCTGGCGTCCCCGTAGAGAGTGAACTGAGAAATGACCAAAAGCGGTGCATTCACGTCCGAGCAGGACTTCTCGCCCTCCAGGATCCGAAGGGTCCACAGCTTGCGGGCGAGCTGCGCCGCCTTCTCCGCCGTGTCGTCGTGAGTGACCCCCACCAGCACACACAGGCCCTCGCCGGTGATCTCGCCGACCGTTCCGGTCCCCGACGGATCGTCCCCGGCGCCCGCCACGGTGACGCTCGCGCCGTCCACTCTCTGTATCACTGCACGCATACAGACCAACCTATCTTGGGCTGAACGGGTACAGAGCACCTGCGTGAACACCCTGCGTAGTGGCACCATGCACGGTGTCGGTGTGCCGACGCACCGGTCGAGGGGACGGAACATCATGACGACACATGGAACCGGGCCATCACCCGGTGCCGTACCAGGGACACGTACAGCTGCCGGCCTGCGGCCGCCGGTGCAGCGGACCGGTACCGCGCCGCCCGGCCAACTGCCCGCCCCACCGCTCGTACAGCTGCCGGGAGCGGTGTCCGTGCCCGGACAGACCGGGGGCGGTGCGGTCGAAGCACTGGCCTCCGTCCGCCCCCAGCCCGAATTCGGGGGCCTGCGGCTGCCGGACCTGCGCTCACTGCGCCGGGACGCCCAGCGCGACGAGGCGGACCTCAGCTACGTACGCCGTCTGGTCCAGGGCCGAATCGACATCCTGCGCGCCGAACTCGCCCGCCGGGTGGACCCCGAGTCGCCCGTCGTGGACCGGCTCTCGGAGATCCTCGCCGACACCCCGTCCGTCCACCGCTCCTCGGCCCGGCACGTCACCCTCACCACGCCGCGCAGCGACGAGTACCGCCGGCTGGCGGCGGACACGCTCGCGGAGGTCGAGCTGTCCGACCTCGACGCCCGGACGGACGAGGAGCTCCTCACCGCCATGGGGCGGCTCGTCCGCTACGAGCGGCAGGTGTCCCGGCGCCGTCACCGGCTCCAGCGGACCGTCGACGATTGCAGCGCGGAGATCGCCCGCAGGTACCGTGACGGGGAAGCACAAGTAGAGGACCTGCTCGCCTGAGGTGACCCTTCCGGGGGCGGGTCACGCCCGTCCCCGGAAGGCCACCAGCCCATGAGCTCCTCCATAGCCTCGTACGCGTCCTCGTCGTCCGTGCCCCCGGTCCTGGCCGAGGTCGTGCGGTCCGGCTTCACCGAGGGCCACCACAGGGGGTCGCTGGTCGTCCTGGCCGCGGACGGGAGCGTGGAGCTCGCGCTCGGCGACCCGGCGGCCCCGGTCTTCCCGCGTTCGTCCAACAAGCCGATGCAGGCCGCCGCGATCCTCCGGGCCGGTCTCGACCTCTCCGGGGAGCGGCTGGCGCTGGCGGCCGCGAGCCACTCGGGCGAGGCGTTCCACCTCGACCTGGTCCGCACGATGCTCGCCGAGCACGGGCTGACCCCGGACGACCTCCAGACCCCGCCCGATCTGCCCCTGGACCCCGTCGAGGCGGAGGCGTACCTCGCCGCCGGGGGCGTGCGGGAGCCGCTCACCATGAACTGCTCCGGCAAGCACGCGGCGATGCTCGCCGTGTGCGTACTCAACGGGTGGGACACCGCGACCTATCTCGACCCGGCCCACCCGCTCCAGCGGCTGGTCGGCGAAGTCGTCGCGGAGGCGGCGGGTGAGCCCGTGGCGTCGATCGGCACGGACGGCTGCGGGGCGCCGCTGATGGCGATCGGTCTGGTGGGCCTGGCCCGCGCGTTCCGGGCGTTCGTGCTGGCGGAGCCGGGGACGGCGGAGCGGCGGGTCGCGGACGCGATGCGGGCGCACCCGGAGTACGTCGCGGGCACGCGGCGGCCGGACACCTGGCTGATGCGGGAGCTGCCGGGCACGCTCTCCAAGATGGGCGCGGAGGCGGTCCAGGCGGTGGCCCTTCCGGACGGCAGGGCCCTGGCCTTCAAGATCGACGACGGCTCCACGCGCGCGCTCGGCCCGGTGCTGGCCCGCGCCCTCGGACTCCTGGGCGTCGACGCCCCGGTGGTGTCCCGCGTCGGGCGGGCCCCGCTGCTGGGCGGCGGCGCCGAGGTCGGCGAGATCCGGGCGGCGTTCTGAGCTGCGGGCCTGCCGGAAAACCGCGCGACATCCCCTGCGCCGGTGCCTAGCGTGGGCCGCATGAGCCTTGATCCGCGTACCGTCTCCGAAGCCGAATACCCCGACTGGATGCGTGCCGTGGGGACCGGGTTCCTCCGGGCGGCCTCGGTGCCGTCGGAGGAGGAGGTCGCGGTGCGCCTGGCCCACACCGATCTCTCCCGTGTCCAGGGGGTGTTCGACGCCGGACGCTGTGTCGCCACCTTCCGGTCGTTCGCGCAGGAGCTGACCGTCGTCGGCGGCGCGAAGGTCCCGGCCGACGCGGTCACGGGCGTGACGGTGACCCCGACGCACCGCCGGCGCGGGCTGCTCAGCCGGATGATGGCGGCCGACCTGGCGGCGGCGAAGGAGCGCGGTGACGTGGCAGCCTCGCTGATCGCCGCCGAGTACCCGATCTACGGGCGCTACGGTTTCGGGCCGGCCTCCTGGACCGCCGAGTGGGAGATCGACGTCCCCCGCGCGGGCCTGGACCCGCGCGGCCGGGTCCCGTCCGGGGCGGACGGCGGGCGGATCGAGCTGGTGGACGGAGCGGACGTACGCAAGCTGGGCCCCGAGCTCCACAGCCGACTGGCCGCCAGCCGGCACGGTGTGGTCTCCCGTGACGAGCGCTGGTGGCAGCGCAACACCGGTGTGGACGTCCCGGCGTCGGACAAGTGGACGGAGCCGTTCTACGCGGTGTACCGGTCGGCGGACGGGGAGACGGACGGGCTGATCGTCTACCGCGCCGACGACAGGTGGGGCGACCGTAAGCAGCCGCTCAACACGGCGACGGTGGCCGACATGATCGCGACGACCCCGGCGGCGGAACGGGCCCTGTGGCACTTCGTCTGCTCCATCGACTGGATCACCACGGTCCGCTCGGGCTACCGCGCGCCCGACGACCTGCTCCCGCTCCTCCTCCCGGACCCGCGCGCCGCCCGCGTGGTGACCCAGGCGGACTGGCTGTGGCTGCGGCTCCTGGACGTCCCGCGGGCCCTGGAGGCACGTACGTACGCGACCGAGGGCTCCCTGGTCCTGGACGTCCGGGACGGGGCGGGCCTGGCGGGCGGCCGTTTCCTGCTGGAGGTGTCACCGTCCGGCGCCTCGTGCGCGCCCACGACGCGGGGCGCCGACCTCACGCTGGACGTGGCGGAGCTGGCCACCCTCTACCTGGGCGACGAGTCGCCGGTGCGGCTGGCGGCGCTCGGCCGGCTCGACGAGCACCGGGCGGGCGCGGTGGCGACGGCGGACGCGGTGTTCCGGACACCACGACGGGCGTGGTGTCCGGACGTGTTCTGAGGCTTCACCGCTTCGGCGCGGGCCTGTGGGCGTCAGGTCGCGAGGAATTCCAGGAGGTCCTTGTTGAACCTCTCCTTGTCACCGGGGACGAGCGCGATGCCGTGCGAGCCGCCCTCGTACACCTTGAGGGTCGCGTTCTTCACGAGCTGTGCGGCCTTGCGTCCGGTGGCGTCGATCGGCACGATCTGGTCGTCGTCGCCGTGGACGACGAGCGTCGGGATGTCGAACTTCTTCAGGTCCTCGTGGAAGTCGGTCGCGGCGAAGGCGTCCACACAGTCCACGCCTCCCTCGATGGTCTGGGCCATGGCCATGTACCAGAAGGCGTCCTGGTTTCCCCGGGTGACCTTGTTGCCGTCCCGGTTCGCCCCGAAGAACCCGACGGCGGTGTCCTTCCAGAACTGCGAGCGCTCGGCCAGGATGCCGTCCTTGATGCCGTCGAAGACCGACTGCGGCACGCCCTCGGGGTTGTCCGGGCCCTGGAGCATCAGGGGCGTGATCGCCGAGAGCAGCACGGCCGACCTGACACGGCCCGTGCCGTGCCGCCCGATGTAGCGGGCCAGCTCGCCGCCGCCCATCGAGTGGGCGACCAGCGTGACGTCCCGCAGGTCGAGCTGGGTGAGGAGGTCGTCGAGGTCGTCGGCGAAGGTGTCGAAGTCGTACCCGTCGTAGACCGGCGTCGAGCGCCCGTGGCCCCGGCGGTCGTGGGCGATACCCCGGAAGCCCGCGTCCGCGACGGCCTTCAGCTGGTCCTGCCAGGCGTCGCCGTTCAGTGGCCAGCCGTGGATGAACACCACGGGGCGGCCCGTGCCCCAGTCCTTGTAGAAGATGTCGACACCGTCGCGGGTCGTGCAGATCGGCATGGTGAACCTCTCGGGTCTGCGGCAGGCAGGAGCCTTCTCGTCCCCCGTTCCATCCTCCACACGGTGGCCCCGGCCGCACTTCGGCCGCACCTCGCTGCCGTCCCTGCGCGAGATCATGGGCGCCTACGAGCGCCGGCTCCGGGGCGTCACCGCGTCCGCGCCCTGAAGAGCGCCCCCGACAGGGACACGGCCACCAGCAGGATCCCGGCCGCCCACGCGAGCGCGGTCCAGGGGGCGTTGCCGACGGGCTGGTCGAGGAGGAGGCCGCGGAGGGATTCGATGGCGGGGGTGACCGGCTGGTTGTCGGCGAAGCCGTGGAGCCAGCCCGGCATGCTGTCGACCGGGACGAACGCGCTGCTCGGGTACGGGAGGAACGACATGAAGAAGGTGAACCCGCCGGCCGCCTCCGGTGTGCGGGCGAGCAGGCCGATCGCCGCCGAGATCCAGGACAGCGCCACGATGTAGGCGAGCAGCACGGCGGCGACGGCGAGCCAGCCCGCAGGGGTGGCGGCGGGGCGGAAGCCGATGAGCAGGGCCACGGCGAAGACCAGCGTGGTGGAGACCAGGTTGCGTACCGTGCTCGCCACGACATGGCCGGCCAGCACCGGCGTCCCGCCGATGTCCATGGAGCGGAAGCGGTCGATGATGCCGCCCTTCATGTCCTCGCTCACCGCCACGGCGGTGGTGGCGGAGCCGAAACCGGCGCAGAGGAACAGGACGCCGGGGACGACGTACATGACGTACGAGTCGTAGTCCGCGCCCGTCTCGATCGCGCCGCCGAAGAAGTAGACGAAGATCAGCATCAGCATGATCGGCAGCATCATCGACGTGATGACGGCGTCGATGTTGCGGCGGCTGATGAGCAGGCTGCGGCCGGTCATGACCGTGGCGTGGGTCAGGGCTCCGGGTGCGTCAGACATGGGCGGGTGCCTCCGGCTTCTCCGCGGTGAGGGCGAGGAACACGTCGTCGAGGGTCGCGCTGTGCAGGGAGAAGCGGTCGACGTCGGTGCGGTGCGGGTCGATCTCGTCGAGCAGGGCGCGGACGTGGGCGGCGGTGCCGTCCGTGGGGAGGCCCAGCGTGAGCGTCTCGGGGGAGTGGTGGACGGCGCGGGTCGCGAGCCGGAGATAGGCGTCGCGGCTGCTGAGGACGAGGTCCAGGCGGTGTCCCGCGACGCGTGACTTCAGGGCCTCCGGGGTGCCCTCGGCGACGCTGCCGCCCTGGTGGAGGACGGTGATGCGGTCGGCGAGCTGGTCCGCCTCCTCCAGGTACTGGGTGGTGAGCAGCACCGCGGCGCCCCGGCCGGCGAGGTCGCGGACGACCTGCCAGAGCTCGCGGCGGCTGCGGGGGTCGAGGCCGGTGGTGGGCTCGTCGAGGAAGAAGACGCCGGGCTCGGGCGATCCCACCAGTCCCGCCGCCAGGTCCAGGCGGCGCCGCATCCCCCCGGAGTACGTACGGGCCTGCCGGCGGCCCGCGTCGGCGAGGCCGAAGCGCCCGAGGAGTTCCTCGGCGCGGCGCCGGGCCTGGCCGCGGGGCAGGCCGGACAGCCGCGCCATCATGCGCAGGTTCTCCTCGCCGGTCAGAGTCTCGTCCACGGCGGCGAACTGCCCGGTCAGGCTGATGGCGCGGCGCACCCGGCGCCGGTCGGTGACGACGTCGTACCCGGCGATGCGTGCCGTGCCGGAGTCGGCGGTGGTGAGGGTGGCGAGGATGCGCACGGTCGTGGTCTTGCCCGCGCCGTTGGGGCCGAGCAGCGCGTGGATCCCGGCGCGGGCGACCTGGAGGCCGACACCGTCCAGGACCCGGACCCGGGCTCCCGCCTTCCCGTAGGACTTGGTCAGACCGCGCGCCTCGATCATGACGTCGTTCATGGCCGTGGACATGAAGATCCCCCTTCTGCGTATGACATACGCGTTACTGCGTAAGCATTACGCAAACCTAGGATGGTGGCAAGCCATGACCGGGGAAGGGCGGCTTTCGGGTGACGGAGAAGAGCAGCGCGTCGGGCGGCACGGGCCTGCCGGCCAGCATCGAGGCCGCGTGGGGACTGCGCGAACGGCCGGTCAAGGGCCCGAAGCCCGGCCTGACGCTGGACCGCATCGTCGCCGCGGCCGTGCAGGTGGCGGCGGCGGAGGGGCTCCCGGCCGTCTCGATGGGCCGGGTCGCCAAGGAACTCGGCGCCTCCACGATGTCTCTCTACCGCTACGTCTCCGCCAAGGAGGAGCTCTACGTCCTCATGCAGGAGGCAGTCATGGGCCTCCCCGAACCGCTGCCCGCGCTGGAGGCCGGAGCGGGCTGGCGGGAGGCGCTGGCGGAGTGGGCATGGGCACAGCGACGGATGTTCCAGCGCCACCTGTGGTCCCTGCGCATCCCGATCGCGGGCCCGCCGGCCAGCCCCAACATGGTGGTGTGGTGGGAGCAGGGGCTCCAGGCGCTGTCGGGCAGCGGGCTGTCTCCGGGGGCCAAGATCTCGGTCATCCTGCTCGTCTCGGGCTTCGTACGGAACGAGGCCACGCTGATGAGCGACATCGCCGCCGCCGTCCAGGAGAAGGGCGTGCCCCCCGACGAGTTCATGGCGCGGTGGGAGCGGACGGTGCGCAGGCTGGTCGACCCGGCACGGCACCCGGAACTGGCCGACTTGCTGGAAACCGGGGTCCTGAGCGAACCGGACGAACCCGACTACGAGTTCGTGTTCGGTCTGGAACGGATCCTCGACGGTGTCGAGGCGCTGATCAAGAAGGACGCACCGTCATGAGCGCGGAGAAGTTCAGCCTGCGGGAGCGGAAGAAGCAGCTGACCTACGAGGCCGTCTCCGAGGCCGCGATCTCCATGTTCCTCGAACGAGGCTTCGACAAGGTCTCGGTGGCCGAGGTGGCGGCGGCGGCCGACATCTCCAAGCCGACGCTGTTCCGCTACTTCCCCGCCAAGGAGGACCTGGTCCTGCACCGGTTCGCCGACCACGAGGACGAGGCCGCCCGCGTCGTCACCGGCCGGCCGGACGGCACCTCCCCCCTGGACGCGCTGCGCCGCCACTTCCTCGACGGACTGGACCGCCGCGACCCGGTGACCGGGCTCTGCGACCACCCGGACGTGCTGGCCTTCCACCGCCTGCTCTACGGAACCCCGTCGCTCGTCGCCCGCCTGTACGGCTACCAGGGCCGCTCCGAAGCGGCGCTCGCCCGCGCCCTCGACCCCGGCACCCCGGTGGCGGCGCGGCTCGCGGCGGGTCAGATCATCGCCGTACTGCGGATCCTGGCCGATGAGAACTGGCGGCGGATCGACGCGGGCGAGAGCGCCGGCCAGGTCCACGCGGACGCGGTGGAGGCCGCTGCCCTGGCCTTCGCCCAGCTGGAGAACGGGCTGCTCATGCCCCGTCCCGGAGAAGCCCCCTCGGTGGGCCCGGGGTGATGCCGAACGGCCCGTGCAGATCGGCCGGTTCGCGGAAATGCACGCCGGTCATGCCGAGCGCGACGGCCGCGTCGACGTTCTCGCGGCTGTCGTCGACGAAGAGGCAACGGTCCGTCGGCACCCCGGCCCGTGCGGCGGCGATCCGGTAGATCGCGGGGTCCGGCTTGGCGACCCCCTCGACGGCGCTGCTGACCACGTGGTGGGCCAGGTCCGTGAGTCCCAGGGCGGCGAGGTCCTCGGCCAGCCGGGGCGTGGCGTTGGTGACGAGCACCAGTGGCACGCGGGCCCGTATCCGGCGCAGCAGCGCGACGACCGTTCCGTCCGCCCGGAACGGCGCCCGGGCGAGCGCCCTGCCCAGCTCCAGGGCCTTGGCCTCGCCGACCCGGCGGGCGAGAGCGAGCGCGACGGTGCCGGTCCACTCCTCCAGGGTGATCCGGCCGAGGAGGAGCGGGAGGTCGACCTCGGGGGCGTACGCGATGTCCTCCGTGGTGCCCTCCGGCAGGCCGGCCGCCCGCTCCAGTGCGGCCAGGTGCGTCACGTCGTAGAAGCGGACCACGTTGTCGAGGTCGCACAGCACGGCGTCGTAGGCCAGGTCGTGCGTCACCGCCCGGTCTTCTCCGTCACGTCCAGGGCCGCTCCGTACAGCCTCGACACCCGGAGTCTGATCACCACACGGTGCTCGGCCACCGCCTGTTCCAGGAAGAGCCGTTCGTCAGCGGGGTCGTCGAAGGCCGGTGCCAGGGAGAGGAGTTCGCGCCCGACGGCGTCTCCGGCGGCCACGGTCGGCGCCGACACCTCGGCAAGACCCTCGGCCACGGCGAACGACCAGACGTCGCCACCGTCGACATGCAGGGAGGCATGAGGGTTCCGCCGCAGGACGCGGGTCTTGAGGCGGCCCTCGGTGGAGGAGACGCGCACGACGCGCTCCTCGGCGTCCCAGCGGTACAGCACGGTCGACAGGTGCGGATGACCTGTGGAACGGACCGCTGCCAGCACTCCGAACTGCTGCTCCTGGAGTATCCGGGAGAGCGCCCGGTCGGTGAGGACGCGGGGCGGGGGCCCGCTCTTCGTCTCGTCGGTGGTGTTCACGGTGCGCACCTTTCGGGCTTCGGGGTTCGGAGTCGGTTGCTTCGGGGGCGGCGACGAGCAGTCCCGTGCCGACGGTGAACGCGAGCTGGTGGCCGCCGGTTCACGCGCCCCCGGCCCGGCGCCCGCGCCCTCGCCCGCGCCACAGGCGGCCGGCCCGGTGCCGCAGCGGACGCCGGCTCCGCGGGCGTCCGCCCGACGGCGGGCCGCCACGGCCGCTCTCCCACGGGCGGTCGGGCGAGAGCAACGGGGCCTTGCGCTCGGCCTGCGCCCGGATCTCGTGGTGGGCGTCGTGGGCGGTCACCCGGAACGCCTCGTCGTAGGACGCCAGCGCCGCGCTGATGGCCGCACCGGCGGTGCCGCGTCGCCGGACGCGGGACGCCAGCCACCAGAAGAGGCCCATGACGGCGGCGAGTGCACCCGCGAGCACGAGCAGCGGAAGGAGGTCGCTCATAGGGCCGAAGCCACGGGACCGGCGGCCAGGCCCCGCCGCCGTCCCGCGATGTCACGCATCCCGGCCGGCTTCACGGGCCGCGCGCTCCAGCCTGCTCCGGTGGTCCGCCCACCACGCGGCGTCGCCCGGCGGGATGCTGTCGTTGCCCTTGTTCATCCCCACGGCGCCGTCGATGAGTTCCCGGACGATGTCGGCGTGCCCGGCGTGCCGGTGCGTGTCGCTGATCACGCGGACCACGGCGTGGTGCAGCGTCACCTCGGCCCGGTGGCTCGGCCACCACGGGACGGTGCCGACCGCGTCCAGCGGCAGCGCGTCGAGCGTCGCGTCCGCGTGGGCCCAGGCCCGGTGGTAGAGCCCCACGATCTGCTCACGTGACTCGTCGGCGGTCGCCCACATGTCGGCGTTGGGCTCGGCCCCCTCCTCGACCCACGGCAGCGCCTCGCCGGACGGCCGCCCGAACGTGTCGCCGAGGTAGCCCAGTTCCACACTCGCCACGTGCTTGACCAGGCCGAGGAGGTTCGTACCGGTCGGCGTCAGAGGGCGTCGCGCGTCGTACTCGGAGAGCCCTTCGAGCTTCCAGAGCAACGCGTCACGAGCCGCCTGCAGATAGAAGTGGAGGTCGCCCTTGCCATCAGCTGCGCTCATCCCCCCACCCTCCCCCGCCCCACCCACCCCTGTCGACGGTCGGTGGGAGGTTACGGACGCAGAGTCGCCGCTTATGCCCGGTTTGGTTGTCCGAAACTCCCCAACGACCGGAGGATCTGCCGCGCGGTTTGGGTAGGGGTCAGGGAGGTCGTGTTGATTACCTCTGCCTCGGCGTGCAGCCAGGTGCGGGCTGCCTCGGCGTAGGGCTCCAGGTACTGGAGGCGGAACTCCGAGGGGCCCAGGACGAGGTCGCCCTCGATGCGGCCGCGGAGGGTCTCCTGGTCGGCGTGGAGGACGAAGTGCCGCACCGGGATCCCGTGCTGGGCGAGGCCCGCGCTGATCTCGCGCCAGTACTGCTCGACCAGGACGGTCATGGGCATCACCAGGGTGCCGCCGGTGTAGTCGAGTACCTGGCGGGCGGTCTCGACCACGAGGGGCCGCCACGGCGGCCAGTCCTGGAAGTTGCCCGTCCAGGGCAGCCCCGGCGTGATGTCCATGAGCGTCTCGCCGACCTTCTCGGCGTTGAACACCCGCGAGTCCGGGATCAGCCGCTGCACGAGCGTGCTGGTCGTCGTCTTGCCGACGCCGTGGGTGCCGTTGAGCCATACGATCATGGGCTCGACGCTAGCGCCGCGCGGGGCGTGGGCGGCGTGCGCGGCGGGGGTTCGGTACGGCGCTGTGACATGACGCGGAACACTTTTGCAAGCATGCGCTTGCAATAGTTAGCAAGGTGGGTGCAGTATCGACTCATGGCATCACTCAACGTCGGCAATCTCGGCGAGTACCTGCGTGAGCAGCGGCGTACCGCGCAGCTCTCCCTGCGGCAGCTCGCCGACGCCGCCGGGGTGTCCAATCCGTATCTCAGCCAGATCGAGCGCGGTCTGCGCAAGCCGAGTGCCGAGGTGCTGCAGCAGGTCGCCAAGGCGCTGCGGATCTCGGCCGAGACGCTCTATGTGCGGGCCGGGATCCTCGACGAGCGGGAGCGGGAGGAGCTGGAGACGCGGGCGGTCATACTGGCCGATCCGTCGATCAACGAGCGGCAGAAGAACGTGCTGCTGCAGATCTACGACTCCTTCCGCCGGGAGAACGGATTCGATGTCGCGCCCGACACCGGCGCCGGGTTCCACGGTGCCGCCGACGCGGAGAGCAGAATCGACGCCGACGCGGAAAGCGGTGCCGGCACGGACGGTGCCGGTCCGGATGCCCGCGGCCCCCGCACGGCCGGCGGCAGTGATGCAGACCCACCAGCGAACTGACTTCTGATGATCCGGGAGGACCACAGTCATGGCCATCACCGATGACCTGCGCAAGACCCTCACCGACCCCACCCCCCTCTACTTCGCCGCCGGCACGGCCGACCTCGCCGTGGAGCAGGCGCGCAAGGTCCCGGCCCTGCTCGACCAGCTCAGGGCCGAGGCGCCCGAGCGGATCGAGGCCGTGCGCAACACCGACCCGAAGGCCGTCCAGGAGCGGGTCACCACGCAGGCCAAGGAGGCTCAGGCCACCGTGCAGGCGAAGGTGACCGAGGTCTTCGGGGCGCTGGACACCGACCTGAAGAAGTGGGGCGAGACGGCCCAGGATCTGGCGCTGCGGAGCGTGGGTATGGCCGCCGAGTACGCCGTCCGCGCCCGGGAGACGTACGAGAAGGTCGCCGAGCGCGGCGAGCAGAGCGTGCGGACGTGGCGCGGCGAGACGGCCGACGAGATCGTCGAGATCGCCGCCGTCGTCGAGGCCGAGCCGAAGTCCGTGCCGAAGCAGAAGTCCGAGGCGGCGGCCAAGCCGGTGACCCCCGTGAAGCCGGTTGCCGCGAAGCCGGTGGCGCCCGCCGCGAAGCCGGTGGCGCCCGCCGCGAAGAAGCCCGCGCCGAAGGCCGCCGAGTCCAAGGCGGCGCCCGCCGCGACGCCGAGGAAGACGGCGCCCGTGCGCAAGCCCGCGGCGAAGAAGACGACCCCGCCCTCCGCGAAGTAGCCGGAAGCGGCGGCTCAGGATTGCCGGAAGAACGGGCCGGGCACCTTTGGGGGTGCCCGGGTCGTTGTCCCGGTACCTTGGCCGCGAGGCGCTCATCCACTGACTAGGCGGTGCTCACCGTGTTGCTCGAAGCATTCGGCTCGATCCTCCAGCTGCTGTACCTGGCCATGCTCGTCCTGGCCGTGATCGCGCTGGTCTTCGCCGTGACGGCGCGGGAGGACGCCTACCGGGCCGCGGACAAGCAGAAGAAGTCCTTCTGGCTGATCATCCTCGGCGTCACGGTCTTCGTGAACCTCGTCATCCCGATCCTGTTCCTGCAGATCGCGGGCGTGATCGCGTCCATCGTCTTCATGGTGGACGTCCGGCCGGCGATCAAGGCCGTGTCGGGCGGTGGCGGCGGCCGCCGCGGAGGCTCCAGCAGCGACGGACCGTACGGCCCCTACAACGGCGGGCGCTGAGCGTTCGCCGACGATGCGGCACCGGGGCGGGAGCGCGAGGCGCGCCCGCCCCTCCGTCGTATCCGCGCCTCGTCGCGTTCCAGCAGGAGGACGGCCACGTCGTCGGTCAGCTCGCCGCCGTTCAGCTCCTGCACCTGGGTGACCGCGGCCTCCAGCAGGGCCTCGCCGCCGAGCCCCTGGTCCAGTCGGCCGTTGACCATCGCGACCATGCCGTCCTGACCCAGCCGCTGGGTGCCTCCCTGCCCGACGCGCCCCTCGATGAGCCCGTCGGTGTACATCATCAGGCTCCAGGAGCCGCCCAGCTCGACCTGCCGGCGTGGCCACCGGGCGTGCGGCAGCAGGCCGAGGGCCGGGCCGCCGTCCTCGTACGGGAGCAGGTGCGCGGCCCGTCCCTGGCGGGCGATCAGCGGCGCGGGGTGACCCGCGATGCACAGGCCCGCGCGGCGGCCGTCGGGTGCGATGTCGACGGTGCAGAGCGTCGCGAAGATCTCCTCGCTCTGCCGCTCGTGCTCCAGGACCTGCTGCAGCGTGGAGAGCAGGGCGTCGCCGCAGAGCCCGGCCAGCGTGAGCGCCCGCCAGGCGATGCGCAGCTCCACGCCGAGCGCCGCCTCGTCCGGGCCGTGTCCGCAGACGTCACCGATCATCGCGTGGACCGTGCCGTCCGGTGTGCGGACCGTGTCGTAGAAGTCCCCGCCGAGCAGGGCGCGGCTGCGGCCCGGCCGGTAGTGGGCGGCGAAGGCGAGATCGGAGCCGTCGAGGAGCGGGGTGGGCAGCAGTCCGCGTTCCAGCCGGGCGTTCTCCTGGGCGCGCAGCCGGGACTCGGTCAGCTGGTGCTGGGCGGTGTCCGCGCGCTTGCGCTCCACGGCGTACCGGATGGCGCGGCTGAGGAGGCGGCCGTCGAGCTCGTCGCGGAAGAGGTAGTCCTGGGCCCCGACACGTACGGCCTCGGCGGCCCTCTCGGCGTCGTCCTCCGCGGTGAGGGCGAGGACGGCGTGGCGCGGCGCGATGCGCAGGACGTGCTTGAGGGCGGCGAGCCCGTCCGGCCGGCCGGGCTCGCCGTCGTCCCGGCCGTCGGTGCGTGCGCCGGCGGGCAGCGCGGCCGCCTCCAGGTCCAGGTCGAGCAGGATGCAGTCGACGTCGTCGGTGAGCAGCCGTCCGGCCTCGGTGAGGTTACGGGCGGTACGGACGCGGACCCGCGCCCCGGTCGTGGACGACAGATCGGGGACGGCGAAGGTGCCCGCAGGGTCGTCCTCGATCACCAGGAGTGTGAGGTCGGCGCCATGAGTGGTCTCCGCAGCGGGAACGGCGCGCTGCTGCGGTACGGGTACGGGCATCGGTTCGGGTTTCCTTCCCTCCCCCCGAGGGCGCGGCGGGACGACGATCGACGAC
This sequence comes from Streptomyces sp. NPDC079167, assembly GCF_040686735.1. Taxonomy (NCBI): domain Bacteria; kingdom Bacillati; phylum Actinomycetota; class Actinomycetes; order Kitasatosporales; family Streptomycetaceae; genus Streptomyces; species Streptomyces sp. NPDC079167. The sequence goes on along the minus strand of NZ_JBFBLO010000006.1, from coordinate 327,191 downwards.
CCGCCGACGGGGACGATAGCGGTCCGCGGCAGGGGAACGGAATGGCGTCTGCCGATCATCCTTTGTCATATGCGCGGCCATAAGCCGCTTCACGCCACGGATCCGGCGTGATGGGCGCGCACGAAACGGACATGTGGCCATGACAAACATCACGCACCCGACACGCGTTGCGCACAACTCGCCGGACCGCCCCGGACGGCCTACTTGTCCGGCCGGACCACGCCCAGGATCTGCATGGTGCCCGCGCCCGTCAGCGTGACGTCCCGGCCGGGGCGGGGGGCGTGCACGATCGAGCCGTCGCCGACGTACATCCCGACGTGACTGGCGTCGCTGTGGTAGATGATCAGGTCGCCGGGGCGCATGTCCTCGATGGCGACGCGGGGCAGCAGCCGCCACTGCTCCTGCGACGTCCGGGGGATCGGCCGCTTCGCCGCCGCCCAGGCCTGTGAGGTCAGCCCCGAGCAGTCGTACGAACCGGGGCCCTCGGCCCCCCATACGTACGGCTTGCCGATCTGGGCGGTCGCGAAGGCCACCGCCTGCTTGCCGGCGGCGCTCGCCTCGCGGTCGATGTCCTTCAGCGCGCCGGAGGAGAGCCAGGCGGCCTGTGCCGTGGAGGCGGCGTCCTTCTCCAGCTGGAGGAGCCTGGCCCGCTCCTCCTTCGCCAGCTGCGATTCGAGCTTCTCCGCCGCCGCGATCTGCCCGTCGATGCTCTTCTTGGCCTTGGCCTGCTTGGCGCGGCCGGCCTCGATCTTCTCCAGGTTGAGGCCGGCGTCCTTGGTGTAGGTCTCCAAGTCCTCCTGGGCCTGCTCCAGTTCCGTCAGCATGCCCTTGGTGGCCTGTTGGCCCTGCCTGGCCTGGTTGATGCCGTCCATGAAGAGGTCCGGATCGCCGCTCAGCATCAGCTGCGCACCCGGGGGGAGCCCGCCGTTGCGGTACTGCTCGCGGGCCTGGGCGCCTGCCCTGTTCTTCAGCTCGGCGATCCTGGCCTGGCCGTCGGCGATCGACTTGGTCAGCCGGACGATCTCGGCGGACTGCTTCTCCGACTGCTCCTCCGCGAGGTTGTACGCGTCCGTCGCCGCCCCGGCCTTGCGGTAGAGGGTGTCGATCTCCTCGCGGACCTCCTCGAGAGTCTTCTTCGGGGAGGCGGACGAGGTGGCTGCCGGGCCGGGCACGGGGACCGGGGCCGCCATGGCCTGGACCGGCGCGGTCAGCAGGGCCAGTGCGCAGACCAGGGTGATCGCGGCAGCGGCACAGTGGCGTCGGTTCACAAGCTCCCCCTCCGGGCGAATGGCAACGAAAGCCGTATCGCGCACATCTGACTTACCGTCAGTAACAATTCCGTGACGACGCGATCGTGCCATGTCGTCCCGTAAAGCGACAGAGGTCCGCGTCACCCTCCCCGTCACACAGGGGGACGAACGGTGATCCGTCGGTGTTCCCGGATTCGGCATCGTCCCGCATCGACGTGTTCCGGTCCGGTGCCGTTCACCCCGTGGCCGGCCGCAGTGCGGACCAGCGCACCGTGATCTCGCCCTGCCGCCACCGCCGTACGCCGTCCGTCAGGGGCCAGTCGGCGGAGACCGTGCGGACCGCCGTGATCCAGCGCTGCCGGGCGCCGAGCGAGGCGTAAGGGGAGGCCGTGGCCCAGGCGCGGTCGAGATCCCGCAGGAAGGCGTGGACGGGTTCGCCCGGCACATTGCGGTGGATCAGGGCCTTCGGAAGGCGTTCGGCCAGGTCGGAGGGGCGGTCCAGCGAGCCGAGCCGGGTCGCGAAGGTGACCGTGCGCGGGCCTTCGGGGCCGAGCGCGACCCACACGTGCCGGCGCCCGATCTCGTCGCAGGTGCCCTCGACCAGCAGTCCGCCCGGGGCGAGCCGGGCGCACAGCCGCTGCCAGACCGCGGCGACCTCGCCCTCGTCGTACTGGCGCAGCACGTTCGCGGCCCGGATGAGGAGCGGCCGGCCGGCGGTGGGGATCTCGAAGCCGCCGTGCACGAAGGTGAGGCCCTCGCGCTCGTACGGCTGCGCCGCCGCGACCCGGGCGGGATCGATCTCGACGCCCACGACGGCCGTGCGCGGCTCGGCGGTGCGCAGCCGCTCCAGCAGTTCGACGGCGGTCCAGGGGGCGGCACCGTAGCCGAGGTCGACCGCGACGGGGGCGTCGCTGCGGCGCAGTGCGGGGCCGTGGGTGGCGGTGATCCAGCGGTCCATGCGGCGCAGTCGGTTGGGGTTGGTGGTTCCGCGGGTCGCGGTGCCGATGGGGCGCTGGTGCATGCGAAGGAGCGTATGCGAACCCCGGCGGGAGCAGGCGGGGCGGGATGTGGGGGTCGCGGCGTGGGAGCAGCCGTCCGGCGCGCCGGGGAGTTCGCAATGTTTTGGCAAAGTGGAAATGAAAGACGGGGTTCCGCTGTTCTGGCACTTCGAAGGGGCCGTGTGCCCTGTACGTGTCATGCCCTGAGCGAGGAGGAGCGGACCCGTGAGCCAGTACGTCTCCCGGCTCGGCAGCAGCCGTGCGGCACCCCGTATCCGCTTCCCGGGCACCTTCGCCGGACACCGTAAGCCGCGCCGTGTCGCGATGCTCTCCGTGCACACCTCTCCGCTGCACCAGCCCGGCACGGGCGACGCCGGCGGTATGAACGTCTACATCGTGGAGCTGGCCAGGCGCCTCGCCGCGATCGGCATCGAGGTCGAGATCTTCACCCGGGCCACCACCGGCGGGCTGGCCCCCACGGTCGAACTGGCTCCCGGAGTCCTGGTCCGGCACGTCGACGCGGGGCCCTACGAGGGCCTCGCCAAGGAAGAGCTGCCCGCGCAGCTCTGTGCCTTCACCCACGGCGTGATGCAGGCATGGGCAGGCCAGCGCCCCGGCTACTACGACCTGGTCCACTCCCACTACTGGCTCTCCGGCCAGGTCGGCTGGCTCGCCGCACAGCGCTGGGGCGTTCCCCTCGTCCACGCCATGCACACCATGGCGAAGGTCAAGAACGCCGCGCTCGCCGAGGGCGACGCCCCCGAGCCGGCCGCCCGCGTCATCGGCGAGACCCAGATCGTGCACGCCTCCGACCGGCTCATCGCGAACACCGCGGGCGAGGCCGACGAGCTCGTCCGCTTCTACGACGCCGACCCGTCGTCCGTCGCCGTCGTGCACCCCGGCGTCAATCTGGAGCGCTTCCGCCCCGGCGACGGCCGCGCCGCCGCGCGCGCCCGCCTCGGACTGCCGCAGGACGCGCTGATCCCGCTCTTCGCCGGCCGCATCCAGCCGCTGAAGGCCCCGGACGTGCTGCTGCGCGCCGTCGCCGTGCTCCTGGAGCGGGACCCCTCGCTGCGCTCGCGCATCCTCGTACCGGTCGTCGGGGGGCCGAGCGGCAGCGGCCTCGCCAAGCCGGAGGGCCTCCAGAAGCTCGCCGCGCGCCTCGGCATCGCCGATGTCGTACGGTTCCACCCGCCGGTCGGCCAGGACCAGCTCGCCGACTGGTTCCGGGCGGCATCCGTCCTGGTCATGCCCTCGTACAACGAGTCCTTCGGGCTGGTCGCCATAGAGGCCCAGGCGGCCGGCACGCCCGTGGTCGCGGCGGCGGTGGGCGGCCTCCCGGTCGCCGTACGGGACGGGGTCAGCGGCTTCCTGATCCCCGGCCACGACCCGGAGGCGTACGCACAGGCCCTCGGCCGCTTCGCGGACAGCGCGGAGCTGGCCGGCCGGATGGGTGAGGCCGCGGCCCTGCACGCCCAGTCGTTCGGCTGGGACACGGCGGCCTCGGCCACCGCCGACGTGTACACGGCGGCGATGCACGACCACCGGCGCCGCGCCCGCGCGCACCACGGCTGAGTCTCCCGCTGAGGACGCGGACGCGTTGTCGTACGCTCGCACCATGGCTGACGTATCCGACGAGGCAGCAGCGGCGCAGGTCATCGAGGCGACGCTGAAGGACGCGGAGCTCGAATGGGAGAGCCCCGGGCCCGGGAACTACGTCGTGAAGCTGCCCGGCACGCGCAAGCTGTCCACGACCTGTTCCCTGATCGTCGGGCAGCACTCCCTCTCCCTCAACGCGTTCGTCATCCGTCACCCCGACGAGAACGACGCCGCCGTGCACCGCTGGCTCCTGGAGCACAACCTCCGCCTCTTCGGGGTGAGTTACGCCATCGACCAGCTCGGTGACGTCTATCTCGTCGGCAAGCTCCCGCTCTCGGTCGTCACGCGCGACGAGCTCGACCGGTTGCTCGGCGCGGTCCTGGAGGCGGCGGACGGCGCGTTCAACCCGCTGCTGGAGCTGGGCTTCGCGAGCGCGATCCGCAAGGAGTACGCCTGGCGGGTGGAGCGCGGCGAGTCGACGCGCAACCTGGACGCCTTCACGCATCTGACGCAGCGCCCGTCCTGAGGCCGGCCCGCTGCCGCCGACCTGGGGGCTGCCCCAGCCCCTCGATCGCCGTGACGAGCCTCGGCGCCACCTCGTTCCACGTCGTCTCCACGGCGTCGGGCCCCGCACTCCGCGGCACCGTCTCGGTGAGCATGATCAGGTAGAGGTAGCTGCGGCAGAGGTCGATCCGGCGGCGTACGGCCGGCGTGAAGTCGAGCGGTGCGCCCGTCGCGGCCGCGTATCCCGCGAGGAAGTCCAGGTCCGTCTCCGGGTCGCCGAAGAGCGACGTGGAGACGAGATCGGCGACGGGGTCGCCCCAGAACATCCGCTCACCGTCGACGATCCCCCCGATGCGCCGGGCGCCGGGCTCCCCGGTCACCAGGACGTTCCCCTGCCAGAGGTCGAAGTGGACGAGGGCCGGCCGGGTGACCTCGTCCAGCACGTCCGACGCCCCGGCGAGCACCTCGCGGATCCGTCCCACGGAGTACGGCAGCCTCACCCCGTACCTCTCGGCGTCGGCGAGCACGGCCTCGGCCATCGCCGTGAACGCCTCGCGCCAGGTGGGGGCGAGCGGCCCCAGGGGCTCGGCGGGATACCCGTAACCGCCGGGGCCCGTGACGCCGTGCAGCCTGCCGACGACGCCCCCCAACTCGACACGCAGAGCCCGCGTCTCATCGGCCGTCAGGTCACCTCCGAGGGCGCTCCAGGGCCGCCCGGGGCACGCGGTCATGACGACGTACGCCCCGGCCGGCGCGCCGGGGTCGAGCTCGCTGTGCACGACCCGCGGGATCGAGGCGGTGGCCCCGGCGGCGGCGCCGTAGAAGGTGACCTCGTTGACGAGCAGGCGGTGTTCGTAGCTCAGCCCGGTGGCGTGCGCCGGAGGGATCTTCACCACCCAGTCCCTGCCGTCGCCGAAGGTCACGCGGGCGACGGTGTTGTACGTGCCCCCGGCGAGAGGCTCGACGGACATGGGCTCGGGGGCTCCCACGGCTTCCAGTACGGCTGTTGTCGCATCGACGGGCACGGGCGGGGGTCCCCTCTGTGGCTCACCTGCGGAGTCGACCACCCCACAGGTGCTTCACAGAGTGATCACATCGTAGTCACGATCACATCCCGTGACCGTTCGGCGCGATCATCGGACAGGTGTCCGATCGTAGAGTGTCCTGCACTGCCACAGCCCCCCGAACCGGCCACGAATCGCTGCCGGAGGAGCGGCTGTTGCTTCTTCAGACGGAGAGATGAACGAACCATGCGCGCCACCGCCGTACGCCGTACCGCCCTCGTCGCCGCCGCGGCCTCCATGACCCTGCTCGCGACCGCCTGCAGCGGCTCGGACTCCGACGCCAAGGGTGACGGCGGAACCTCGGGAGGCAAGGACGACGCCTCCTCCAAGCCCGCTGCGGTCAAGGCGCTGACGTCGGCCGAGCTGGAGAAGGCGTCGCTGGAGCAGGGTGACGTCGCGGGCTACAAGGTCTCGAAGACCGGGCCCGAGGACATCGCCCAGCCCGGGGACGTCACGGTCGACAAGAAGGAGTGCGAGCCGATCGGCTTCGCCTTCTACGGGGTGAAGCGGGGAACTCCGGCCGGTAACGCGGGGCGCAAGGTCGTCCAGGAGCCCAAGAAGGACGAGTCCGCCGACCCCGAGGACCTGCTCGCCGGCATGCTCGACATCACGTCGTCGCTGGTCACCCTGGCCTCGTACGAGGGAGACGGTGCGGCGAAGAGCCTCGCCGAGCTCCGCGACTCCGCGGCCAAGTGCACCGGCGGGTTCACCCTCTCCATGAAGGGCTCGAAGCAGAAGGTCACCAAGCTGACCGAGGAGAAGGTGACGGGCGGCGATGAGGCCCTCGCCTGGCGCGTACAGGCGGGAGAGGGCGAGGAGGCGACGCCCTTCAAGCTCGTGAGCCTTCGTCAGGGCGGCACGGTCGCCACCTTCTTCTCCTTCAACCTCGGCAAGACGGGTGCGGACGCCGACTTCGACCAGCCGACCGCGGTGATCGACGCGCAGGTGAAGAAGCTCGGCTGAGCCTTCGGCCGCCTCTCCGGGTCACGGCAGCGGTACGAGCCTGACGACGGTGACCGTCAGCACGGACCCGGAGACGTAGTAGAGGACGATGGCGCCGTACACGGTCGCCTCGCGCCGGTCGCGTTCACGCTTCACGGCGGACGAGGCGTGTCCGTACGGATCCAGGGCCAGGGTGCGCGCCATCTCGTCCCGGAACGAGTCGCTGTCCCGCATCTTGGCCAGGGTGTCGTCGGCGGGCGGTGCGTAGGAGATGCGGAAGCTCAAGCGACGTTCCGCCTCTCGGCCTCGTCCTGCGCCAGCCGGTCCAGGATCTGTTCGGCCTCGGGATCGGGTACGGACTCGAGCATCCAGTGCCGCATGACGGCCTGGATCTCGTGCACCCCGGCCTCGTTGATCGCGTGGTCGAACTCCTCGCGTCTTCCCTCGGGCAGCGCGGCACGGATCGCCGGGATGCTGTTGGGCACCTCGACCTCGGTGCCACCGACGAAGGTCTTCAGAGACTCGCCCATGATCGCTCTCCCCGATCTCCCTGCTCTCCGCGCCCCGCCCGCCTCTGCCGCCGAGGGCGTGAGCCTGGGCAACGGGCGGGTGTGAAGGTCACGTTAGCGGGTGCGGCCCCGTAGGGGCGCCCGGCGGACCGGTCTGTTGTGGGCGAGGCTCGGACCCGGAGAAGGGGCGGCCACCGCTCAACGGCCGTGCATGGGCACGGCCGTTGTGTCAGTGCCGGCCCTTAGGCTCTCAAGCGCGCGGTCGGCTTCCGGGGGTTCCAGCTCTGGAAGGAATGGCTGCATCCCCGGCCTGTCCGGGGGCGGCCCGGAGAACAGTCCGGGACCTAACCGACGGCCGGGCTTCGTCGATGGCCAGCGGATGCCCCGTCAGAGCCGACCGCGCACCGCCCCATTCCGTGGGCGCCACCGGCCCCATGGTCAGCGGCATGGGCGCTGCCAGGGCCTGACGGCGGGCGCGCGGCCCAGAAGGTCTTCGAGCAGGCACGTCGGCCACCGGAGGCTCCGCCGCACCAAGGCCCCACAGCGGGCCCAGCCCGTGAAAATGCCCCCGCCCCGCGCCGTGAGCGCAGGTCGGGGGCGTGATCACGAAGGCTACTTCTTCTTGCCCTGGTTCTTCACGGCCTCGATCGCGGCCTTCGCCGCCTCCGGGTCGAGGTACGTGCCGCCCGGGTTCAGGGGGCGGAAGTCGGCGTCCAGTTCGTACGTGAGCGGGATGCCGGTCGGGATGTTCAGGCCCGCGATGTCGGCGTCGGAGATGCCGTCGAGGTGCTTGACCAGGGCGCGCAGGCTGTTGCCGTGGGCGGCGACCAGGACCGTGCGGCCCGTCAGCAGGTCCGGGACGATGGCGTCGTACCAGTACGGCATCATGCGGATGACGACGTCCTTGAGGCACTCCGTGCGCGGGCGCAGCTCCGGCGGGATCGTCGCGTAGCGGGCGTCGTCGCTCTGCGAGAACTCGGTGCCGTCCTCGAGGGCGGGCGGCGGGGTGTCGTACGAGCGGCGCCAGAGCATGAACTGCTCCTCGCCGAATTCGGCGAGCGTCTGGGCCTTGTCCTTGCCCTGGAGGGCGCCGTAGTGGCGCTCGTTCAGGCGCCAGGAGCGGTGCACGGGGATCCAGTGGCGGTCCGCTGCTTCCAGCCCGAGCTGGGCGGTGCGGATCGCGCGCTTCTGGAGGGAGGTGTGTACGACGTCGGGGAGCAGGCCGGCGTCCTTGAGCAGCTCACCGCCGCGGACCGCCTCCTTCTCGCCCTTGTCGGTGAGGTCTACGTCCACCCATCCGGTGAACAGGTTCTTCGCGTTCCATTCGCTCTCGCCGTGGCGGAGGAGGATCAGCTTGTACGGTGCGTCGGCCATGGGTCCGAGCGTAATCGAACCCGCGCTCCCCACGCGCGCGCGGCCGAAGGGCGGACCGGGGGAGAACCGGAGCGTGGGGCCGGGGAGCGACTGTTGACGGGCGGCGTCAATCGAGTGGCAGTCGGGGACTCCGCTTTCGTAATGTTCGGACAGTCGTCGGGCCACTTACACGGGTCGGCGGGTCATCCGTACACGTACGTCCCGGGGGAGTAGCCCTATGTCTGTCGCTGGTCTCAGAAAGGCGGCACACGAGACGGTCGCCGGTCTCCCCAGGGAGTTCTGGTGGCTGTGGACCAGCACGCTGGTCAACCGCCTCGGGGCGTTCGTCGCCACGTTCATGGCGCTCTATCTGACCCTGGACCGCGGCTACTCGGCCTCGTACGCCGGTCTCGTCGCCTCGCTCCACGGGCTCGGCGGGGTCGTGTCGTCCCTGGGGGCCGGGGTGATGACGGACCGGCTCGGGCGCCGCCCGACCATGCTGATCGCCCAGCTCTCGACCGCCGTGTCCGTGGCCGTGCTCGGCTTCATGGTCCATCCGGTGGCGATCGCCGGTGTGGCCTTCGTCGTGGGTATGGCCAGCAACGCGTCCCGGCCGGCCGTGCAGGCGATGATGGCCGACATCGTCCGGCCCGAGGACCGGGTGCGGGCCTTCTCGTTGAACTACTGGGCCATCAACCTGGGGTTCGCCGTCTCGTCGGCCGGGGCGGGGTTCATCGCCGAGTACAGCTATCTGGCCGGGTTCCTGGGTGAGGCGGCTCTGACCCTGCTCTGCGCGGTCGTCGTCTTCCTCAGGGTGCCGGAGTCCCGTCCCGAGGCGGCGCCCCGGGCCGCCGGGACGCGGGCACCGGACGACGTGAGGCTGGGTACGGTCCTGCGCGACGGGCGCTACATGGGCGTCGTCGGGCTGTCGTTCCTGGTCGCGCTGATCTTCCAGCAGGGTTACGTGGGCCTGCCGGTGGCGATGGGCACGGACGGGCTGTCCAGCTCCGACTTCGGTACGGCCATCGCCGTCAACGGCGTGCTGATCGTCGCCCTGCAGATCCCCGTCACCCGGTTCATCCAGCATCGCGACCCGCGTCGGCTGCTGATCCTCTCGTCCCTGATCGCCGGCTACGGATTCGGGCTGACCGCCTTCGCGGGATCGGTCGGGGTGTACGCCCTGACGGTGTGCGTCTGGACCCTGGCCGAGATCGTCAACGCGCCGACGCAGACGGGCATCGTCGTGCAGCTGTCACCTGCCCACGGCCGGGGCCGCTACCAGGGCATGTACACGATGTCGTGGTCGGTGGCGGCGCTCGTCGCCCCGCTGATGTCCGGCTTCGTGATCGACCACTACGGCGCAGCCTGGCTGTGGGGGACGTGCGCGGTCCTCGGGACGGTGGCCGCGTTCGGCTACTGGCTGCTGATGCGGAACCTGGAACTGCCGGAGCCCGTGGTCGCCGCCTCGCCGGTGCCCGAGGACCGGGCGGTCACCGAGCCCGCGGCCTGAGGAACGGGAGCCCGCGGCCTGAGGAGGGAGCCTCGGGTACGCGGTACGCGGTACGCGGAACGCGGCGCCGCCGCCCCGCGACGGACGGGTGTCCGTCGCGGGGCACCGCCGCCGGATTCGGCCGGACTCAGCCGCCGCACTGGCACGGCGCGCCGGACTGGCAGCCGCACCCGCAGCCCGAGCCGCAGCCGCAGGCTCCCAGCAACGGCAGATGCACCACTTCGGTCGGGGTCTCCTGCTGCTGGGGTTCGGTCATGGGGGAATCGGCCATGGTCCCTCCTCAGGGCGTACGACTCGACGGCGTACGGCACATGTATGGCGCACACATGCCGACGGCGGGGGCCGCAGGCATGCCGCGCCGCCCCCGCACCCATTGCATGCCCAGCCAGGACGGCGCATCAACGGCGCACGAGCGCGGGAACAGACGTGCGGCCGCGGGGAGAGCCGCGCCCCCTACGCCCCCTCGACCGGCGTCGCCGCCTGGATCTCGTCGGCGTGCTCACCGGTGACCAGGTAGACGACCCGCTTGGCGACCGAGACGGCGTGGTCGGCGAAGCGCTCGTAGTAGCGGCCGAGCAGGGTGACGTCGACAGCGGTCTCGATGCCGTGCTTCCAGCGGTCGTCCATCAGGTGCTGGAACAGCGTGCGGTGCAGCAGGTCCATCTCGTCGTCGTCCTGCTCCAGCTGGAGCGCCAGGTCGACGTCCTTCGTGATGATCACCTCGGCGGCCTTCGCCATCAGCCGCTGGGCGAGCTGGCCCATCTCCAGGATGGTGGCGTGCAGGTCGTGCGGAACCGCCGACTCGGGGAAGCGCAGCCGCGCCAGCTTGGCGACGTGCTGGGCGAGGTCGCCCGAGCGCTCCAGGTCGGCGCTCATCCGCAGTGAGGTGACCACTATCCGCAGATCGGTGGCGACCGGCTGCTGGCGGGCCAGCAGCGCGATGGCACGGGCCTCCAGGTCGTGCTGGAGGTCGTCGACCTTCTGGTCCGCGGCGATCACGCTCTCGGCGAGCTTGAGATCGGCGTCGAGCATGGACGTCGTGGCCCGGCCGATCGCCGAGCCGACGAGCCTGGCCATCTCGACCAGGTCCTCGCCGATCGAATCGAGTTCCTCGTGATAAGCGTCGCGCATGGAAGTCCCTCTCCAGATCCTGAGGCCGGGGTCTTGGGGCCGACCCCCACGTTGCCACGGTGCGGGGCCAACGCGTCGGGATCCGGCCCCCGAAGTGAACCGTCACTATCCCCTTGGTGAACTCTGGGCGACGAGTGTTCGAGATGGCACCCGGATGGCTGGGAGAGTGTCGGCGCGCCCGCATAACCTTGAGGCATGGACGTGAACGCGGCGGTTGCCGCAGCTGCCGCGATCGCCGGTCTCTGTACCGGTGTGATCGCGATGCTGGCGTTCCGCTGGAGCGAGCGCGAGCAGAAGCGGCCCACGCGTACGTCCCTGCGGCCCGACGGCAACGCCGCGCTGCCCCCGGGGGTGGACACGGTGCTCTCCGTGCTCAGCTCTTCGGCAGTCGTGCTCGACGAGAGCGACAGCGTCGTCAAGGCCAGCTCCGCCGCTTATGCGCTGGGCCTGGTCAGGGGCGGACGTCTGGCGGTCGAGCCGATGCTCCACATGGCCAGGGACACCCGGCGCGACGGTGAGATACGGCAGGTCGAGCTGGACCTGCCGCGCCGTGGCACGGGCAGGGGTGAGGCGCTCGCCGTGTCGGCCCGCGTCGCCCCGCTGGGCTCACGCCTGGTCCTCCTGCTGGTCGAGGACCTCACGGAGGCCCGACGCATAGAAGCGGTGAGGCGTGACTTCGTCGCCAACGTCAGCCATGAGCTGAAGACGCCGGTCGGAGCGCTCTCCCTGCTCTCCGAAGCGGTCATGGACGCCTCCGACGACCCGGAGGCGGTGGAGCGGTTCGCCGGCCGCATGGAGATCGAGGCGACCCGGCTGACCAACCTGGTACAGGAGCTGATCGACCTCTCCCGCGTGCAGAACGACGACCCGCTGGAGGACGCCGAACCCGTACGGGTGGAGGATCTGGTCGACGAGGCGATCGACCGGTGCCGCCAGCAGGCCGGTTCGAAGCAGATCACCATGGCCGCGGGCGGCACCGCGGACCTCTTCGTCTGGGGCAACCGGAGCCAGCTCGCGGCCGCACTCGGCAATCTCGTGGAGAATGCCGTCAACTACAGTCCCGCCCGCACACGCGTCGGTATCGCCGCCCGGAAGCTGGCCGCGCCCGGCGGGGAGCTGATCGAGATAGCCGTGACCGACCAGGGCATCGGCATCTCCGAGAAGGACCGTGAACGCGTCTTCGAGCGGTTCTACCGCGTCGACCCGGCCCGCTCTCGGGCCACCGGTGGCACCGGTCTCGGCCTCGCCATCGTCAAGCATGTGGCCGCCTCGCACGGCGGGGAGGTCACCGTATGGAGCTCGGAGGGACAGGGCTCCACGTTCACCCTGCGGCTGCCCGAGTCGGGCGTCGTACGGGGTCGTACCACCGGCGGACCCCTCGTCGTCAACGGTGCTGTTGACGACGACGGGCCGTACGAGACCGATTCTTTTGAACCATTTCCTGCCCCGGAGGCCCTTCCGTGACCCGAGTGCTTGTCGTCGAGGATGAGGAATCCTTCAGCGACGCCCTGTCCTACATGCTCCGCAAGGAAGGCTTCGAGGTGGCCATCGCGGCCACCGGCCCGGACGGCCTCGACGAGTTCGAGCGCAACGGCGCCGATCTCGTGCTGCTCGACCTGATGCTGCCGGGTCTGCCCGGCACGGAGGTCTGCCGGCAGCTGCGCGTCCGGTCCAACGTCCCGGTGATCATGGTCACCGCCAAGGACAGCGAGATCGACAAGGTCGTGGGCCTGGAAATAGGAGCCGACGACTATGTGACCAAGCCCTTCTCCTCGCGGGAGCTCGTGGCCCGCATCCGCGCGGTCCTGCGCCGCCGTGGCGAGCCGGAGGAGGTCACCCCGGCGGCCCTGGAGGCCGGACCGGTCCGGATGGACGTGGACCGCCACGTCGTCACGGTCTCCGGGGGCAAGGTCGACCTCCCGCTGAAGGAGTTCGACCTCCTCGAGATGCTCCTGCGCAACGCGGGGCGCGTGCTGACGCGTATGCAGCTGATCGACCGGGTCTGGGGTGCGGACTACGTGGGCGACACCAAGACCCTGGACGTCCACGTCAAGCGGCTGCGCGCCAAGATCGAGCCCGACCCGGGTGCGCCGCGCTACCTGGTGACGGTGCGGGGCCTGGGTTACAAGTTCGAGCCGTAAACCGGGGGCTGCGGGCTGCGTGGGGGGTGTCTCCGGCGGAGACACCCCCCACGCGTGCGATCAGTGCTCGGCGGCCGCGTCGTCGGCCGGCGGGACCGTGTCGGCAGCCTCGCCCGAGGAGCTTCCGGACTGCTCGCCCTCCTGCGCCCCCGGCGTCTCGGAGGCACCAGGCGTCTCGGACGCGCCGGGCGTGCCGGACGCGGAGTCCGAGGGGGTGGGCTTCGCCGACGGCAGTGCGCTCGGGCCGAAGTCCTTGAAGAAGCCGGTCGCGGGGACGACGGACGCGCCCAGCGAGATCTCGCCGGTCTCGCTGAACGTGAAGGCGACGTTCTGCACGTTGCCGGCGGACACTGCCTGGCTTCCGTTCTCGATCATGGCCGAGGCGTTGTTCTTCCCGCCGATGATGAGCCGTCCGCCGGCCGGGACCACGAGCGGCCCCTTGCCCTTGGCGGGCTTCAGCTCCACCGTCGCGTCGGTGCCCGGCAGGGCGATCGTCTCCACGACCTCGCGCTTCGGGCCGTCGTTGAAGAGGGTGGCGGCGACGGCCGCGGGGCCCTCGGCGTCCGGCTCGGGCTGGGTGATGATGTTCAGGTTCTGGATCTTGATGGAGTCGACAGCGGTGGCTGCGTTGTCCGGCCTGACCTGAAGCGTCTGTGCGTTGTTGCCGGCACCGCACGCGGACAGGGCGGCGATCGAGAACACGAGGGCAGTGGCGGCGAAGGCGCCGTGTCGAAGGCTGCGGCTCACGGCGGCGGCAACTCCTTGAACGTTCGGACTGCGGACTTCGGACTCTGCGGACAGGAAGGCCCGAGCGGCCGTAAAGCCGCCCTAAGTGTGTGTCAGCGGGCTCAGGTTACCGAGCCGCCGTCCTGGGCCCGCACCCGACCCGCCCCTGAGGACGCCCGAGCTGCGGACCGGGGCCGTCGGCCGGTGTCCGGCATCCCCCGGTCGCGTCCCGGCCGTCTCCCCGGGCACGATGATTCGCGCGGTGTTCACAAAACGCGGGTGACCGGCGCGTTGATGTGCCGATGATCGATTTCCGGCGGTGGCGCATTTCCCGCGCATAATCCACCCGGTCCCACGTCGTTGATCAATTTCAATGACCACGGACGCTAAGAGCCGTACGGGTGATCGAGGGCCGAACGGAGTAGAGAAAGTTCACCTTCCGGAATCCGGCAAAACGGGACGTTCGGCACCTTCTTGAGGGCTTCCGGCACCTGTGACGCGTGTGTTTCGGCTCGGTCGTACGCCCGCTCCGACCTGCGAATATCACCTTCCGGAAGGCTTCCGCAGCACGTTCCTGTCTCAGTTGTCAAGCCCCGAGATATGCCCTGACCTGCGAAAACGCCATTCAGGAGAAGCCGTTCTCGTGTTACTCTGGATAGCCACGGAAGGGGTACCTGTCACATGACGTTCAAGGTTGGCGACACCGTGGTCTATCCCCATCACGGGGCCGCGCTGATCGAGGCTATCGAAACTCGCCAGATCAAAGGCGTGGACAAGACCTACTTGGTGCTCAAGGTCGCCCAGGGCGACTTGACGGTTCGTGTACCGGCGGACAATGCGGAGTTCGTCGGTGTGCGTGACGTGGTCGGTCAGGAGGGTCTGGACCGGGTCTTCGAGGTGCTGCGCGCGCCGTACGCCGAAGAGCCGACGAACTGGTCCCGGCGCTACAAGGCAAATCTCGAGAAGCTCGCCTCAGGCGATGTCATCAAGGTCGCCGAAGTGGTGCGTGACCTGTGGCGTCGCGAGCGCGAGCGTGGACTCTCCGCAGGTGAGAAGCGCATGCTCGCCAAGGCCCGCCAGATCCTGGTGAGCGAGCTCGCTCTCGCGGAGAACACGAACGAGGACAAGGCCGAGGCCCTGCTCGACGAGGTTCTCGCGTCCTGAACGGGACGACACCGGTGACCAAGGTGACCGGACACCGGTAGCCGGACCTCGCCGGCGACCGGATGACGCCGACCAGCCGGACCCGGTGTCGACAAGATATGCAGCGGTGCCCGCTGACCAGCCGTTTCACGGCAGTCGTCGGGCGCTGCTGCATGTCCGGGCGCTGCGGTGTGCCCGGTCCGAGCGTCATGCCCCCGGTGGTGTGTCCCGGACCCGAGAAGAAGATCCGTCCAAGAAGATCCGCGAGGATCCGTCCGGAAGGCCGCCGACGCACCCGGTGCCGTCCCTCGGCAGCCTCCACCGGGCCCCGCTGCCGCTCGGCCGACCGGGGGTCACGGAAGGGGTCCCGGTCAGGTCGAGGCGTCGCGCCCGGCTCGTCCCCCGGCCTACGGTCGGGGCACGCCCAGGCCATACCCATGTGGGCCGTGGAAACAAACCTGCCGAAGCTTCGGAGTGCAACCGATGTCACCGATGTCACCGATGCCCGCTGAACCGAGCCCTTCCCGCACCGCGGCCGTGATCCCCGCGGCGGGCCGCGGGGTCCGGCTCGGCCCCGGCGCCCCGAAGGCGCTGCGCGCGCTCGGCGGCACCCCCATGCTGATCCACGCCGTACGGGCCATGGCCGCTTCCCGGGCCGTCAGCCTCGTCGTCGTGGTCGCGCCCCCGGACGGGGCGCCCGAGGTCAAGAACCTCATCGACGGGCACGCGCTGCCCGAGCGCACCGACTACGTCGTCGTCCCCGGCGGTGCGACACGCCAGGAGTCGGTGAAGCTCGGCCTCGACGCCCTGCCGGACGACGTCTCCGTCGTCCTCGTCCATGACGCGGCCCGGCCCCTCGTGCCGGTCGACACCGTGGACGCCGTCATCGAGGCCGTACGGGACGGGGCTCCGGCCGTCGTTCCCGCGCTCCCCCTCGCCGACACCGTCAAGGAGGTCGAGCCGGGGGAGCCGGGTGTGCCGGAGCCGGTCCTCTCGACCCCCGTACGGGCGCGGCTGCGGGCCGTGCAGACGCCCCAGGGCTTCGACCGGTCCACGCTCGCCGAGGCCCACAGGCGCGTTGCCGTCGACGGCGAGGGTGCGACCGACGACGCGGGCATGGTCGAGCGGCTGGGCTCGCCGGTCGTCGTCGTGCCCGGACACGAGGAAGCGTTCAAGGTGACCCGCCCCCTGGACCTGGTCCTGGCGGAGGCCGTACTCGCACGCCGGAGGGCGAACGATGGATTCTGAGACAGCGATGCCGCAACCGGCCCCCCTGATCCCGCGCGTCGGTATCGGGACCGATATCCACGCCTTCGAGGAGGGTCGCGACCTCTGGTGCGCGGGCCTGCTGTGGGAGGGCGAGGGCCCCGGTCTCGCCGGCCACTCCGACGCCGACGTGGTGGCGCACGCCGCCTGCAACGCCCTGTTCTCGGCCGCCGGACTCGGTGACCTGGGGCAGCACTTCGGTACCGGGCGCCCCGAGTGGTCGGGCGCCTCCGGTGTCACCCTGCTCACCGAGGCCGCCCGGATCGTCCGCGCCGAGGGCTTCGCCATCGGCAACGTCGCCGTGCAGGTCGTCGGCCTCCGGCCGAAGATCGGCAAGCGGCGCGACGAGGCCCAGAAGGTGCTCTCCGACGCGGTCGGCGCCCCTGTCTCGCTCTCGGCCGCCACCTCCGACGGCCTCGGCTTCACCGGCCGCGGTGAGGGCATCGCGGGCATCGCCACCGCCCTGGTCTACCGCGCCGCCGGCTGAGCCCCGACCCCGCCCGCCTTATTGCACATCGCTTGCACGTACGCTGGTACGGCAAGTGATGTGCCGTACGGCCGAGAGCGAGGGTGAGCGTCAGTGGTGAGCGCGACCGCCGGGGCGACAGTGACGCCGGAAGCACCGGCCGGAGCGGACGGATACGTCCTGCGGACCGCCACCGCCCAGGACATCGGCGGCGCGCGCGCCGTCATGCTGGACACCGTCTACCACGACCTGCGCTCGGGCTACGTACCCCGCTGGCACGCCGACATCATCGACCTCGAAGGCGCCTATCTGCGCCCCGGGCGCTGCACCCTGATGGTCGTCGTGCGCGGTGACGAGGTGGTGGCGACGGGAGCGGTACGCGACCGGGGGCCGCAGGCACCGCCCAATCCGCAGTGGGTCGCGGACCGCTTCCCCTCCGGGTCGACCGCGCAGCTGTGCCGGATCTACGTACGCCCCGACCACCGCAGGCACGGACTCGCCCGCAGGCTGGTGCGGGAGCTCGGGGACTTCGCCGCCCGGGCGGGTGGCTACACCTCGCTCTATCTGCACACCGACCCGGCCGTGCCGGGCGCCGAGCCGTTCTGGCGGTCGCTCGCCCTTGAGGTCTGCGACGAGCGCGCGCTGCCGGGCGGCGGACAGGGCATCATCCACTTCGAGCTGCCGATGCCCGCACCCCTGGGGCCTGCCGGGACGGTCCGGATGGCCACCCCGAATATCAGATGACAATCGTTTTCACATAGGGTCTCCGTCATGCCAACGTCCCGAAGCCGCCGCTTCCCGCTGCCGGCCATAGCCGCCACAGCCGCCCTGCTGCTCCCGCTCGCCGCCTGTTCCTCGTCGAACGGCTCCGGAGCGTCCGGTGACGCACAGCGGCTCCGGGTCGTCATGGCCTTCCCGCCCGCCCAGGCCATGTCCCCGTACGGCGACGACGCGGTCACCCTCAGCCGGCTCGCCGTCATCGAGGGCCTCACCACCCTGGACAGGAACGGCGCCGCGAAACCCGCCCTCGCCACGTCCTGGAAGCAGGACAACCCCACCACCTGGACGTTCACCCTCCGCGACGCCGTCTTCCAGGACGGCGCGAAGGTCGACGCCGACGCGGTCGCCCGGTCCCTCACCGCCGCGACCAAGGCTTCCCCGCTGCCCCGTGTCCTCTCCGACACCACCCTGAAGGCCACCGCCGCAGGCAAGGACACCGTACGGATCGTCACCGAAGAGGCCGACCCCCTGCTTCCGCAGCGGCTCGCCAACCCGTCCCTGACGATCCTGTCCGCCGGCGCCTACGAGAACGGCAAGGTGAACCCCGCCGGGCACGCCACCGGCCCGTTCACGCTCACCGACGTCAAGGGCGCCGTCGCCGCCACACTCGAACGCAACGCCGACTACTGGGGCGACAAGGCCGAGGCCCCGGGAGTCGACGTCACCTTCGCCGCGGACGGCACCGCCCGCGCCAACGCACTGCGCACCAAGACCGTCGACGTGGCCGAGTACGTACCGATCGCGCAGGCCTCCCTGCTCGGCGACGCGTACGTCCACGAATTCCCCTCGGCCCGGACCAACGGCCTCTCGCTCAACACCGAGCGCGGTGTCTTCGCCGACCCGGCCATGCGCGCCGCCGCCCGCGAGGCCATCGACTCCAAGGCCCTGGTCGACGGGGTGTACGAAGGCCGCGCCGACACCGCGCAGGGTCTCCTCGGCCCCGGCATCCCCTGGGCCGCCGAGAAGCGCACCCCGCCCACCGGCCGCCCCCGGGCGGCGACCCGCACCGAGGTGGCGGCGACGAAGGAGATCACCCTCGCCACCTACACCAACCGGCCCGAGCTCCCCGAGGTCGCCACGCTCGTCCAGCAGCAGCTGGAGAAGCGCGGGTTCACCGTCAAGCAGGTCGTCCGCGACTACGCGCAGATGGAGGCCGATGCGCTCGCCGGGAAGTACGACGCCTTCATCCAGGCCCGCAACACCCTCCTGGACACCGCCGACCCCGTCTCCTACCTGGCCTCCGACTTCACCTGCGACGGCAGCTTCAACATCTCCCAGCTCTGCGACGAGCGGGTCGACACCGCGGTCGGCAAGGCCGCCTCACTGACCGGCACCGACGCCCGGCACACCGCCGAGATGACCGCCGAGGCCGCCGTCCTGGGCGCCGACGCCCTCGTACCGCTCGTCCACGAACGCTTCGTCCAGGGCTACGACGACGCCCGCGTCGAAGGCGTCGCCCTCGACCCCATGGAACGCACCCTCATCACCGCCGACACCCACGTCGGGTGACCGCGTGAAGTACCTGGCAGGACGGCTGGGCGCACTCCTGGCCGTCCTCGCCGTCATCGGACTGCTGCCCAGGCTGACCCGCACCGATCCGGCGCTGACCATCCTGCACGCCCGCTACGCAGACCGTCCGCCCACACCGGCCGTGCTCGACGCCATCCGCGCCGAGACCGGCCTCGACGGCGGCCCCCTGCACGTACTCGGCGACTGGGCGTCCGGAGTGCTCCGCGGCGACCTGGGGGAGTCCTGGGTCTCCGGACAGCCGGTCGGCCCCGACGTGACCTCCGCGCTCGGCGTCTCCCTCACCCTCATGGGCGCCTCGCTCGCCGTCGCCGTACTCCTGGCACTCGCGCTCGTCGCCGGAACGCTCCGTCGGGGCGCCCGCCGCCGGCTCGTCACCACCCGGGCGGGCGTCGGCGCGGCCGTGCTCGCCGCCCTGCCGGAGTTCCTCCTCGCCGCCGTCCTGGCCACCGTCCTCGCCGTACAACTGGGCTGGTTCCCCGCCCTCGGCTGGGGCGGGACCGAACAGCTCGTCCTGCCCGCCCTCGCCATGGGCGTCCCCGCCGGCGCGCTCCTCGGACGGCTGCTCGACGACGCGCTGCCCGCCGCGTTCGCCGAACCCTGGGCACGCGCCGCCACCGCCCACGGGATGCCCGCCCGCCGGATCGCCGCCCACGCCCTGCGCCGCACCCTGCCCTCACTGCTGCCCCAACTCGGCCTCGTCGTCGTCGGACTCACCGGCGGAGCGGTCACCGTCGAGACGCTCTACGCCATCCCCGGCCTCGGCGGCACGGCCCTGGCCGCCGCCCTGGCCCAGGACCTGCCCGTCCTCCAGGCCTGCGTACTGCTCCTGCTCCTCCTGGGCGTCGCGGCCGGGCTCACCGCCAGACTCGGCTCCAGGGCCCTGCTCGGCCCCGCACGGGCCGACAGCGCCCTCCCCCCGCTCGTCGCACCGCCCCTCCCCACGCGCCGCACCGTGGCCGCCGGGGCGGCGGTCCTGGGAGCCCTCCTCGTCACCGTCGTCCTCACCGGCCTCCTGCGCGACCCCCTCCACGCCGAGACCGCCGCCCGCCTCGCGTCCCCCTCGGCCGCGCACCCGCTGGGCACCGACTCCCTGGGCCGCGACGTCCTCGCCCGCCTCGGCCACGGGGCGGCCCGGACCGTGCTCACCGCGATCGCCGTCGGCGCCGTCACGCTCCTCCTCGGACTGCTCGCCGGGGCCGCCCGCGCCGGAGCCCTCACCGAGACCGCCAACGCCCTGCCCGCCGTCCTGGCCGGCCTCGTCGTCGCGGGGATCGCGGGCCCCGGCCCCTGGGGCGCGGCCGCCGCCGTCGCCGCCGTCGCCTGGGCGCCGCTCGCCGCACACACCTCCGCGCTGTACGCCCAGGAGCGCGCCGCCCCGCACCTCGCCGTCGCCCGCGCCCTCGGCGCCGGACCCTGGCACCGGCTGCGCCGCCACATCCTGCCCGGCGTCCTGCCGCCCGTCGCACGCCACGCCGTCCTGCGGATCCCCGCCATCGCCCTGGCCCTCGCCTCCCTCGGCTTCCTGGGCCTCGGCACCCCGGCCCCCGCACCGGAGTGGGGCCGCATGCTCTCCGAGAACATGCCCTACGCCGAACGCGCCCCCTGGGCCGTACTCGCCCCCGCCGCCGCCCTCGCCGCCCTCGGCGCACTCGCGGTGCTGACCTCGGCGGCCGTACGCGGCAGGCGGCACCGATGACGGCCCCCACGACGCGCACCCGTGCCGTACGCGGCAGGCGGCACCGATGACCACCTCCAAGGCCCGGATCCGGACCGGCACCGCCCGCGGGCTCACGCCCTACCTCCGGCTCCTGACCGCCACCCAGTTCGCCTTCAACACCGGCTTCTACGCCGTCCTGCCCTACCTCGCCGCCCACCTCGGCGACGGACTCGGCATGGCCGGGTGGCTCGTCGGCCTCGTGCTCGGCCTGCGCACCTTCAGCCAACAGGGCCTCTTCGTCGTCGGAGGTGCCCTCACCGACCGCTACGGCCCCCGGCCCGTCGTCCTCGCCGGCTGCGTCCTGCGCATCGCCGGATTCTGCTGGCTCGCCCAGGCCGGCACCACCGCCACCGTCATCGGCGCCGTCCTCCTCATCGGCTTCGCCGCCGCCCTCTTCTCACCCGCCGTCGAATCCGAGACCGCACGGGCCGCCGTCGCCCACGAGGCCAGCACCGGGACGCCACGCGCCCAGGTGCTGGCCGTCTTCTCCGCCGCCGGCCAGGCCGGCGCATTCCTCGGCCCCCTCCTCGGCAGCCTGCTGCTGCTCCTGGGCGGAGACTTCCGTACGGCATGCCTGGCCGGGGCCGTCGTCTTCGTCGGCGTACTCGCCGGACACGCCCGCCTCATGCCCCGTCGGCCCCGCAGCGTCCGCACCGACCGGACGGACACCGCACCCCTCCGCACGGTCTTCGCCAACCGCCCCTTCCTCGTGCTCTGCCTCGCCTACAGCACCTATCTCGTCTCCTACAACCAGCTCTACCTCGCCCTGCCCGTGGAGGTGGAGCGG
This sequence comes from Streptomyces sp. NPDC079167, assembly GCF_040686735.1. Classification (NCBI taxonomy): domain Bacteria; kingdom Bacillati; phylum Actinomycetota; class Actinomycetes; order Kitasatosporales; family Streptomycetaceae; genus Streptomyces; species Streptomyces sp. NPDC079167. The sequence goes on along the minus strand of NZ_JBFBLO010000006.1, from coordinate 305,775 downwards.
GCCACCGGCTCCCAGAGCGCGCTCGGCGCACTCTTCGCGCTCTCCTCCCTGCTCGTCGTCGCCGCCCAGCTGCCCCTGACCCGCTGGTCCGCCCGCCGCGTCGCGCCGCGCACCGCGCTCGTCGCCGGGCTCGCGGTCGTCGCCGCCGGATTCGCCGCCCTGCCCCTCGCGCCGGACGGGCCCGCGGGGCTCCTCCCCGGGGCCGTCCTCGTCGTCCTGCTCACGCTCGGCCAGATGCTGCTGGTCCCCGCCGCCCGGGGCCTCGTACCCGACCTGGTCGACGACCGGCGGCTCGGGCTCGCCACCGGCGCCCTGTCCTCCGTGTCGGGCCTCGCCGTCCTCGTGGGCAGCGCCGCCACCGGAACGCTTCTCGACGCCCCCGGACCCGTCCTCTGGACGGTGCTCGCCGCCGTCCCCCTCGCCGGCGCCGCGCTCTCCCTGACCCTGCCCACCGGGCGGCGCACGCCGGAGCCCGTCACCACCGTCACCGATTAGTTGTGACACGTTTTCCACAGGGGGCGCTGGGCACGGGTGCGGGCCCACTACCCTTGAGGGGTGACTATTCGCCTGCATGACACCAACGCCCGGCAGATTCGTGACTTCGTCCCGCTCACAGCGGGCTGTGTCTCGATCTACCTCTGTGGCGCGACTGTCCAGGCCGCCCCGCACATCGGGCACATCAGGTCCGGACTGAACTTCGACATCATGCGCCGCTGGTTCGAATACCGCGGATACGACGTGACGTTCATCCGGAATGTCACCGACATCGACGACAAGATCATCAAGAAGTCCGCCGAGCAGGGCCGCCCCTGGTGGTCCATCGGCTACGAGAACGAGCGCGCGTTCAACGCCGGTTACGACGCCCTGGGCTGCCTCCCGCCCACGTACGAGCCGCGCGCCACCGGCCACATCACCGAGATGGTCGAGATGATGCGCGGCCTCATCGAGCGCGGCCACGCCTACGAGGCCGACGGCAACGTCTACTTCGACGTCCGCTCGTACGAGGGATACCTCGAGCTCTCCAACCAGGACCTCGACGACCTGCGGCAGCCCTCCGGCGACAACGAGACCGGCAAGCGGGACAAGCGCGACTTCGCCATGTGGAAGGCCGCCAAGCCCGGCGAGCCCAGCTGGGAGACGCCCTGGGGCCGCGGCCGGCCCGGGTGGCACCTGGAGTGCTCCGCCATGGCGCACAAATACCTCGGCACCGCCTTCGACATCCACGGCGGCGGCATCGACCTGATCTTCCCGCACCACGAGAACGAGATCGCCCAGGCCAAGGCCTTCGGCGACGAGTTCGCGAAGTACTGGGTGCACAACGGCTGGGTCACCCTGGCCGGCGAGAAGATGTCGAAGTCCCTCGGCAACTCCGTGCTGGTCAGCGAGATGGTCAAGCAGTGGCGTCCCATCGTCCTGCGCTACTACCTCGGAACCCCGCACTACCGCTCCATGATCGAGTACAGCGAGGAGTCGCTGCGCGACGCCGAGTCCGCGTTCGCGCGGATCGAGGGCTTCGTCCAGCGCGTGGTCGAGAAGGCCGGCCCCGTCGAGGCCGCCCCCGAGGTGCCGCCCGCCTTCGCCGAGGCCATGGACGACGACCTCGGAGTCCCGCAGGCACTCGCGATCGTCCACACCACCGTCCGGCAGGGCAATTCCGCCCTCGCCGCCGACGACAAGGAAGCCGCCGTCGCCCGCCTCGCAGAGGTCCGTGCGATGCTCGGCGTCCTCGGGCTCGATCCCCTCGACCCCCACTGGGCCGGCGAGAGCGACCGCGGCGAGGACCTCCACGGCGTCGTCGACACGCTCGTACGCCTCGTCCTCGACCAGCGCCAGTCCGCGCGCGAACGCAAGGACTGGCCCGCCGCCGACGCCATCCGCGACCAGCTCAACCAGTCCGGCCTCGTCATCGAGGACAGCCCCAGCGGACCCCGGTGGACACTCGGACCGCGCTGAGCGGACAGCGCACCATGCGTGAGCAGCGCAAATGTGCCGCCCGGCCGTCCGGGCGGCACACTTTCACTTGAAGACGTCTTTCTGAAGCAACGAAACAGGTAGGTCATGGCCGGGAACAGCCAGCGCAGGAACCGCCGCACGTCCAACAAGAAGGGCATGCAGGTCGGCAGCGGTGGGCAGCGTCGCCGTGGCCTCGAAGGCCGGGGACCGACGCCGCCCGCCGAGGAACGCAAGAAGCACAAGAAGAACCGCATCGCCACCGCCAAGGCCAAGCAGGCCGCCAACCGCCGCCCCGCCCCCCGGCGCGGCGGCGTCAAGGGCACCTCGGAGATGGTCGTCGGCCGCAACCCCGTCTTCGAGGCCCTCCGCGACGGCGTGCCCGCCACCACCCTCTACGTCCAGCAGTACATCGACAACGACGAGCGGGTCCGCGAGGCACTCCAGCTCGCCGGTGAGCGCGGCAACATCCACCTCATGGAGGCCCCGCGCCCCGAGCTCGACCGGATGACGAACGGCCTGAACCACCAGGGCCTCGTCCTCCAGGTCCCGCCCTACGAGTACGCGGACCCGCAGGACCTCACCGCCGCCGCCTACGACAACGGCGAGGACCCCCTCATCGTCGCCCTCGACGGTGTCACCGACCCCCGCAACCTCGGCGCCATCGTCCGCTCCGTCTCCGCCTTCGGCGGCCACGGCGTCGTCGTGCCCGAACGCCGCGCCGCCGGCATGACCGCCGGAGCCTGGAAGTCCTCCGCCGGCACCGCCGCCCGCACGCCCGTCTCCCGGGTCACCAACCTGACCCGCGCGCTCGAGGCGTACAAGAAGGAAGGCATCGCGATCGTCGGCCTCGCCGCCGACGGCGAGCACACCGTCGAGGACCTCGAAGCCCTCGGCGGCCCCGTCGTCGTCGTCATCGGCAGCGAGGGCAAGGGCCTCGGCCGCCTCGTCGGCGAGACCTGCGACTACCGGGTCCGCATCTCCATGCCGGGCGGCGCGGAATCCCTCAACGCCGGTGTCGCCGCCGGCATCGTGATGTACGAGGTCGCACGCCGCCGGGCGTGACCCCCGCCGTACGGGACCGGGCCCCGCGGCCGGCGGACGCCGCGCGGGGCGCCCCCGGCCGGACCGGGTACGCCCGCTGGTGGACCCACGCCACCGCCCCGGGACCTGCCGGAATACGCGGACACACGTACCGGTGAGGACTGTTGACGGGTCTCGGACACTTCGGACGCGTCAAGGCAGTGTCCTAATCACACATCACTCGGTTAGATGAGTGTGGACACCAGAACGCCTCGGTTCGACGACCAACCCGCCCTGAGCATGACGAAGGTGGACAGCGACCCCGCGCAGGTCATCGTCAGCCACGCCAGCTTCCGGGTGCAGCTCGCCCCGGGCCAGCGCACCCGTCTGCGCCCCGTGGGCCCCGCCGGACCGGCCAGGATCCCCGCCATGAGCGGCGCGGGCGGCCGCAGGCGGGCCCCCGTCGTCTGGAGCGGCAGGTCCGAACCGGGCGACCCCGGAGCGACCGGACTCCTGCAGGCCGTACGGAACTCCACCGCCGGCCACCTCGACTCCCGCACCGGCGGCGACTTCGGTGCGGGCCACGACGACGCGGGCGGCGGCACGCAGGTCATCCCGCGCCTCGACGAGACCCAGCCCAACCCCGTACTCCGGCCCGGCGGACGCACCGGCCCGCTGCTGCCACCCATGCGGCAGGCCGTCGGAGCGTACGACACCGTCGACACCCCGGCCCGCGACACGTACGACATCACCTACGAACCCGACACCGAGGACCAGGACAGCACCTCGGCCGGGGAACGACGCCCCGCCGGCGACACCGTCCGGCACGCCTACTACCCCGGCCGCCGGATGAACCTCGGCGTCGTGCTCCTCCCGCTGCGCGTCATCCTCGGCTTCCTCGCCATCTACGCCGGCATGGGCAAACTCTGCGACCCCGCCTACTTCGACGGCGGCGACCGCGGCTCCATGGTCAAGTGGCTCACCTCGCTGCACCCCTGGACCGCCGCCGAACCCCTGCGCGACTTCGCACTCGGCCACCCCGTCGCCGCCGGCCTCTCCGTCGCCTTCCTCCAGGTCGTCGTCGGAGTCCTCACCGTCCTCGGGCTCTGGCAGCGCGTCGCGGCGGCCTTCGGCGCCCTGCTCTCCGCCGCCATCCTCGTGACGGTCAGCTGGCGCACCGCCGCCGCCTACGACACCCCCGACATCATCCTGCTGGCCGCCTGGAGCCCCCTCGTCATCGCCGGCGCCCCCGTCTACTCCCTCGACGGACGCCTCGCCGGGGAGGCCTGGCGCACCCTCGGCCCGCGCTCCGGCATCTGGGACCTCCGCCGCCGCGTACTGCGCCGCGGCAGCGCCGTCGCCACCGTGGTCGTCGGCCTGACCCTGCTGGTCGGCTCCATGCTCGGTGGAGCGGTCCGCTCCACCGAGGTCGTCACCGTGCCGGGCCCCGACAGCTACCCGACCAACCAGCTGCCCGGCTCCCCGCTCCCCGAGAAGTTCAAGGACAGGAAGGGCAAGCCCTCCAGGACCCCGGACAACCGCACCCCGGAGACCTCCCCCTCCAGCGCCCCCGGCACCCCCTCGGCCGACGAGTCCACCCCGGGCGCCGACACCGGACGTGACTCCAGCCCGACGGCCGGAGCGAGCACCGGTGGTCAGCCCAGCCAGACCCAGGGCACCGGCCAGGCGCCTCCGCAGGAGCCGGCCCCCCAGCAGCCGCCCACCGGCGACGCGGGCCCCAGCTCATCGGGATCCGACAGCTCGGGCGGCACCACGGGCGGCTCGGACGACGGCGGTACCACCGGCGGATCCGACGGCGGCTCGTCCGGCGGCGCCGGTCAGAACCCCATCGGCGGGCTGCTCGGCTGACACCGGCACCACACACCACGAGGACGGTCACCGAAACCCGGTGACCGTCCTCGCCTACGTACAGGGGCGGGTCCGCGCCCTGGGGGTCCGGGCCAGCCGCCCCGCAGAACCGGGTCAGCCGCCCGCGTGGGCGCCCAGCTCCTTCGCCGCCTCCGTGAGGTCCTTCGCGGTGTCGATCGCCCGCCAGTACGCCCCGTGCGGCAGCGGGTACCCGGCCAGCCGGCGCTCCCGGGCCAGCCGGGGGAAGGTCGTCCGCTCGTGGTCGCCACGGTCCGGGAGCATCGCGGTGAACGCCGGCGCGAAGACGTACACGCCCGCGTTGATCAGATACGGCGACGGTGGCGACTCGATGAAGTCGGTGATGTGCCCGAACGCGTCGGTCTCCACGGCCCCCCACGGAATCCGGGGACGGGCGAGCGCGAGCGTCGCGGTGGCGTCCCGCTCGGCGTGGAACGCGGCCATCTCCCGCAGCGAGAAACGGGTCCAGATGTCGCCGTTCGTCGCGTACCAGGGCTCCGACGGATCAGGCAGCCGAGCCGCGGCATGCTTGAGACCGCCGCCCCGGCCCAAGGGCTCGGTCTCGACGACGGTCGTGACACGCAACGGAAGAACGGCCGAGTCCAGCCACTCCTGCAGCACATCGGCAAGATGGCCGCACGAGATCACGGCGTCAGTGACGCCCTCGGCGGCCAGCCAGGACAGCTGATGGCCGATGATCGGGGTCCCGGTCCCCGGGATCTCGACCATCGGCTTGGGGCGGTCATCGGTGTACGGGCGCAGCCGCGAGCCCTGACCACCCGCCAGGATCACGGCCTGCGTCGGATACGTATGCATGCCAGGCACGATATGCCGTGCCCGGACATGCCCGGCTCAGCTGAACTGCGCGACCCCGGACGCGAACGACGTGTCGCAGACCGGACGCGAGAAGCGGTGGGCGCGCGTCGGACCGTACTGGTCCACGGCGGCCTTGCCCAGCGCCTTGGCGATCGACATGCAGTGCTTGGCCAGGGAGGGCCGCCCCTCGACGGTGCGCTGGAGACTCGTCAGCGCGACACCCGGGTCCTTCTCACGGAGCTCCAGCAGGAGCTTGTCCCGCAGGACGTCCTGAGGTGCCCGGGCCTTCGCCCGCTTGGACACGGTCTCCGAGGCGGCGGTCAGCAGCTGGGTCTCGGTGTCCTGCCCCGACCACTGCACACGGGTGACCGCGAGGGTCCCGGACAGAACCATGACGACGGGCAGTACGAGAGCTAGGGTTCGGCCGATTCGGCGCGCGGTGTGGGTCACGCAGGCGAGCGTAGCGGTCAGTGATGACTTGGCGACATTTCGTCACCCTTGCGGGGGATGGTTCGAGGAGTCTTTTCGAATTGCGCGTTGACGCCCTGGGGCGAAACAACCGGTGTGCCAGGGTATTCGGCGCCCGCCCGGTCCGAAACCCGATCCGGCCCGCGACACGCGAACGGCCCCGCGTCCCTCGGAGGGAGCGGGGCCGTAGCGGCTGGATCGTGAGGATCAGGCGGTCAGACGCTCACCGGTCGAGGTGGCGAAGACGTGCAGCTCGTCCGGGCGCGGCACGACGTGCAGCTCGGTGCCCTTCTCCGGGACGGCGCGGCCGCCGACGCGGACGACCAGGTCCTTGTGCTCGCCACCGACCTGCGCGCCACCGTAGACGAAACCGTCGGCGCCGAGCTCCTCGACCACGTTGACCGAGACGGCCAGACCGGCGGGGGCGTCGGAGGAGGCCTTGGAGAGGCCCGTCGCGGCGGCGCCACCGTGCTCGACGATGTCGAAGTGCTCGGGGCGGATGCCGACCGTGACGGTGGTGTCGCCACGGTTCGCGGCGGCGGTGAGCGCCTCACGCGAGACCGGGACGACGCTGTTGCCGAACTTCACGCCGCCGTCGGTGATCGGGACCTCGACGAGGTTCATCGCCGGGGAGCCGATGAAGCCGGCCACGAAGAGGTTCGCCGGGCGGTCGTACATGTTGCGCGGCGAGTCGACCTGCTGGAGCAGACCGTCCTTGAGGACCGCGACACGGTCGCCCATGGTGAGGGCCTCGACCTGGTCGTGGGTGACGTACACGGTGGTGATGCCGAGGCGGCGCTGCAGCGAGGCGATCTGCGTACGCGTCGAGACACGGAGCTTGGCGTCGAGGTTCGACAGCGGCTCGTCCATGAGGAAGACCTGCGGCTCACGCACGATGGCACGGCCCATCGCCACACGCTGACGCTGACCACCGGAGAGCGCCTTCGGCTTGCGGTCCAGGTAGTCGGTGAGGTCCAGCATCTTGGCGGCCTCTTCGACCTTCGCCCGGATGTCGGTCTTGTTCACACCGGCGATCTTGAGCGCGAAGCCCATGTTGTCCGCGACGGACATGTGCGGGTACAGCGCGTAGTTCTGGAACACCATGGCGATGTCCCGGTCCTTCGGGGGCAGGTGCGTGACGTCGCGGTCACCGATGCGGATCGCACCGCCGTTGACGTCCTCGAGACCCGCGAGCATGCGCAGGGAGGTCGACTTGCCGCAACCGGAAGGACCGACGAGGACGAGGAACTCGCCGTCCTCGATGTCGATCTCGAGCTGGTCCACAGCCGGCTTCGTGGAGCCGGGGTAGACGCGGGACGCCTTGTCGAACGTGACACTGGCCATGACGATGCTTCTCCTCAACCGGCAGGAACGTGCCGGACGATCCGAGTAGGGAGTGGTGTGGTCCACTGGAGTGAACCTGAGGTGACGCTACCTGGCGTTTTCGAATCTGTCAGTAGTCCGAAGGTCACGAAAATTCGTCGGCAGAGCAACGCACTTTTGACCGTGTGCGGCCTGCGGGCAGAGCAGAATACTTTTGACCTCTGCCGCAGACGCAGCACTTCCTGCTTCAGCACCCTCCGCCGACCAGGCGCACCCCTGAGGGGCACACCCGCCCGGTCTTACATGGGCTCCACAGGCCTCACGGCCGACGGCCCGTCGGTCCGTACCGCACTTGCTCACGCAGCCAGCAGCACGTCTGCCAGCTCCGACGCCTTGATCACGGACGGGGCCGCCCGCCGCGGCGGCAGCGCGGACGCCACCAGCCAGTACAGCCGCATCCCCTCCTCCCGGAGGTTCCGCGCCGCATTCACATCCCGGTCATGCACGGCGCCGCACTCCGCGCACGTCCACTCCCGCACCGACACATCGAGCGACGACCCCTTCGCGTGACAGTCGGAGCACCGCCGCGTCGACGGGAAGAACCGGTCGACGATCACCAGCGTCCGCCCGTACCACTCGCACTTGTAACGCAGCTGCCGCAACAGCTCCCCCCAGGCCGCGTCCGTGATCGACCGACTCAGCGCCGCCTTCCGCCGACGCCCCTTCCCCACGGCCGGCCGCAGCAGATTCATGATCGCCAGATCCTCCACCACGAGCACTTGGTTCTCGCGCACGAGGCGGGTGGTCAGCTGGTCCAGCATGTCCCTGCGCACATCGCTGATCAGCGCATACAGCCGAGCGATACGCTCCCGAGCCTTCCCACGGTTCGCCGACCCCTTCTTCTTCCGGTGCAGCCCCCGCTGCAACCGCGCCAGCTCCTTCTCGTACTTCCGCAACAGCCGCGGGTGATCCACCTTCGTCCCGTCGTCCAGCGTCACCAGCGCCGCCAGACCCAGATCGATCCCCACCGCCCTCGGCTCCTGCCCACCCGGCAGGAACACGGCAGGCAACGGCTCGATCCGCTCCTCGACGAGAACCGAGACGAAATACCGGCCGACCCGGTCCCGCGTCACGGACAACTTCACCGGAGCCACGCCCGCCGGCAACGGCCGCGACCACCGCACGTCGAGCGGCTCCGACTGCTTCGCCAGCGTCAACCGCCCCGTACCCGGAAGCTCCGGGTTCTCGACCCACCGGAAACCCGTCCGTACGTACGTCGCCGAGTCCCGCGAGCGGTGCTTCCTCTTTCGCTGCGGATACTTCGCCGATTGCTTGAAGAAGCGCGTGAACGCCCCGTCCAGATGCCGCAACGACTGCTGCAACACCGTCGACGACACCTCACGCAGCCACCCCGTCTCCGACGCCTGCCGCCACCCCGTCAACGCACGGCACGACTCGGCGAACCCCACCGACACCCGATGCCGCTCCCACGCGCCGACGCGCAGGGCCAGCCCTTCGTTGTAGACCCAGCGGCAGGCTCCGAAGGTCTTCTCCAGCTGCTCGGCCTGTGACGGAGTCGGATAGAAGCGGTAGCGGTACACGCGCTGCTGCGTGCCGGGCTCCTTGGCCCGGCCCCTCATGGCGGTGGACGCGCGGCCGTGGTGCTTCTTACGGTCGGCGATGCCCAGGGCGTCGCGCTTGATGCGCTTGGCCTCTTCGCCTGTCACCCGTACCGGCTGGTCAGCTGTGTCCGTCATGCCCGCTCCCCCCGACTGTCCGATATACGGAACAGCACGTCAGTCCTCTTAACGCACGGGTGGTCGGATGGTCACGGTGGCGGCAAAACTTCGTGGAGCGGTGGGCGAGCCGCTGTGTAGAGTGAGGGCTTGCGCGCGCGGTTTTTGCGTGCGCGCTGCCGCCTTAGCTCAGTTGGCAGAGCGGTTGCCTTGTAAGCTCCAGGTCGTCGGTTCGATTCCGACAGGCGGCTCAAAACACCAGGTCAGCGCCATGCTGGCCTGGTTTTTTTGTCGCTCGGACCGCTGTGTCGCTCCCAGATCTGCCACTCCCGGGACATGGGTGTTTCCCTCCGTGTAAGACATGTGCAGGAAACGTGGAGACGGGTGGGGGCGCGGGAGATGAGTCGTCGGTCCAATGGTCTGGTCGGTGCGTGGGCGGAGTCCCAGCGTCAGCTCCAGCGTCAGCACGAAGCGCAGCATCGGGCCGCCGTACAGGGTGCGCGTGAGCAGGAGCGGTTGCAGCGGGCCCATGAGCGCGACATGGCGCGGTTGCATCGGGAGCAGCAGGCGGAGTACCGGCGGCGGCGTGAGGCGGACGCTGCGCGGCGGACGGAGGAGTTGGAGGCTCGGGTCGGTGTGCTGGAGGGCTTGCTGGCCGCCGGTTCGCGGATGCCTGCGTTCCGGACCGCGTCGCTGGCGCGTGCGGAGAGCATCGAGCTGTTTGCGCCCGGGCAGTTGGCGCACCCCGTTCCCATGCCTGACGTGAACCGCTACCAGGCGCAGGGTGGTTGGAGCGCGGGGAGGCGGGCGCAGGCGCAGCATGAGGCTCATGCGCGCTACCAGTTGGACTGGCAGGCAGCGCAGGCGGCGGAGGCGTTGCGTCAGCAGCAGCTCGCGCTGTACCGGCGTCAGTACGACGACTGGGCGCAGGGGCAGCTGGGTGAGATCCGTCGGCACAATGCCGGGGTCGCGGAGATGGCTGTGGCGCTGCGGCGGGGTGATGTGGATGCGGTGGTGGAGTATTTTTCGGCTGCGCTGTACGCGTCGTCGGCGTGGCCGGCGGAGTTTCCTCGTCAGGTGACGGCTGCGTTCGATCCGGCGGGTCGGCAGTTGGTGCTGGACTGGGAGTTGCCGGGCCTGTCGGTGGTTCCGGAGTCGAAGATCGTGCGGTATCTGGTGGGTTCGGACCGGGAGAAGGAGACGCCCCGGCCTGTCGGTCAGCGGAGGGCTCTGTACCGGGATGTTCTGGCTCAGTGCGTGTTGTTGGTGTTGCGGGATGTGTTCGCGGCGGACGAGTTCGGGGTCGTGGAGTCTGTCGCGCTGAACGGTTTCGTGGATGACGTGGATCCGGCGACGGGGCGGCAGGCTGTGGTCTTCCTGAGCACGGTGATGGTTTCGCGGGCTGATTTCGGTGGGCTGAACCTGGAGCAGGTGAGTGCTGTGGACTGCCTGACGGAGGGGTTGCGGGGGCAGTTGTCGGCGCGTCCGGATCAGCGGGTGGCTGTGCGGCCGGGGAGGGTGCCTGCGGATTTGGGTTCAGGTGCTGTGTCGCACGGTGGTGGTGGGGAGCCGGATCTGCTGGAGATGGATCCGATCGAGTTCGAGGGGTTGGTGGCCGAGTTGTTCCGGGCGCGGGGGATGCGTGCGGTGACGACGCAGCGCTCGAATGACGGCGGTGTCGACGTGGAGGCGCTGGATCCGGATCCGATCAGCGGCGGGAAGATCATCGTGCAGGTGAAGCGCTATCGGAACACGGTTCCTCCGAGCGCGGTGCGCGATCTGTACGGCACGGTGCAGGGAGCGGGCGCCAACAAGGGGGTGTTGGTGACGACGTCCGGTTTCGGGCCCGGTTCGTACGCGTTCGCCAACGGTAAGCCGTTGACGCTCGTGTCGGGTGCCGAGCTGGTTGACCTTCTGGGGCGTTGTGGTCTGCGGGGAAGGTTGTCGGGCGGTGCGGGTGAGGCGATGGTGCCCGCTCAGCGGTCGTCGCCGGACGATGAGGACGCACCGGGCGGGGATTACAACGTGCTGGGCATGACGTGGTCGGGCGGCGTGGCGCTGGATGTGTGTGTGCTCGTGTGCCGTGGTGGCCAGGTGTTGAGTGACGACCACTTCGTGTTCTTCAACAATCCGCGGACTCCTGAGGGTGCGGTGCGGGCGGTGCCCGGGTTCGCGGGGGACCGTGCTGCGGTGCGGGTGTCGTTCGACGCGCTGCCCGGGGAGGCGGATCGGGTGGTGCTCGTGGCTGCGGTGGACCCGGAGGCCGACCCGGGCGGAGACCTTGCGGGCTTCACGGAGGCCGGTATCCGGCTGCGGGACGCGGCAGGTGTGGAGCTGGACCGGTTGGAGGTGTCCGACGGTCGGGCGGGTGAGGTGGCGCTGGTCCTGGGGTCGTTCCGGCTGCGGGGTTCCGGCGACTGGGAGTTCGTGCCTGGGGGGAAGGGGTATCCGGGCGGGCTGGAGGCTTTGGTGCGGGAGTACGGCATCGAGGTGGCATAGCCGCTGAGCTGCGGGGCCCGAGGTCTTACTGCTGTTTTCCGCCCGGCGCCCCCGCCCGCAGCCCGTCCATGACGAGGTCGAGCAGGCGGGTGGCGCGGGTCTGCCAGTCGCCGGCGGGGTCGAGTTGCCAGAGGCCGGCGATGGCGAGGACGAAGTCGTCCGCGGTGACTCCGGGGCGGATGGTGCCGGCCTCCTCGTTGGCGCGGAGCAGGAGTTCCGCCGCTGAGGTCACCGGGGTGTGGCCCGGTTTTTCGGGGCTGCCGGGGGCGCTGGTGGCCTGGCGGATCGCGTTCGCCAGGCCGGCCTTGGTCATGGCGAACCGGGCGAGGTGGTCCATCCACTCGCGCAGGGCCCGGTCGGGCTCGTGGGTTCTGATCAGGTCGGTCGCGGCATCGGCGACCTGCTGCATCTCGTGGCGGTAGATCTCCAGGACCAGGGACTCGCGCTTGGGGAAGTTGCGGTAGAACGTGCCCTGGCCGACGCCCGCCTTTCTGGCGATCACGCTGAGCGGGACGTCCGCGCAGAGCGTCAGTTCCGTCAGGGCGACTTCCAGGATGCGCTCGCGGTTCCGCTGCGCGTCCGAGCGCAGAGGCGCGTCCTTCTTCTGCTGCACTCGTCCTCCTCGCGGGTCCGTGGCCGAAACCCACCCTTGATAAGTGGACAACTGTCCACTACGTTTCCCAGTGAACGGACAGTTGTCCACTTAGGTACACCTTAGCGGTGCATGGCCCGGGTGGACAGCCGGTGGTACGCACCGGCCTCCCTCTACGTCTCTGCGACTTCCGTCTCCCCTGCCTGCCGGACCGTCCTCGCGATGTGGTCCGGGAACGCGAAAGAAGGCTGATCATGGCCCCTACGCCCTCGTCGACGTACAGCGCCGTCACTCTGAACATCAACGGCGAGAAGCACACGCTGACCGTCGACCACCGCACCACCCTGCTCGACGCCCTGCGCGAGCGTCTCGATCTGACCGGTACGAAGAAGGGCTGCGACCAAGGGCAGTGCGGTGCGTGCACCGTCCTCCTCGACAAACGCCGGGCCGTCGCCTGTCTGCAGCTGGCGGTGGCGGCCGAGGGGCGGGAGATCACCACCATCGAGGGCATCGCCGAGGGTGAGGAACTGCACCCCGTGCAGCAGGCGTTCCTCGACCTCGACGGCTTTCAGTGCGGTTACTGCACGCCCGGCCAGATCTGTTCGGCCGTCGCGGTGATCGAGGAACACGCCGCCGGCTGGCCGAGCGCCGTCACCGGTGATCTGAGTCCCGAGGCGGGGCCGCCACCGCTGACCGCCGATGAGGTGCGGGAGCGGATGAGCGGCAACCTGTGCCGCTGCGGTGCGTACGTGTCGATCGTGCAGGCGGTCGAACGCGCGGCCGGGATCCACGCGGAGGCTGTCCGCGCCGATGAGAGTACGTGGGACGGCAAGCGCGAGGGGGCCTCGGCATGAGGGAGTTCGGATATGAACGCGCGGTCGACGTCTCCGGCGCCCTGGCGCTGCTCGACGCCGACCCCGACGCCCGTTTCCTGGGCGGCGGCACGAGTCTCGTCGACCTGATGAAGACCGGTGTCGAGCGGCCCGGCAGGCTCGTCGACGTACGGGAACTCCCCCTGGACCGCGTCGAGGTGACCGAGGACGGCGGGTTGCGCATCGGTGCGACCGTCACCAACAGCGACCTCGCGGCCCACCCGGAGGTGCGGCGGAGCTACCCGGCGCTGACGCAGGCGGTGCTGGCCGGTGCCTCCGGGCAGTTGCGCAACATGGCGACCGTCGGCGGGAACCTGTTGCAGCGGACCCGCTGCGGCTACTTCGCCGACGTGTCCAAGCCCTGCAACAAGCGTGTTCCCGGCAGTGGCTGCCCCGCGATCGAGGGCGAGCACCACAACCACGCGATCCTGGGCGCCTCCGGCCACTGCGTGGCCACCAGCCCTTCCGACCTGGGGGTGGCGCTGACCGCCTTCGACGCCGTCGTCGAGTACGAGACGGCCGACGGGCCGGGCCGGGTGCCGCTCGCCGGGTTCTATCTTCCGGTGGGGGACACCCCGCACCGGGAGACCGCCCTGCCGGCGGGGGCGCTGATCACCGGCGTGGCCCTGCCACCCGCCCCGGTGGCGGTCAACTCGCTCTACCGCAAGGTGCGCGAGCGTGCGTCGTACGCCTTCGCGATCGGTTCGGTCGCCGCCGCGCTCGACGTTCGTGACGGTGTCGTGCGGGAGGTGCGGCTGGCCTTCGGGGCCGTCGCGTCCCGGCCGTGGCGGGCCGTCGCCGCCGAACAGGCCCTGACCGGCGGGCCGGCCTCCGCTGCGGCCTTCGCCGCGGCTGCCGATGCCGAACTGGCGGCCGCCCGGCCGCTGCCGGACAACGCGTACAAGGTGACGCTGATGCGCAATCTCGTCGTCGCCGTGCTCAGCGAACTCACCGAGGAGGCCGCCCGATGACCACCACCACGACCGGTACGAGGGCGGCCAAGGCCGTCGGCACCGCGCACACCCGCGTGGAGGGCCGCGACAAGGTCACCGGTGCGGCCCGCTATGCGGGCGAGATCCCCTTCGCCGGGCTCGCGCACGGATGGCTGGTGCTGTCGACGATCACCCGTGGCCGTATCCGCTCGGTGGATACGGAGACGGTGACGGGGATGCCGGGCGTCCTCATGGTCCTGCACCACGGGAACGCCCCGCGGGTCGACACGGACTACGTCGGCATGCTCGGTATGCCGCCGGACCCGACCGTCGCCGTCTTCCAGCACGACAGGGTGCCGCACGCGGGCTGGCCGGTCGCGCTGGTGGTGGCCGAGACCTCCGAGCAGGCCCGGGAGGCCGCCGAGGCGCTGGTGGTGCGGTACGAGGAGGAGCCGCACGACGTCACCTTCGCCGGTGAGTACCCGGACGCGCACGCGGTGGCCGGCCCCAGCGGCGCGGGAGTGGAGGAGAAGGGGGACCTGGAGGCCGAACTGGCGGCGTCCGACGTCGTCCTGGACGCGGTGTACTCCACTCCTGAGGAGCACCACAACTCGATGGAGCCGCATGCGGTGACCGCCCTGTGGGACGGTGGCCGGCTGGAGGTCGTGGACTCCAACCAGGGCACGCTGTGGGTGGCGGGTGAGCTCGCGAATCTGTTCTCGCTGGATCCGGCGTCGGTGCGCGTGCGGTCCGAGCACGTCGGGGGTGGATTCGGGAGCAAGGGTGTCCGTGCGCACCAGGTGGCCGCTGTGATGGCGGCGACCGCTCTGTCGCGTCCGGTGCGGGTGGTGATGACGCGGCGGCAGACGTTCTCGCTCGCGGGTTACCGGAGCCCCACGACTCAGCGGGTCCGGCTCGGCGCCGACGCGGAGGGGCGGCTGCGGGCGTTGGCGCACCGTTGCGTGAGTCTGACCTCGACGGTGTACGAGTTCGTCGAGTCGGGGGCCGGGCCGGCCCGGGTGATGTACGACGCGCCCGCCCACCACACGGCGAACCGGGTGGTACCGCTCGATGTGCCGAGTCCGACGTTCATGCGCGCGCCGGGGGAGGCGCCGGGATCGTTCGCGCTGGAGTCGGCGCTCGACGAGCTCGCGGAGAAGTGCGGTGTCGACCCGATCGAGCTGCGCCTGCGTAACGAGCCCGAGGTGGGTCCGGTCTCCGGGCTGCCGTTCGCGACGCGTAACCTGCCGGCGTGTTTCCGGGAGGGGGCCCGGAGGTTCGGCTGGGCCGGCCGGGATGCGCGTCCGGGTGTGCGCCGGGAGGGGCGCTGGCTGCTCGGTACGGGGACGGCGGCGGCTTCCTTCGGTGCGCGAGCGATGCCGTCGACGGCGGCTGTGACGGCTGAGGCCGATGGCACGTTCACCGTGCGGATCAACGCGGCGGACATCGGCACGGGGGCGCGGACGGCGCTCACCCTGGTCGCGGCGGATGCCCTGGAGGTGCCGACCGGCCGGGTGCGCGTACGGATCGGTGACAGCGACTTCGGTCCGGCGATGATCGCCGGGGGCTCGATGGGCACCCGGTCGTGGGCGTGGGCGGTCACCGCCGCGGCGGAGGAGCTGCGGGAGCGGCTCGCGCTGAGTGGTGTCGTTCCGGCGGAGGGCATCACGGTGCGGTCGGACACGACGGAGGCGATCGGGGCGCTCACGCAGAAGGAGCGGCATTCGTTCGGGGCGCAGTTCGCCGAGGTGGCCGTGGACGTGTCGACGGGTGAGGTGCGGGTGCGCCGCATGCTCGGTGTCTTCGCCGCGGGGCGGATCGTCAACCCGTTGACGGCGCGTGGCCAGTTGGTGGGCGGGATGACCTGGGGTATCTCCATGGCCTTGCACGAGGAGGCGGTGAGGGACAGGAGGACGGGCGCCCTCTACGGTCCGGATCTGGCGGGTTATCACGTCTCCACGAACGCCGATGTGCCGGTCGTGGAGGCGGAGTGGGTGGACGACCCGGACCCGGACGATCCGGTGGGGTTCAAGGGCATCGGTGAGATCGGGATCGTGGGTGCGGCGGCGGCGATCGCCAACGCCGTATGGCACGCGACGGGTGTGCGTCACCGTTCGCTGCCGATCAGGCCCGACCGTGTTCTCACGGCTGGTCCGCATGCTTGACATCGCCGGTGAGCTGTCCCGTTGGGCCGAGGAGGGAAGGGGGTTCGCCGTCGCGACCGTCGTGGCGGTCGGCGGCAGCGCGCCGCGTGGTCCGGGTGCGGCCCTCGCCGTCGACAGTGAGGGCACGGTTGTCGGTTCGGTCTCCGGCGGGTGTGTGGAGGGGGCGGTGTACGGCCTGTGCGTCCAGGCGTTGGAGGACGGCGGGACCGTGGTCGAGCGGTTCGGTTACAGCGACGAGGACGCCTTCGCGGTCGGGCTGACCTGTGGTGGGGTCATCGATGTGATGGTCACTCCGTTCGGCCTGCGGTCGTCCGCCCGGGAGGTGGTCCGGTCGGCGCTGTCGGCCGCCGCTTCGGGTGAGCCGACGGCCCTGGCCCGGGTCGTCCGTGGTCCGGCCGGGCTCCTGGGCGGGGTGCTCCTGGTGCGCGCCGACGGGTCGTACGAGGGGTCGTACGGCGGTGACTCGGGGCTGGACCGGACGGTGGCGGCGGAGGCGCGGGCGATGCTCGACGCGGGAGTCACGGGCACCCGGGACCTGGCGGAGGACGGAACGCACTGTCCCGGTGGCCTCACGCTTCTCGTGGAGTCGAATGTGCCGCCGCCTCGCATGATCGTGTTCGGTGCGATCGATTTCGCGGAGGCGCTGGTGCGTGCGGGCAAGTTCCTGGGTTATCACGTCACGGTGTGTGATGCCCGTCCTGTCTTCGCGACCCGGGCCCGCTTCCCCGAGGCGGACGATCTGGTCGTGGACTGGCCGCACCGTTATCTGCGGCGCACCGCGACGGACGGGCGGACGGTTCTGTGCGTGCTCACGCACGATGCGAAGTTCGATGTCCCCTTGCTGAAGCAGGCGTTGCGGATGCCGGTCGCGTTCGTCGGGGCGATGGGGTCGCGCCGTACGCATGCGGACCGTGACCGGAAGCTGCGGGAGGCGGGGCTGGAGGAGGGCGAGCTGGCGCGGCTCAGGTCGCCGATCGGACTCGACCTGGGGGCGCGTACGCCGGAGGAGACGGCCCTGTCCATCGCGGCGGAGATCGTCGCGGCCCGGCGGGGCGGGACGGGTGTTCCTCTCACGGGTGCGGCGACGCCGATCCACCACGACGGGAGGCGGCCGGCCGGGGCGGAGGCCGCCTGAGGTCCGGAGGCGGACCGTGTCGCGGGTCGGTCAGTGCCGGCCGGCGATGCGGTCCGCAGCCTTGGCGAGGCGGTCGGTGCCGAGGCGCGGTGAGGCGGCCTCGCGGCGGTCGGCGGCGCGGTAGGCGGCGTAGAGGCTGTGGACGCCGAGCCAGCGGAGGGGTTCGGGTTCCCAGCGGCGGACCTTGTGGTTGACCCAGGGCAGGGCGGTGAGGTCGGTGGGTCCGGCCTGGCCGGAGTCCTGCTGGATCAGGTCGCGCAGGGTGCGGGCCGCGAGGTTGGCGGTGGCGACGCCGGAGCCGACGTAGCCGCCGGCCCAGCCTAGGCCGGTGGAGCGGTCCAGGGTGACGGTGGCGCACCAGTCGCGGGGGACGCCGAGCACGCCGGACCAGGCGTGGTCGATGCGGGTGCCGGCGGTGGTGGGGAAGAAGCGGACGAGCAGGTCGCGGAGGGCCTCGACGGTGGCGGGCCGGGTGCGTCCGTCGTGGTCGGTGGCCGAGCCGTAGCGGTAGGGGACGCCCCTGCCGCCGAGGGCGATGCGGTCGTCGGCGGTGCGCTGGGCGTACATGTAGGCGTGGGCCATGTCGCCGAGGGTTTCGCGGCCGTCCCAGCCGATGGTGTCCCAGAGGGATTCGGGCAGGGGCTCGGTGACGATCATGGAGGAGTTCATGGGGAGCCAGGTGCGCTTCTGGCCCTTGAGCCCTGCGGTGAAGCCTTCGGTGCAGCGCAGCACGTAGGGGGCGCGGACCGTGCCGTAGGGGGTGACGGCGTGCTTGGGCTTGATCTCGGTGACGGGTGTCGACTCGTGGATGGTGACGCCGAGGGCTTCGACGGTGTCGGCGAGGCCCTTGACGAGTTTGGCGGGGTGCAGGCGCGCGCCGTGCGGGGTCCAGCTGGAGCCGACGGCTCCGGAGACGCGGATGCGTTCGGCGGTCTCGCGGGCTCCGCGCAGGACGCGGTCCTGCTCGCCGAAGGCGATCTCCACGGAGTGGAAGTCCTTGAGGCGGGCGAGCTGGGAGGGGGTGTGGGCGACTTCGAGGACGCCGCCGTGGTGGATGTCGGCGTCGATCTTCTCCTCGCCGGCGATGCGGATGACCTCGCCGACGGTGTCGTTCATGGCCTTCTGGAGGCGGACCGCGGCGTCGTGGCCGTGGAGCCGGGCGTAGCGGTCGCGGCCGGCGATGCCGTTGTAGAGCCAGCCGCCGTTGCGGCCGGAGGCGCCGTATCCGCAGAACTTGGCTTCCAGGACGGTGATGTTGAGGAAGGGGACGGCCTTCTTGAGGTAGTACGCCGTCCAGAGTCCGGTGTAGCCGCCGCCGACGATGCAGACGTCGGCGCCGGTGTCGCCGGGCAGGGGTTCGCGTGGGGCGGGGGTGCCATCGTCCGCGTACCAGAACGATATGCCGCCGTTGACCGTACTGACGGTGCTCATGTGTCCCCTGCTTGTCCGTGTGCAGACCGGTCGCTGGAGGGTACCTCCCGACGTACACGGCCTAGGCTCGGGGTGTGATCGATGTTCCGGATGAGCTGGTTGTGAAGCTGAGTGAGCACAGCGGCGCGGAGGGGCGGGCGTTCGCCGCCGGGTTGCCCGTGCTGGCCGGGAGGTTCCTGGATGAGTGGGGGCTGCGGCTCGACGGGGCTTCGATGTGCGGGATGTGTGCGCTGGTGCTTCCGGTGGTGCGGGAGGCGGACGGCCGTGGGGCGGCGCTGAAGCTTCAGATGGTGGACGCGGAGACGGTGGGTGAGCCGGTCGCGCTGCGGGTGTGGGGTGCGGCGGGTGCGGGGGCGGTGGGCCTGCTGGAGCACGACGCGGCGACGGGGGCGATGCTGCTGGAACGGCTGGACGAGCGGCGCCCGTTGACGGAGGTGCCGGATGCGCGGGTGGCGGTGCGGGTGCTCGCGGAGTCGTTGTCCCGGCTGGTGCGTGTGCCGGCTCCGCCGGGGATCCGGCGGCTGGGGGATCTGGCGGCGCGGATGCTGGCGGAGACGCCCGGGGCGGTCGGGGTGCTGGAGGACGCGGGGGAGCGGCGGCTGCTGCTGGACTGTGCGGCCGCGGTGCGGGAGGTGGCGGGGGAGCCGGGGGACCGTCTGCTGCACTGGGACCTGCATTACGCCAACATCCTGGCGGGGCGCGCCGAGGAGGGCCGGGCGGGGGAGTGGGTGGCCCTGGATCCGAAGCCGCTGGCGGGTGATCCGGCGTTCGACCTCTTTCCGGCGCTGGACCAGAGGTGGGACGCGTCGGAGGTGCTCTGGAGGTTCGGTCTGCTGTGCGGGGTGCTGGAGCTGGACCGGGAGCGGGCGAGGGCGTGGACGCTGGGGCGGGTGCTGCAGAACGCGCTGTGGGGGATCCGCCGGGGGAGGCCGCGGCTGTACGCGGACCATGCGGAGATCGCCCGGCAGTTGCTCGGGCGGGACTGAGGCGCGAGGGGCCGGCCCGTTTGTCTAGGCTGCCCCCCATGATTCGCGTAGCCACTGCTGAAGACGTCCCCGCCATCCATGCCATGGTCCGTGAGCTCGCCGAGTACGAGAAGGCGCTCGACGAGGCGAACGCCACCGAGGAGCAGCTGCGCGAGGCCCTGTTCGGTGAGCGTCCCGCGGCGTACGCGCATGTCGCGGTGGCCGACGACGACGGCGAGGTGGTCGGTTTCGCGCTGTGGTTCCTCAACTTCTCGACGTGGCGCGGGGTGCACGGGGTGTATCTGGAGGATCTGTACGTGCGCCCCGGGCGGCGTGGCGGAGGTTACGGGAAGGCGCTGCTGACGGAGCTGGCGCGGATCTGTGTGGAGCGCGGTTACGGGCGCCTGGAGTGGTCGGTGCTGGACTGGAACGCCCCGTCCATCGCGTTCTACGAGTCGCTGGGCGCGCGTCCCCAGGACGAGTGGACGGTGTACCGGTTGACGGACGGGGCGCTGGCGGAGCTCGGAGCGGCCTGAGGGCTTTCTACGGTACGAGGACGACCTTGCCCACCGTGCCACGGGTTTCCAGTGCGCGGTGGGCCTCGGCCGCTGCGGCGAGCGGGAAGCGCTGGACGGCGGGGCGGAGGCGGCCTGCGGCGGCTTCGGCGAGGGAGCGGGTCTCCAGGGCCCTCATGCCGCCGCCCTTCTCGATCATGGAGGGCCCCAGGACGCTGCGGGACGTGATGCCGCGCTCGGCGAGTTCCTGCTCGCCGAGGTCCGGTGTCTGTCCGCCGGAGGCGCCGTAGACGAGGTGTTCGCCGCCCGGGCCGAGGAGGTCGAGGGCGGCACGGGCCGTGGTCCCGCCTACCGAGTCGAAGAGGACCGTGGCGGGGCGGCCGAGGGTTTCGAGGTGGGAGCGGACGCGGCGTGGCCAGTCGGGGAGGGTGTAGTCGATGGCGAGGTCGGCTCCGTTCTCCGCGACGCGGGCGGTCTTGGCGGGTCCGCCGGCCAGTCCGACGACGGTGGCTCCGGCGTTCTTGGCGTACTGGACGAGGAGCGTGCCGATGCCGCCGGCCGCGGCGGTGACGAGGGCGACGGAGCCGGGGCCGAGGTCGGTGAACTGCACGATGCCCAGGGTGGTGCGGCCGGTGCCGATCATGGCGACGGCCTCGGCCGCGTCGAGCCCTGTGGGGAGCGGGTGGAGCTTCCCGGCGTCGACGACGGTCAGTTCGGCGTAGCCGCCGGGGGCCGTACCGATGTGGGCGACGACGTCGCGGCCGAGCCAGGCGGGGTCGGTGCCCTCTCCGAGGGCTTCGACGGTGCCCGCGATCTCGCGGCCGGGGATGGTCGGCAGATCGGCGGCGGTGACCGGGTAGGGGCCGGGTCTGCCCTCGCGCAGGTGGGTGTCCAGGAGGTGCACGCCGGCCGCGGCCACGGCGACGCGGACCTGTCCGGGGGCGGGGACGGGGTCCTCGGTCCGTTCGTGGAGGAGGTTCTCCGCGGGGCCGAAGGCGTGGAGGCGGATGGCGTGCATGGTGGGCTCCCCGGGTGGCGGTGTGGTGGCTGGCCGGTGACTGGTGTTTCCCACCTTCCGACCTGAAGCGCGCTTGAGGTCAAGGAGCTTCTGCTGTGCGGGGCGTCTCCTGTGGTGTCCGGCCGACGAGCTTCAGTGCCAGGACCGCCGCTTCGATGCCGCTGTTGAACGCGACTTCGCTGAGGAGCCCCGGGGCGGCGACCTGGTCGCCCGCGAGCAGGATTCCGTCGCCGCGGTCGACGGCGGGCCGGTCGCGCCAGGTGGTGCCGGGCTTGTCGACGGCACCGGTGCGGCCGGCCGCGAGTGCTTCGCGGCGCCAGGTGGTGCGGTCGCGCCATCCGGGGAAGCCGAGGTCGAGCAGGTCCTCGGCGCGGCGGACCGCGTCGGCGCGCGGGGTGCCGGGGGCGAGGGGGATCTGCGCCTGGATGAGCTGTTCACCGGCCGGGGCGAGGGTCGGGTCCTGGGCGGTGAACCGTTCGATCCAGCCGGGGGTGTCGAGGTCGGAGACGATGAACGGGTCGCCGCGGCGGGTCCGCAGAGCGAGGTCGAGCAGGACGGTGCGGCCGCTGTCCCAGGTGAGGGTGGGGTCCTCCAGCAGGGTGCGGGCGGAGTCGAGGTGGGTGGCGACGATCACCGGTCCGCCGGCGAGGAGGCCGGCCAGGTCGCGGGGGCCGACGCGGTCGGCGGTCTCGATGCGGACGCCGAGCTTCCAGGCCAGGGAGGCCATCCGGTCGACGAGCTGTGCCCAGCCGCCGACGGGGTAGTGGGCCTCGGGCGGCAGCGTGGTCGCGCGGCGCAGGCGTGGCTGGACGAAGGCGGCGGAGAGCGAACCGGGGTCGTGGTGGAAGAGGGCCACGCCCATGTAGTGCGCCGCCGCGCGGGCGCCGTCCTCGCCCACCTGACCGGTGGCCCAGTTGAGGAAGTCGGTGTCGACGGGGGCCGTGCGGGCGCTGCGACGGGCGAGGCGCAGCATGGCGAGGGGCGGGGTCCTGCGCAGGGCGCCGTCGCGGCGGAAGAGGAAGCGGGTGCCTTCGAGGGGCGGTACGGAGGCCATCGGGCCGAGGAGTTTCCGCTGTTCGAGCCAGGTCCAGTGCGGTCCACGGCGGTACAGGGCGTGCGGCCCCTCGTTGGTGAGGTAGGGGCCGTCGGAGGTCCTGGCCCGTCCGCCGAGGGTGTGGTGGGCCTCGTGGAGGGTGACCTGGGCCCGGGACTCGGCGGCTGTGATGGCGGCGGTCAGTCCGGCGAGGCCGCCGCCGACGATGTGGATGCGCTGCATGGCTGGGTCTCCTTGCTGTGGGGCGCTTCTGCAGGGAGGACGGTTCGGTCTTCGCGTTCTGTGACACCGGGCCGGGGCGATGTCAGTGCTGTGCGTCACGATGGGGGGCATGGCACGTACAGGCAACAGGAGCAGCAGGAGCGCGGGCGCCAGGGACGGGGTGGCCGAGGCGCGGCGGCCGGAGGTCCGGCTGCCGCCCCTCGTGGAGTACGAAGGGGAGGGCCTGGAGCCCGACGGGGACTACGACGGGGTGCGGTTCGGGGAGACGGACCTGGCCGACGCGTCGGGTCCGGGCGCGCGCTTCATGGACTGCGAGCTGCGCGGCTGCGCCCTGGACCGTACGGAGCTGGTGCGGGCCAGGTTCATCGACTCGGTGCTGTCGGGGGTGCGGGGTGTGGGCACCGATCTCGCGGGGGCGTCGCTGCGGGACGTGGAGGTCCTGGACGCGCGGCTGGGCGGGGTGCAGCTGCACGGCGCGGTGCTGGAGCGGGTGCTGGTGCGGGGCGGGAAGATCGACTACCTGAATCTCCGCAAGGCGCGGCTGAAGGACGTCGTGTTCGAGGGGTGTGTGCTCTCGGAGCCGGATTTCGGGGAGGCGCAGCTGGTCCGGGTGGAGTTCCGGGACTGTGTGCTGAAGCGTGCCGACTTCAGTGCGGTGCGGATGGAGTCCGTCGATCTGCGGACGGTCGCGGAGCTGGACATCGCGCGGGGTGTGGAGCGGCTGGCGGGGGCGGTGATCAGCCCGTCGCAGCTGATGGAGCTGGCTCCGGCGTTCGCGGCGCAGATCGGGGTGCGGGTGGAGGCGTAGCCAGGGCCCTCAGAGGCGGGGGAAGCGGGCCTGGAGGTCCCAGACGACGGGGTTGTCGGCGAGGCCCTCGTGCATGTCGGCCAGGTCGGCGATGAGGTCGTGCAGGAAGTCGCGGGCCTCGCGGCGCAGCAGGGAGTGGCTGAAGGTGAGCGGGGGTTCGTCGCCGGGCATCCAGTCGGCCTCGACGTCCACCCAGCCGAAGCGGCGCTCGAAGAGCATGCGGTCGGACGATTCGGTGAAGTCGAGTTCGGCGTACTGCTGGCGGTGTGAGCGGTTGCCCCGGGGGTCGCGGTCGATCTGCTCGACGATGTCGCAGAGTGCCCAGGCGAAGTCGAGCACGGGGACCCATCCCCAGGCTGTGGA
Source organism: Streptomyces sp. NPDC079167 (assembly GCF_040686735.1). NCBI lineage: Bacteria > Bacillati > Actinomycetota > Actinomycetes > Kitasatosporales > Streptomycetaceae > Streptomyces > Streptomyces sp. NPDC079167. The sequence goes on along the minus strand of NZ_JBFBLO010000006.1, from coordinate 282,001 downwards.
CACCTCGCGGTCGGCCTTGGTGTCGGCGAGGTAGACGTCGCCGGAGAACAGGTCGTGCCGCAGGGCGTGGACGTCCGCGCGGCGGTAGTCGGTCTGCGGGGGGTCCGGGAAGCGCCGGGAGAGGGAGTAGCCGATGTCGAGCACGGTTCGATGGTGTCATGCCGTGCGAGCGCCCCGCGCCGCTCGCCGGCGGGGGCTCACGGGAGCAGACGTTGTTCGTTGGCGACGGCGACCGCCCCGGCCCTGGTGTCCACGCCGAGCTTCTCGTAGATCCGGCCCAGGTGGGTCTTGACGGTGGCCTCGCTGATGAAGAGGGCCCGCGCGATGTCACGGTTGCCGAGGCCCTGGGAGAGCTGGCCGAGGATGTCGAGTTCGCGTTCGGTGAGGGTGGGCCGGGGGCTGCGCATCCGGGCCATGACCCGGCTGGCGACCGGCGGGGAGAGCGTCGTGCGGCCCTGCGCGGCGGCGCGGATCGCGGCGAAGAGCTCCTCCGGGCGTTCGGCCTTCAGGAGGTAACCGGTGGCCCCGGCCTCGATGGCACGGGTGATGTCGGCGTCGGTGTCGTACGTGGTGAGGACGAGCACGTTGGCGGTTCCGGTGCCCGGTCCGGTTCCGGTTCCTGTGCCGGTGCCGGTGCCTGCTCCGGATCCGGTTCGGGCTTCCGTTCCGGTTCGGGCTCCGGTTCCGGTGGTGATGCGGCGGGTGGCTTCGACGCCGTCGATCCCGGGGCCCAGCTGGAGGTCCATGAGGACGACGTCGGGGCTGAGCCGGGCGGCCAGGGCGACGGCCTCCTCGCCGCTGCCGGCCTCGCCCACGACCTCGATGTCGGGTTCGCCGCCGAGGAGTGCGAGCAGCCCGGCCCGTACGACGGCGTGGTCGTCGCAGAGCAGGATCCGTACGGGCCGTGCGGGCGGGGTCATGCGCGTTCCTCCGGGGCCGACGGGGCAGGCGGGGCAGGCGGTGCAGGCGGGTCAGGTGGGGCGGTCTGGGGCAGCGGCACGGCGGCGGACAGGACGGTGCCCTCGCCGGGCGCCGATTCGACGGCCAGGGTGCCGCCGAGCTGCTGGACCCGGGCACGCATCGCCGGCAGCCCGTGGCCGCGTACGCCTTCGGGCGGGCGGGGAACCGCCCGGCCGGGACTGAAGCCCCGGCCGTTGTCGGCGACGTCCAGGGCGACCCGGTCACCGAGGTGGGTCAGGGTCAGCGCGGCGACGGTGGCCTCGGCGTGCTCGGTGACGTTCGCGAGGGCGCCCTGCGCGATCCGCAGCAGCGCCGACTGCACCCGGTCGGGCAGCGCGGCGGCCGGCACGCCCTCGACATGGCAGCGGACGGTGAGGCGGCCTCCGGCCTGGGCGGTCTCCCGGGCGGCGAGCGCGTGCAGCGCCGCCTCCAGTCCGCCGCCCTCCGCGAGGTCGGCCGGGGCGAGGTCGTGGACGAAGCGGCGTGCCTCGGCGAGGTTGCGCTCGGCGATGCCCGTCGCCGTCAGGACGTGGCGGCGGGCGGCGGCCGGGTCGGTGTCCCAGGAGCGATCGGCGGCCTGGAGCAGCATCTGCTGGCTGGAGAGGCCCTGGGCGAGGGTGTCGTGGATCTCCATGGACAGCCGCTGGCGTTCGGCGAGGGTGCCTTCCCGGCGTTCGGTGGCGGCCAGTTCCCGCCGGGTGCGCAGCAGGTCGTCGATCAGTTCGCGCTGCCGTGCGGCAAGGTCGCGCTGGCGTACGGCCTGGCGCCGCATGTGGACGAAGACGGCGGTGGCGACGGCGGCGACCGCGGGCGGGGCCAGGACGAGATTGGGGTCGAAGCCCGTGGCGAGCCGCAGCTGGGCGGCGACCACGAAGACGGTGAGCAGGGCGACGAGTGCCAGGGCGGCGCGCGGCGGCAGGATCCGCAGGCCCGTGTAGAAGAGCGGGACGGCGCACCACGCGAAGCTCGGGGCGAGGACGACCAGGACCATCCACACCACGACGAGGACGCCGAGCCAGGTCAGCCGTCGGGGGGTGGGACGGGAGCCGAGCACAGGGCCGACGAGGTACAGCAGGGCGAGCACGGCCGACAGGGCGATGATCCAGGGGGTGCGGGTCTCGCCGGGGTGGCGCATCAGGAAGCGCGCGAGGGAGGCGCCGAGCAGCAGGAAGAACGCGGCGTGCATGAGGAGTGCCATCCACCGGGCGTCCGGGTCACCCGCCGTGTCCGGCGCTGCCGACCGCTCCGTGTCCGGGCCGCTTCCGTTCCGCCGCACCTCGTACCCGCGCTCCCTCGACCGTGATCTGCGCTGCCCCAGCCCTCAGCACCGCGCGGTTGACCTGCGCGGACACCCCATGGTCGCCCCACGGGGCCGCCTCCGCATCAACCGATCGGCTGACGGGGCGGTCAGCCGACCCGGGCGCGGCTTCCAGCCGGTACGCCGACCTCGCGGGTCCGGATGCGGCCGGAGGATCGATAGCAGGAAGCCGGACGGTCCGAGGCCGGGCCGCAATCACCTGAGGAGACCCACCATGAAGAAGATGTCGCTGCGCACCCGAGTCCTGACCGGTGCCGTCGCCGCAGCCGCCCTGGGCGCCGGGACCTTCGGCGCGATGTCCGCGAACGCGTCCACCCCGGCCGCCGCGCCCGCCACCACCGTGAAGGCCGACGCCTCCGACCGGAACCTCCAGCGGTCCACCCACCTGACCGTCGCCGCCGCCACCAAGGCCGCGCAGGCCGCTCTGGACGCCGCGAAGAAGGAGAACCAGCGGATCTCGGTGGCCGTCGTCGACCGTAACGGCAACACCCTCGTCACCCTGCGCGGCGACGGTGCGGGCCCGCAGTCCCCCGAGTCGGCCGTGAAGAAGGCGTACACCGCCGTGTCCTGGAACGCGCCCACCTCCGAGCTGGTCAAGCGCCTGGCGCAGGCCCCGAACCTGAAGGACATCCCCGGCACCCTGTTCCTGGCGGGCGGCGCACCCGTGCAGGCCAAGGGCGCTCCGGTGGCGGGCATCGGCGTAGCGGGAGCCCCGAGCGGCGACCTGGACGAGAAGTTCGCGGCTGCGGGCGTCGCCGCCGTCTCCAGGTAGAGGCCGCTCGGCCGACGACGGGTGAGGCGGCTTCCGGATCAGTCGCAGGCGAGTGCTTTGCGGGCGGCGGCGGTGAAGCGGTCCCATACGTCGGACTTCGGAAAGAAGGAGGCTGCGGCGCGTTCCTCCGGGGTCTCCGGGGAGGCCCATACGAAGGTGAGGCTGTCTGTCGCGAAGTAGGTTTCCTTGCCGCCGCAGACGGCATGCTCGAATTTCCCCTCTTTCGCGCTGGGCAGCAGTGCGGGGTTCTTGATGATCGCGAGGCGGGCGAAGGCTCCGTGTTCCTTGTCCCTGGCCAGGCCTGTGGTGGGCTGTTCGAGGGAGAGGTCGCAGAACCAGGCGTCGTCGCGGGAGCCCGAGGTCTGCTCCTTGAGGGGGCTGCCCGCAGGAGCCGGGGCGGCGAGGGTGAAGCCGGTCAGGCCGCATACCTCGGCAGGGTCACTCCTGGTGACCGCGGACGCTTCGAGGAGGTCCGTCCCGGCGTTCTCGGGCTCCGAAACGGCCGGTGCGCAGTCATGGCCGGCGGCGAGCTCACGGGCGGCTCCCTGTGCCAGCCGGGCAAGCTCCGCCGGGTCCACGTCACCCTGTTCGACGTTGACGTGCAGGACCGTACGGGATCCCTGTGCGGTTCCGGCGGCTATGGACGTGCAGTCGGAGGGAAGGGACACCCAGCCGTTGCCGTGCTGATCGAAGGCGCCGGGCAGGGCGCCGGGCAGGATGTTCTGGGCACCGGATATACCCCACCCGCTTCGGCCGAAGGGATCGACGGCGTTGACGGACATGGGCTCAAGGCGTACCTGCGCGTCCTTGGCGCCCGGCAGCCAGCCGGACTGTTCCACGAAGCAGCCGTCGGCATGGTTGACCTTTCCGGTCACCCGGCCGAAGCCGTCGAGGCTCTTCCCGGCGTCCTCGCTGCTCAGCCGGCCGTCGCACAGGTCATGGGGCCCCAGGACGTTGGTGTTGGTCGCCACCGTCCCACCCGCCACCACGGCCAGTGCGCAGACGGCAGCCGTGACCAGCCACGTTCTGCGGCGCTTGCGGGGTGCTTCCGTGCTCACTGGTGCTCAATCCCGTCCGAGGTAGACAGCGGCGTCGCCGCGCGATCCCGAGTAGGACTGCTTGGCTTCGTCACGCATGGCCTGCCAAGCATCCCGGTGCGGGTCGTTCTTGCTGTTGGTGCGGTCGTCGACGTCCACGCCGCGCTCCACCGCCCAGGCGTCGATGAGACTGTACGTACCGCCGATGCCTGAGCTGTAGTGCTCGGAGTTCTTCTCCTGGGCCGCCGAGTTCGCCGAGTCGATGACGTCCTTGGACCACTCGTACGTGGCCGCGTCGACGAGGCGCTGGGCCGTGTCACCGAAGACCGGCAGACCTGTGATCGGAGCGCCGATGGTGTGGTAGGCGTACCGGGCCTGGTCGTTGGTCTCGGCGATCTTGCCGTCGCGCTGGTCGAGGATCACGTCGGACCCTATGGAGTTCATCGCTCCCATGACCTGGCCGAGGTCGCTGGCGGGGTTGATCCAGCGCAGTTGGCCCTCACCGCCTTGGGCCGGTGCGTTCCCCAGCTGTTCCATTGCGTAGTCGCGCTGGGTGGAGTAGAGGAGATCGGCGGTGTCGGCCTCCTCGGTTACACCGCGCATGACCCGCATGAGCGAGTCCTTGCCCACGGTGATACCTGCGTCGGAGCCGTCCTGCCAGACGCCGTCCAGCCCTTCCGGGCTGCCGTACCGCCGGCTGTCGTTCTCGGCGAGGATGTTGTGGTTGTCCGCCGCGTAGTCCGCCAGGGCGTTCGCGAGGTTCTGATGCATGTTCTTCGGGACGTCGGTGCCGGAGGCCCCGGAGTCGAGGAACTCGATCGTGTTCTGCATGACCCGGGCCTGGGCGGGGCTGTGCGGGCCGGGACGGCCGTTGGACTCGCCCTCGGCCAGCGGGGGGTGGCCGGTGGTGGCGGCTTCCAGGGCGGCGCCGATCCCGACGTGCCCGTACGGATCCTCGACCTCGACCTCGGGATACATGGAGAGCAGAAGCTTGGGCCACTCGCGGGCGTCCTCGCCGTGGCCGGTGAGGTATTCCAGCCTGCCGTTTCCCTTGGCCGGGTCCGGGCCGGGGTCGAGGAATGCGGTCGCGGTGTCGGGGTCGCGGCTCATGATGCCGAGGAGGTTGTCGATGGCGTCGGCCCGGATGCCGTCGTGGCCGGCGCCGATCTGGACGAAGAGCCCCTTGTCCTTCCTCTCGGCGGCGATCATGTCGTCGCCCAGCTGCGTCATGAAGTCGGGGTCGAACTTCTCGTCGGCCATGTTCATCATGGCGACGAATCCCGAGTAGCCCTTGATCGGGTTGTTCGACTCACCGAAGTTCTTGGTGCCGTTCTCCTTGAGGTCCTTGGTGAAGTCCTCGTAGAAGGCACGCTCCTTGGCGCCCTCAGGGTTCGTGGTGGCGTTCGCGATGGAGTTGGCGAGCTCGCGCTGCATCCCGAGCAGCTGGGTCCGGCTGCTCTTGTCGCTCTCCGCCATGTCGAACAGCTTGTTGCCGAGCTTGATCGTGCCGTCCGCGCCGATCTTCGCGAGGAAGGGCTGGCTGAACTCCTTGTTCCCGCTGTTGTCGCGCAGCGAGCGTTCCAGGCCGGCCAGTTCCGCGGCGGACACGTTCTCGCCCGAGTTGAGCTTCATCGCGGTCACGGCGGCGGCCTTCGCCTCGTAGCCCTCGATGTCGCCGGTGGCCTTGTGGTTGAAGCCGCCCTCGGTGCCGTCCCGGTCGTCGCTGTCCTTGGTCACGGCCTTCATGGCCACGGCGAATCCGGCGTCGGCGTCGGCGACCGCCTGGACGGCCTTGGCGATGTGGTCGGTCCACGATTGCTCGGTGGTCCGCAGATCGGGATCGTGGTGGGCGGAGAAGCGCTCACTTTCCGTCAGCTTGCTGAAGTCCAGGCGGCACTGGCCCTGGTCGGAGACGGTCATCTTGGCGGCGACGGCCTCGTTGACGGCTGCCTTCACCTTGCCCCGCAGTTCGACGAACTGGGTGTGTGCGTCCCTGATCAGCGAGGCGATGGCCTTCGCCTCGGTCTGGGCCCCCGAGTACTCCTTGAGGGTGACGTCGAAGCGGCGGTTGGCTGCCTCGGCGCTCTGGCCCACCCAGGCCGGGCCGAGGCTGATGCCGTGCACGTCGCGCCTGTAGGCGGTTTCGACCTTGGACAGTTCCCCCGCCATCGACTCCCACTTATCGGCGGCAGTGGTCAGCGCGGACAGGTCCGTCGTCATGACTTCGTGGTAGCTCGGCATGGTGTGTCGCTTGCCTCTCAGAGACCGTTGAGCTTCGACGGTCCGATGAGTTGTGTACCCGTGCCGAGATCGTTGGACTGGAACAGGAGGCGGGTCTCGCGCAAGGAGGTGCTCTCCGACGCAAGCCGGTTGCAGAGCACCCGGACCGAGTCGTCCCAGGCCTTGTCCGCCGTCTTCAGCGCGCTCGCCGTGTCCCAGCCGTCGGCGTCCTTGGGCCCGAACGCCTTGGCCGCCGCACTGTTGGCCTCGTCGGCGAACTTACCCGCGGCACGCGTGTCGCCGAGGATGTGGTCGTCGATCGCGTCGGCGGCGGCCTTCTTCTGGGCGGGTGAGGACGCGAAGGAGGGGGCGAAGGGACCGTATAGGGGGTCCGCCTGGGTCGGCCGGCAGTTGGTTCAACTGCATACCGGTCGATGAGCCCGCACGCTGATCGGACTTGATCTGTTCCCACTCGTCCCATGCCATGGAATCCCGGCCCCCGCCACCTGGTCGTGCTCTGTGTTCACCGTTGACCACAATTTGTATATCAACATACAAGCACGAGCGTGGCGGTGATGTGTTCGGGCTCGACGGCGGAAGCCGGCCGGCCACAGGCCGACCGGCTCACGGCGGTGCTCCGGTTACTTGACGTTGACGCCGGTCCAGGCTGCCTGGACGGCCGTCAGTTCGGCGCTGTCGGCGCCGAACAGGTCGGTGGCCGCCTCCTCGGTCGCCTCGCGGGCTCCGGCGTAGTCGGTGCTCGACGTCATGTAGACGGAGAGCGCCTTGTACCAGATCTGGTAGGCCTTCTGGCGGCCGATGCCCGTGACCGTGGAGCCGTCGGCGGTCGGGGAGTCGTAGTCGACGCCGTCGATGGTCTTGGCGCCGCTGCCTTCGGCCAGCAGGTAGAAGAAGTGGTTGGCGACACCGGAGGAGTAGTGCACGTCGAGGTCGCCGACGCCGGAGTCCCAGTAGTCCGCCGAGCCGCCGTCCTTGCTCGGCTTGTCCATGTAGCGCAGGGGCGTCCCGTCGCCGTTGATGTCGATCTTCTCGCCGATGAGGTAGTCACCGGGGTCGGTGGCGTTGTCGGCGAAGAACTCCACGGACGTGCCGAATATGTCGCTGGTCGCCTCGTTGAGGCCCCCGGACTCGCCCGCGTAGTCCAGGTTGGCGGTGGCCGAGGTCAGGCCGTGGCTCATCTCGTGGCCGGCGACGTCGATCGCGGTGAGCGCGCTCTTGTCGTCGGCTCCGTCGCCGTACGTCATGCAGAAGCAGCTGTCGTCCCAGAAGGCGTTGACGTAGCCGGTGCTGAAGTGGACGCGGGAGTACGCCGCCCGGCCGTCCCCGGCTATGCCGTCGCGGCCGAGCTCGGACTTGTAGAAGTCCCAGGTCGTGGCGGCGCCGTAGTGGGCGTCGACCGCCGCGGTCTGGCGGTCGTTCCCGGTGCCGTCGCCCCAGGTGTCGTCGTCGTCGGTGACGAGGGTGCCGGTGCCGGTCTCGCTCTGGCCCAGGTCGTACGTCTTGTGGCCGCCCCGGTCGCCGTCGGTGAGCTCGAAGCCCGAACCGCCCTGGGTGGTCGAGAGCGTGACCTCCCCGCTGTACTGGCTGTTCCCTGTGCCGGTCTCGACGGCCTCGTAGCTGTGCAGGCGCTTGCCGGTCGTGGCGTCGGTGATGATGTGGAGCCGGCTGGGGGTGCCGTCCTTCTGGACGCCGCTCCTGACGGCCTCGAAGGCGAGGGCGGGCTTGCCGCTGCCCGCCCAGACGACCGTGCGCGCGCCGGCCGCGGCCTTCAGCTCCGGCTGGGTCGAAGGCACGGTGATGCGGGCCTCGGTGGCCTTGTCGACGCCCTTGGAGGTGCCGTCAGCGGCGGTGTGGGTGACGAGGTCGCCGCCGAGGACCGGCAGTCCGGCGTAGGTGCGCTCGTAGCGGGTGTGGACGGTGCCGTGGGCGTCCTTGATCACGTCACGGGCGATCAGTTTCTCCTGGCTGCCGAGTCCGAGGGCCTCGGCAGCCGACGACGCGTCGGCCTGGGCGGCGCGGAGGGCGGTGGCGCGGGGGCCGGCGGTGTTCACACCGAGCGCGGTGGCGCCGGCGGGAGAGGCGGTGTCATCCGCCGTGCGGGAACCGGCCGTTGCCGTGCCGGTCTGGACGCCGACGACGACCATCGCGGCAACTGCGGCCAGGGCGGCGGCGCGACGGGTGTTCATGTGGGGGGTCATGCCTTCTCCGTTGCTCGTCCTGTGGGGGGTACGAGCGGAGAGCGTGCCACCGAGTGAACAGTTTTGACGGGGCGCCGACAATTACCTCACAAGTTTTTGACCAGTTCTTGTCCGACTGAGGTTCATTCGCGTCCGCTATATGAAGCGGACGCACGGGAGCCCCCGGCCGACCTGGGTCGGGCGAGGGCTCCCGTGGGGAAGGCGTTCGCGTCAGAGGTTGACGCCGAAGTCCTGGGCGATGCCGCGCAGGCCCGAGGCGTAGCCCTGGCCCACGGCGCGGAACTTCCACTCGGCGCCGTTGCGGTAGAGCTCGCCGAAGACCATGGCGGTCTCGGTGGCGGCGTCCTCGCTCAGGTCGTAGCGGGCGATCTCGGTGCCGCCGGCCTGGTTGATGATGCGGATGAAGGCGTTCCGCACCTGGCCGAAGTTCTGGCTGCGGGCCTCGGCGTCGTAGATGGAGACCGGGAAGACGATCTTGTCGATGTCCGCCGGGAGGCCCGCGAGGTTGACGTTGATCTGCTCGTCGTCGCCCTCGCCCTGGCCCGTGACGTTGTCACCGGTGTGGACGATGGTCTGGTCCGGCGTCGCCTTGTTGTTGAAGAAGACGAAGTGGCCGTCGGAGTAGACCTTGCCGGCGGTGTTGACCGCGATCGCCGAGGCGTCGAGGTCGAAGTCGGTGCCGGTGGTGGTGCGGACGTCCCAGCCGAGGCCGACCGTGACGGCGGTCAGGCCCGGGGCCTCCTTGGTGAGCGAGACGTTGCCGCCCTTGGACAGGCTTACAGCCATGGGAAGTCCCTTTCCTCGTCGTGTGCGGGCTTCGTGCCATCACGAAAGCTACCGTCACCCGTCCTAACGCAGACAAGAGACCACGAGGTTCCTGTTCCCTTTACTTTCTTTGCCGAACTTCTGGCCGAACGCTCGCAAAACAAGGTGACGAACCGGTCGGGCGCCAGGGAACATGGGTGTCATGTCCGGGCCCTATGTCATCCGCGGTTCGGTCTCCCTTCCGGAGGCCGAACTCATGTGGCGTTTCTCGCGGTCCTCCGGGCCCGGCGGGCAGCACGTCAACACGAGCGACTCGCAGGTGGAGCTCCGCTTCGACCTCGCGGCGACCGAGGCCCTTCCCGAGGTGTGGAAGGCCCGGGCGCTCGAACGGCTGGCGGGCCGGCTGGTCGGCGGTGTCGTGTCCGTACGCGCCTCGGAGCACCGCTCCCAGTGGCGCAACCGTGAGACGGCCGCCGTGCGGCTCGCGGCGCTGCTGGCGGAGGCCACGGCCCCGCCGCCCAAGCCGCGCCTCAAGAAGAAGATCCCGCGTGGCATCAACGAGCGCAGGCTGCGCGAGAAGAAGCAGCGGGGCGACACGAAGCGCGGGCGCTCCGGCCGCGACTGGTGAGGGCCCCCGTGAAGGGCTTACCGGTCAGCCCAGCTGCCGGTAGCGGCCCTTGAAGTAGGTCAGCGGCTCTCCGTCCGGGCTCGGCAGCGAAGCCGTCAGCACCCTGCCGATCACCAGCGTGTGATCCCCGGCCGGGACGCGCTGCTCCGTGCGGCACTCCAGGGTGGCCAGTGCGCCCTCCACCAGGAACGCCCCCGTGACCTCGCCGCGTATGCAGGGGATGGTCTCGAAGAGCAGCCGGTCGCTGATCCGCCCCTTCATGGCGAACCGCCCGGCGACGCTCCCCTGGCTCCCGGCGAGCACCGACACCGCCCACAGCTCCTGCTCGGCCAGCAGGTCGTCCATCCGTGAGTCGTTGCGCAGGCTCACCATGACCAGCGGCGGGTCCAGGGACACCGACATGAAGGCGGTCGCCGTCATCCCGACGTCCTCGCCCCGGCCGTCCTCGTCCAGCGGCGGTTCCTGCGCGGTGACCAACACCACCCCGGCGGCGAGTCTGGACAGGGCGGCGCGGAATTCGTCGTTGCTCACCCCTTCAGCATGGGGGACGGCTTCGGGGCGCGGGGCGGGGGGAGTCTTCTGCAGCACACGGGGCACGCTAGTGCCGCGGTACGCCCCGTCGCATCGGGCCAGGGGACCAGCCGGGTCCTAGGACCACCGTCCCGGGCGCTCCGATTTGCGTTCGGTAAATAGAGGGAGTCCTCGGAAGAGCCCCGGACAGCCTTTACGATCTGTTGTGACTTGAGTCACAGAGAGCAATATTTGTTGACCCTGTGTACCGGGTGCACAGCTCACTGTGATTCAGTGGCCGTGACAGTGCAACAAGTACGTCGATATGAAACCTGGAGTTGCTGTCGAGGTCTCAGGGAGTGCGAGCAATGGAGGCCGAGTCGGAGCCGTACGTCCGCCTTGCGACCATGCGGCAGTTGCACCAGGCCGTCGCTGATCTCAACACGGCGCGGAGCCTGGCGGACACGCTGCAGTCCGTGGCCGACGGCATCGTCACCGGGCTCGGTTACGAGCTGGGGTGTGTGAACCTCGTCCGCCCCGACGGTGATCTCGTGGTCGCCGCGTTCGCCGGCAACAGTGCCGCGGAATCCCTGATCACCGGCCGTGTCGGCTCCCGTGAGTCCTGGGAGCGCCGGCTGTCGATGGGCGAGGCCTGGGACGAGCTCCGGTTCATACCCCACACCGAGGGCTGGGTGCTCCTCGACGACGACGTACCGCAGTGGCACACCGAGGGGCCCGAGCCCCGCTTCGAGGACGAGTGGCACCCCCTGGACCGCCTCTACGCCCCCATGTACGCCTCCGGCGGAGGTCTGGACCTCCTGGGCGTCATCTCGGTCGACAGGCCGCGCAACGGCCGCCGCCCCGGCGCCTGGGGCCGTGAGGCCCTCCAGATGTACGCCTCCCAGGCGGCCATTGCGATCAGTAACGCTCGCCTCAGAGCAAACATGCAGCGCGCCCTGGTCAGGCTCGAGCGCGAACAGCAGGCACTGCGCGCCAGTGAGGAATCCTTCCGCCAGGCGTTCGAGTACGCCCCCAGCGGCATGGCCATCGCCGAGATGGGCGGGGACCAGCACGGCAGGCTGCTGCGCACCAACGACGCGCTCTGCCGGCTCCTGGGACGCCCCGCGTCCGTCCTGCGCCGCTACTCCTTCGCCGACCTGGTCCACCCCGAGGACATCGGCACCCTGCTCCGCACGTCCGCCGAGGGCGGGCGGGCGGAGCTGCGGCTCGGGCGCAGGGACGGCACGTACCTCTGGGTCTCGCTGCGCAACTCCGTCGTCGCCGACACCACCGACGGCCCGCGCTTCCTGCTCACGCACGTCGAGGACATCGAGGAGCGCAAGCGCAACGAGCTGAATCTCGCGCACCGCGCCTCGCACGACGCGCTCACCGGTCTGCCCAACAGTGCCGAGCTGCGCTCCCGGCTCGGCGCGCGGCTGTGTGAGAGGCCTCACTCGGTCACCTCCAGCGCGATCGAGGCGCTGGACGCGGCCTACGGCGACGTCGAGAGCCCGGCGCACGCCTACCGGGCGGACGGTTACGAGGGGGAGGCCGCCCCGGGCGTCGGCCCCTACGACCACCACGTGCACATCGTGGCGCCCGACGCGGACCGCGACGACGGCACCAAGGGGCTCGCGGTGCTCTTCTGCGACCTGGACGGCTTCAAGTCCATCAACGACCGCTTCGGGCATCACGCGGGTGACGCGGTTCTCATCGAGGTCGCCCGGCGGCTCACGACCTGCGTACGGGACGGTGACACGGTCGCGCGGCTCGGGGGTGACGAATTCGTCGTCCTCGCGGACGGCCTCGGGGCCGCAGATGCCGCAGATCTGGCCGTACGCTTGCGTAACGCCATCATTCCGCCCATCCGGGTGGACGGCCGGGCAGTCAGGGTCGGGGCGAGTTTCGGTATCGGCTGGGCCGAGTGCGGCATGACCGAGGAAGAGGTCCTGCACTCCGCCGACCAGCGGATGTATGTGGAAAAGCGGTCCCGGTCGAAGGTTCACCGCAGAGCCGGCTGACGTTCACGCCCTGGCTGTCCCCGTACACCGCCCGGTTTTCCGGGGGGCCGAGAGCAATTCGACGCGTGCTCCGTTCGGGGTAGGCTCGGCCGGTCGGCGACGGCTGGCGACATGGTGAGGAGTGACCCAGGGATGACGGCCGGAAACAACGGCGCGAGCAAGCCCGAGGACGACGATCCGTTCGGCTATCTGTACGAGGACGGGCGGGCGGCAGGCGCACAGCCGCCCGGGCAGGGTGGATACGGCTACCCGGGTCCGGCCGCGCAGCCCGGCGTGCCCAGAACGTCGTACAACCAGGTGCGGACGGTCGGTGAGCGCCAGTACGGGCAGGTACCGCCGCAGCATGCGTACGGCCAGCAGCCTCCGCCGCAGTACGGTCAGCCCCAGTACGGCCAGCCGAACCCGCAGTACGCGGCGCCGGAGACCTACCCCGGCGGTGCGCCCCAGCACCCCGGCGACGGCAGGAACGCCGGCCCCGGCCGTGGGGGTCCCAACACCAAGGCGCTGCTGATCGCGGCCGTCGCGGTGGTCGCGGTCGTGCTCATCGGCATCGGCGCGGCGCTGATGACGGACGACGACAGCGACGGCAAGAAGGCCGAGGCCGGGTCGTCGGCGGGTCCGGCCGACGAGGTCCAGGAGTCCCCGAAGCCCGAGAAGTCCTCGCCGACGAAGTCCCAGGAGCCGGTCGATCTGCCGGAGCAGGACGCGGCGACGCTGACGCTCGGCGGTACGGCGTCCCTGGACAACAGCGTCAAGGGCGCGAAGAGCGCCAACGGCCAGTACATCAGCCTCAACGAGGTCGGCCGGTCGGCGACCTGGACCGTCGATGTGCCGGAGAGCGGCCCGTACACGCTGTACGTGACGTACGGGGTGCCGGGCAAGGACGCCAAGACGTCCCTCACGGTCAACGACGAGGACCCGCGCTCGATCAACATGAAGAACTTCGCGAACGCCGCGGAGGGTGACCTGGAGAAGGGCTGGACGAACACGTACGCGTACGTGCAGCTCGACAAGGGGTCGAACACGCTGATGCTGTCGTGCAACGAGGGCGACTCGTGTGACGCCAATCTCGACCAGCTGTCGCTGAAGTCGGGTCACGTCCAGAACTGATCCGCCGCTCAGGAAGTCCGCACCACCGTCGTCCCGGTCCTCGCCCAGCGCGAGCCGGGACGCGGTCGTTCCGGGGGCCGTTCAGGCCGCCGGTGCGTGCTGTTCGACGGTGACGCGGGTCAGCAGGTCCTCGTAGGCCGCACGGTCGAACTCGCCGGCCGCCGGGGCCAGCACGGTCGCTGTGGACAGGGCCACCGCGCGCGTCAGCCGGTCCCGCCAGCCGAGCCCTTCGGCGAGGGCGGACAGCAGCCCGGCCACGGCGGAGTCGCCCGCGCCCGTCGGGTTGCCGCGCACGGCGGACGGCGGTGCGGCGCGCCAGACGCCGTCGGGGGTGACGGCGAGGAGTCCGTCCGCGCCGAGCGACGCGACGACGCTGTGTGCGCCCCGGCGGCGGGCGTCGCGGGTGGCGCGCAGGGGTTCGCGGGCGCCGGTGAGCCGGGCGAGCTCGTCGGCGTTCGGCTTGACGAGGTCGGGGCGGGCGGCGATGCCGCGGCGCAGGGGTTCGCCGTCGGTGTCCAGGAGCACGGGTACGCCGGCCGCGCGGGCGAGCCGTACGAGTTCGGCATACGCGCCGACGTGGACGCCGGGGGGCAGGCTGCCGCAGAGGGCGACGGCCGCGGCCCCGGGGAGCAGCTCCCCGAACGTGCCGAGGAGGGCCGTCCACTCGGCGGCGCCGATGTGCGGGCCCGGCTCGTTGAGCTGGGTGGTGTCACCGCTGGAGCGGTCGACGACGGCGAGGGTGCGGCGGGTGTTCCCCGCGACGGTGACGAGCGCGTCGGTGGGGCGGTGGGGGAGTCGGCCGAGGAGTTCGCGGAGGACCGCTCCGGTGGCGCCTCCGGCGAAGCCGGTCACCACGGTGTCGTGGCCGAGGGCGGAGAGCACCCGGGCCACGTTGACACCCTTGCCGCCGGGGCGTTCGGTCACCTCGTCGACGCGGTGGCTGCTGTGCGGGACGAGTGCGGGGACGGCGTAGGTCAGGTCGAGTGCCGTGTTCAGCGTGACGGTCAGTATCACCTGTACCGGCCCCCGGTTCCTCTGGTCGTCCGTACCCGCGCCGTCTCCCTGCGGCGCCGTCCCTGGTGATCATGCCAAAGAGGCGACGGTCGTCCCAGGTTTCCGGGACAACCGCCGTCGCTTCGTTACGTTTTCAACCGCCCGTGGGCCCTGGTCGGCCGTCAGACGGCCGGGGGCTCGACGATCCACTCGCCCCGGCGCATGACGCCCTTGACCGCGAAGTCCGCGTCCAGGACCACCAGGTCGGCGTCCTTGCCGGGGTCGAGCGAGCCGACCCTGTCGTACAGGCCGAGGAGTCTGGCCGGGTTGGCGGAGATGGACCGGACGACGTCGTCGACGGGAATGCGGTCGACGGTCACGGCCCTGCGGAAGGCGGTGTCCAGGGTGAGGGTGGAGCCCGCGATCGAACCGCCCTCCACCAGGCGTGCGACACCGTCCTTGACCTCGACGGCGAGCGGTCCGAGCTCGTAGAAGCCGTCGCCCCCGCCGGCCGCGTCCATGGCGTCGGTGATCAGCGCGACCCGGCCGGCGCCCGCGTGGTGGTAGGCGAGCTCCAGGGCGGCGGGGTGCAGATGCGTGCCGTCGTTGATCAGCTCGACGGTGACCCGCTCGTCCTCCAGGAGTGCCGCGACGGGGCCGGGCGCGCGGTGGCCTATGGCGGGCATCGCGTTGAAGAGGTGGGTGGCGACGGTGGCGCCCGCGTCGATCGCCTCGACGGTCTGCTCGTACGTCGCGTCCGTGTGGCCGACGGCGGCGATCACCCCGTGCTCGGCGAGCAGCCGTACGGACTCGATGCCGCCGGGGAGCTCGGTGGCGAGGGTGACCATCCTGGCGCTCCCGCGCGCCGCGTCGAGCAGCTTGCGCACCTCCGCCGGGTCGGGATCGCGCAGGAGGCCTTCACTGTGGGCGCCCTTGCGGCACGGGGAGATGAAGGGGCCCTCGAAGTGGATTCCGGCGAGCTCGCCCTGCTCGACCAGCTCGGAGAGCATGCCGGCCTGCCGGGCCAGGAAGTCCATCTCGCCGGTGACGGTCGAGGCGACGACGGTCGTCGTGCCGTGCGCGCGGTGCGCCCGCACGGCGGTCAGGGCGTCCTCGGCGGTGCCGGTGGCGAAGGACGCGCCGCCGCCGCCGTGGTTGTGGATGTCCACGAACCCGGGGACCACCCAGTGGCCCGAGAGGTCGACGGTCCGGGCGTCCTCCCGCGTGCTGCCGGCGATCCGGGTGCCTTCGACGATCACCCGGCCGTCCTCGACGGTGCCGGTGGGAAGCACCACCCGGGCACCTGCGAGAACCGTGCTGTCTGCGCGTCCGGCCATCAGGCGGAAACCTCCGTGGAGAGTAGATCCCAGGCGAGCAGCCCTGCGCCCAGGCATCCGGCGGTGTCCCCGAGGGCCGCCGGGACGATGTGAGGCAGCTTCTGGAACGTGACCCGTTCCTCGACAGCCGCACGCAGTGGTGTGAACAAGGTTTCCCCTGCCTCGGCAAGACCGCCACCGATGATGAGCGTGCGGGGGTCCAGCAGGGTGAGCGCGGTGACCAGCCCCGCGGCCAGCGCGTCGACGGCGTCCCGCCACACGCGCAGGGCCGCCGGGTCGCCCGCGGCCACGGCCTTCGCGCAGTCCGCGGCGTCCGCGTCGGGGTCCCCGGACGCGGCGGCCCAGGCCCTGGACACGGCGGCGGCCGAGGCGAGGGTCTCCAGGCAGCCGCGCTGGCCGCAGCCGCACTCCGGCCCGTCCGGGCGGACCACGATGTGCCCGATCTCACCCGCGTAACCGTGGGCGCCCGCCTCGATGGTGCCCGCTATGCCGATGGCGCCGGCGATCCCGGTGCCCAGCGGTACGAAAAGGAAGCGGTCCGCTCCCTGGCCGGCGCCGATCCGCCCTTCGGCGAGGCCGCCGGTCCGCACGTCGTGGCCGAGCGCGACGGGTACGCCGCCGAGCCGCTCGCCGAGCAGTTCGCGCAGGGGTAGGTCGCGCCAGCCCAGGTTGGCGGAGTAGACGGCGATCCCGCGCTCCGCGTCGACGATGCCGGGCACGGCGACCCCGGCGGCGACGGCGCTCTCGCCGAGGTGCTCGGTGCCGTACGCGCGGAGGTCCTCTGCGAAGCCGAGGATCGTCTCCACGACGGCTTCCGCACCGCGGTCCCTGCCGGTGGCCCGGCGCGCCTCGTGGAGCAGGGTGCCGTCGGCCCCGACCAGAGCGGCCTTCATTCCTGTGCCGCCCACATCGAGGGCGATGACGTGTCTCACGGGAGACAGTTTCGCCCGCCGACCCCTAAAAGGTCTAGTCCACTATCGTGGTTTGTTGAGCACCCATACAAAACGGCCCTGCTAGATTGCCGAATCGATACGCAGGTGGTGTAGACCTCGTGCGGTCGTGAGGCGGTATCGCCGGGTTCGCAGTCGGCAGCGGAGGTGTCCGCGTCGACCGAGGTAGGGATGGGCAAGGCTGTGCAGCGGCGCTATGTGGGTCTGACCGCGGTGGTGGCCGCATTCGGGATGACGGCGACGTTGTCGGGGTGCGGTTCGGACACCGGGGGCGGCGACGTCACCCTGCGGCTGGTCGCGGCCGACTACGGCACGAACGCGGAGAACAGCTCCCAGAAGTACTGGGACGACGTCGCCGGGAAGTTCGAGAAGGCCAACCCCGACATCAAGGTCGAGGTCAGCGTCTACTCCTGGAAGGACGTCGACCGCGAGGTAGCCGAGATGGTGAAGGCCGGCAAGGCCCCCGACATCGCGCAGATCGGCGCGTACGCCGACTACGCCAAGGCGGGCAAGCTCTACGCCGCCGACGAGATGATCGCCATCCGCACCGGGTCCAACTTCCTGCCCTCGCTCACGGACGCGGGTGAGGTCGACAACACCCTGTACGGCCTGCCGTTCGTCGCCAGCACCCGGCTGCTCTTCTACAACAAGGGCCTCTTCGCCAAGGCTGGCCTCGGGGCGCCGCAGACCTGGGACGACATCCAGAGCGACGCCGCCGCGCTCAAGGAGCGCGGGGTGACCTACCCCTTCGCCCTGCCGCTCGGCCAGGAGGAGTCCCAGGCGGAGACGCTGATGTGGCTGCTCAGCGGGGGCGGCGGTTACACGGACGAGGTCGGCAACTACAACATCGACTCCCAGGCCAACATAGAAACCTTCAAGTGGCTGAAGAACAACCTCGTGGGCAAGGGTCTCACCGGCCCCGTCGCCCCGGGGAAGCTCGACCGGGCGAAGGCATTCGACGCGTTCACCGACGGCGACGTCGGCATGCTCAACGGCCACCCGACGCTGATGCAGGAGGCCGAGAAGAAGGGCGTCGAGGTCGGCATGGTCCCGCTGCCCGGGATCGAAGGGCCGACCAAGGGCTCGATGGGTGTCGCGGACTGGATGATGGGCTTCAAGCAGAACGGCCACCGGGCTGAGATCGGCAAGTTCCTCGACTTCGCCTACACGGACGAGAACGTGCTCGCCTTCGCCGACCAGTACGACCTGCTGCCCGTGACCGGCACCGCGTCCACCGCGATGGAGGCCGACGGCAAGCACAAGCAGCTGCGCGAGTTCCTGTCGGCGCTGCCGAACTCGCAGCTGTACCCGTTCGGCAAGACGTCGTGGGCGCAGGCCAGCGAGAGCATCAAGGAGAAGATCGGCTCCGCGGTCGAGCCCGGCGGCAACCCGGAGAGCGTGCTGGGGACCATCGCGACCCAGGCGCGGCAGGCGGAGAGCGCCGAGTAGGTAGGTTGGTTCATATGACCGGCCCTCCCACTGACGACGCGGACTCCGCCGCCCCGCTCTCCGGCCAGGAACGCGCGGTGCTGGCCCTGGAGCGGCGCTCCTGGCCGGGCCCCGGCGCGAAGGAGCGCGCGATCCGGGAAGACCTGGGTATCTCGCCGGTCCACTACTACCAGCTGCTCAACGCGCTCCTGGACGACCGGCGGGCGCTGGAGGCGGATCCGGTGACGGTGAACCGGCTGCGGCGGGTGCGGGATGCGAGGCGGGGGCGGCGCTGAGCGCCGACTGCCGCGGCTGGTTTGGCTCCCGTCAGTGCCGGGGCTCCGCCCCGGACCCCGCGCCTCAAACGCCGGCGGGGCTGGGATTGGTCCTGTGCGCCTCAAGTGCCGCGGGGCTGGATGCTGCCCCGGTGGGCGGGGGAGGCCGGCGGGGCTGGGA
Organism: Streptomyces sp. NPDC079167; assembly: GCF_040686735.1. NCBI lineage: Bacteria > Bacillati > Actinomycetota > Actinomycetes > Kitasatosporales > Streptomycetaceae > Streptomyces > Streptomyces sp. NPDC079167. Next base: position 263,277 of record NZ_JBFBLO010000006.1, on the reverse strand, counting down.
TTGGCCCTGTGTCTCGAACGCCGGCGGGGCTGGCATCGGCCCTGCTCACCGCTACGCTCGGGCCATGGGCAATCCGGCACACCCCATCCCGACCCCGTCCACCCAGGCCGGCCGCGAAGGCCTCGCCGCGCTCCTGGCCCGTCCCTCCCGTGCGGTCGTCGCACTGGACTTCGACGGCACGCTCGCCGACATCGTCCCGGACCCGGAGCGGTCCCGGGCGCACCCCGATGTCGTTCCGGCCCTCTCCGCGCTCGCCCCCCGCGTCGCCGCCGTCGCAGTCATCACCGGCCGCCCGGCCGACACCGCCGTACGGTACGGAGGCTTCGCGGGAGCACCGGGCCTGGACCATCTCGTCGTCCTGGGCCACTACGGCGCCGAACGCTGGGACGCCGCCACCGCCACCGTCCACGCCCCTCCGCCGGACCCCGGAGTGGAAGCCGTACGGGCGGAGCTCCCCGCGGTGCTGGAAGGGGCGGACAGCGGCATCTGGGTCGAGGAGAAGGGCGGTCGCGCGGTCGCCGTGCACACCCGCCGTGCCGCCGACCCGCAGGCCGCCTTCGAGGCCCTGCGCGCTCCGCTGGGCAGCCTGGCCGCGCGCCACGGCCTGATCGTCGAGCCGGGCCGCCTCGTCCTGGAATTGCGCCCGCCGGGCATGGACAAGGGCGTGGCGCTGGAGGAGTACGTGAAGGAGACCGGCGCCGAGACGGTGCTCTACGCCGGTGACGACCTCGGCGACCTCGCCGCGTACGCCGCCGTGGAGAGGCTCCGCACCCAGGGCGCCGCCGGCCTGCTGGTGTGCAGCGGCACCGAGGTCCCCGAACTCGCCGACCGGGCCGACCTGCTGCTGCCGGGCCCGGCGGCGGTCGCGGAACTGCTCCGCTCCGTCGCCGGGCGGGTCACGCGGGCCTCCTAGGCCCGCAGCGCGTCGAGCTGGTCCAGGAACCACTGCTGCGGTGGCAGTGCGGTCGCGGCGGCGGCCAGGCGCTTCGAGCGGGCGCCGCGCTCGTCGGGGTCCATCGTGAGACCCTCGTGCAGCGCCGCCGCCGTGGCCGACACGTCGTACGGGTTGACCACGATCGCGTCCTCGCCCAGCTCCTCGTACGCCCCCGCCTCGCGGGACAGCACCAGTGCGCAGCCGTGGTCCGAGACGACCGGGACCTCCTTGGCGACGAGGTTCATGCCGTCGCGGATCGGGTTGACCAGGGCCACGTCCGCCAGCCGGTACGCCGCGAGGGAGCGGGCGAAGTCGTCGTCGACGTGGAGCAGGACCGGGGTCCAGCCCTCCGTGCCGTACTCCGCGTTGATCGCGTCGGCGACCCGCTGTACCTCCGCCGTGTAGTCGCGGTAGACCGCGAGGTCCTGCCGGGACGGGTAGGCGAAGGCGATGTGCACCACCCGCTCGCGCCATTCGGGGCGCTCCTCCAGCAGCGCACGGTAGGCGTGGAGGCCGCGCACGATGTTCTTGGAGAGCTCCGTGCGGTCCACCCGCACGATCGTGCGTCGGTCCGCGCCGATCTGCTCCCGCAGGATCTCCATGCGCTCGTCCACGTCCGCCTCGTGGGAGCGGCGGCGCAGGAAGTCCCCGTCGGCGCCCAGCCCGTGCACCCCGATCCGGGTGCGGCCGGTGCCGCCGAGGATCTCCGTGCAGCAGCCGATGAAGGCGTCCGCCCAGCGGCGGGTGAGGAACGCGGCGCGGTCGGCGCCCAGGATGCCGTTGAGCAGCTGCTCGCCGATGTCGTCGGGCAGCAGCCTGAAGTAGTCGACGGGCGCCCAAGGGGTGTGCGAGAAGTGCCCGATCCGCAGGTCGGGGCGGAGTTCGCGCAGTATGCCGGGGACCAGCGAGAGGTGGTAGTCCTGCACCAGGACCGCCGCCCCCTCGCCCGCCTCCTCGGCGAGCGCCTCGGCGAAGGCCCGGTTGTACGCCTCGAAGGAGGCCCACTGCCGGCGGAACTCCGCGTCGAAGACGGGCTCCACCGGCGTCTCGTAGATCATGTGGTGGACGAACCAGAGCACGGAGTTCGCGATGCCGTTGTACGCGTCGGCGTGGACCCCGGCGTCGATGTCGAGCATCCGGACGCCGGGCTCGGAGACCCCCCGCCGGACCGCCTCGCGGTCGCCGTCGCCGAGTGCGGCGCACACCCACAGCTTGTCGTCGACGGCGCTGAGGCCGGAGACGAGCCCGCCCCCGCCCCGTTTCGAGTCGAGCGTGCCGTCCTCCCGCCGGGTGTACGACACCGGGCCGCGGTTGGACGCGACGAGTACCTGGGCAGCGTGCTCGGAGACCATGTACCCGAACCTAGCCCGTTCGGGAAGCCGCCAAACGTGAAGCGTCCGCGGAGCCGGGCGTGGAGAACCGTTACGCCGCGTTCCGCGAGGCGTACTCCGCGATCTCCCGCATCGGGGGGCGCTCCTCGGTGTCCACCGCATGGGTGTGCGGGACGAATCCGTCGGGCCCCCGCTCGAACTGGGTGATCTCGGGGCGCACGAGGGCGCCCCGGGAGAGCCGCAGCTGTGCCGTGCGGTAGATCGTGGCGGCCATCCGGCCGAGGGCCTGGCCGTCCTGGTGGCGGTGTTTGCGTACGCCGACGTCGACCTGGGCCAGTGCGTCCAGGCCGACCGTGTGCAGCGCGTCTACGAGCAGGCCCAGCTCCACCCCGTAACCGACGGGGAAGGGAAGCTGCTCCAGGAGGGAGCGCCGCACCGCGTACTCGCCGCCCAGCGGCTGTACGAAGCCGGCCAGCCGCGGCCAGTGCAGATTGAGCAGCGGGCGGGCCACCAGTTCGGTCACCCGGCCGCCCTGGCCTGCGGCGTCGCCCAGCGGCCGGTCGTACATGGCCTTCACGAAGTGCACCGAGGGGTCGGTCAGCAGCGGGCCGACGGTCCCGGAGACGAAGTCGGCGGAGAAGTCCTTGAGGTCCGCGTCGACGAAGCAGACGATGTCCCCGCCGGTCACCAGCAGTGAGCGCCACAGGACCTCGCCCTTGCCGGGGAGGGCGGGGATACGGGGGAGGATCGCGTCCCGGTGCACGACCCGGGCGCCGGCCAGCCGTGCCTCGTCGGCGGTGCGGTCGGTGGATCCGGAGTCGATCACCACCAGTTCGTCGACGAGCTGGACCTTCTCCATCAGCTCGCGCCGGATCTCCGCGACGATCGCGCCGACCGTCGCCTCCTCGTTCAGCGCGGGCAGGACCACGCTCACGCGCGAGCGGTGCGGATCCTTCGCCCGCGCGGCCGTGAGCCGGTCCGGCGGGCGGTCGGCAGCAGACCAGGAACGCCTGGTCAGCCAGCGTTCCACCTCTTCCAGCACGGTCGATACTCCCTGTATGTGATCCATCTCGCGGTTCGGACGACTATCTCAACCGTCCGGTGCTTCGGTTACAGTCTTGAACAACGCGGATGACCCTCGCATGTCGGGGTCGGTCCGCGAATAAACGCCCGGATCCATGGTCCGGTGCCATAGCGCTCATCCAGAGGGACTGAGGGAACGGCCCGTCGAAGTCCCGGCAACCCTCCTGCCGACCGCGAGGTCACGGTGGGGAAGGTGCCAATTCCGTCTTGTGGCGAAATACGTCGCAAGGAAGATGAGGAGAAAGGGCCTCCGCCATCATGGCCGTGCAGACAGTTGCAGCCGACACCAATACCTCCGCAGTGGACCTCGGTCCCGCCGCGGCACTTTCCTGCCGCGAATGCGGCGAGCGTTTCGAGCTCGGTCCCATTTTCGCCTGTGCGTCCTGTTTCGGGCCGCTCGAAGTGGCGTACGACCTGCCGAGCGGCTCCCCCGAAGAGCTGAAGAAGCGCATCGCCGAGGGCCCGAACAACATCTGGCGCTACGCGCCGCTGCTGCCGGTTCCCTCCGATGTCGCGGACAAGCCCAACATCAACCCCGGTTTCACGAAGCTGGTCAAGGCCGACAACCTCGCCCGCGAACTGGGCGTGACCGGTGGTCTGTACGTCAAGGACGACTCCGGCAACCCGACGCACTCCTTCAAGGACCGTGTCGTCGCCATCGCCGTCGAGGCCGCCCGCGCCTTCGGGTTCACCACCCTCTCCTGCTCCTCCACCGGCAACCTCGCCGGTGCGGTGGGCGCCGCCGCCGCCCGCGCCGGCTTCCGCTCCTGCGTGTTCATCCCGCACGACCTGGAGCAGGGCAAGGTCGTCATGGCCGCGGTGTACGGCGGCGAGCTGGTCGGCATCGAGGGCAATTACGACGACGTCAACCGCTTCTGCTCGGAGCTCATCGGCGACCCGCTCGGCGAGGGCTGGGGCTTCGTCAACGTCAACCTCCGGCCGTACTACGGCGAGGGCTCCAAGACCCTGGCGTACGAGATCTGTGAGCAGCTCGGCTGGCAGCTGCCCGACCAGCTCGTCATCCCGATCGCGTCCGGCTCGCAGCTCACGAAGATCGACAAGGGGCTGCAGGAGCTGATCAAGCTCGGTCTCGTCGAGGACAAGCCGTACAAGATCTTCGGTGCCCAGGCCGAGGGCTGCTCCCCGGTCTCCACCGCCTTCAAGGCCGGCCACGACGTGGTGCGTCCGCAGAAGCCGAACACCATCGCCAAGTCCCTGGCGATCGGCAACCCGGCCGACGGCCCCTACGTCCTGGACATCGCCCGGCGCACCGGCGGCGCGGTGGAGGACGTGAACGACGAGCAGGTCGTCGACGCGATCAAGCTGCTGGCCCGCACCGAGGGCATCTTCGCGGAGACCGCGGGCGGGGTGACGGTCGGCGTGACGAAGAAGCTGATCGACGCCGGCCTGCTCGACCCGTCCCTCACCACCGTCGTCCTGAACACCGGTGACGGACTGAAGACGCTCGACGCGGTCGCCCCGACGACCGGCCTGTCGGCGACGATCCGGCCCAGCCTGGACGCGTTCCGCGACGCGGGCCTCGCCGCCGCCAACTGACACCCGAGACCGAAGGAAGGCACCCACATGAGCGTCAAGGTCCGTATCCCCACCATCCTCCGCACCTACACGGGCGGTCAGGCCGAGGTCCCGGCCGAGGGTGCGACCCTCTCCGAGGTCATCGCGTCCCTGGAGCAGAACCACCCGGGCATCGGTGCCCGTGTCCTGGACGACCAGGGCAAGCTGCGCCGCTTCGTCAACGTGTACGTCAACGACGACGACGTGCGCTTCGAGGGCGGCCTGGACGCGGTCACCCCGGACGGCGCCGGTGTGTCGATCATTCCGGCCGTCGCCGGAGGCTGACCGCCCGGGGCCTTTCGGCGCCCGACCGCATGACGTGAGCCCAGTGGCCCCCTCCGCCGGAAAGCGGAGGGGGCCATTCTGCATGGTTGAGCACGGTACAGTTGGGGAAGTCCCCGCAGCTGCCCGTGCCGCCCGCATATGAGAATGCGCCCGGCCGCGACAAGAAGCAGCCAAAGTAAGTGAACTCCTTGCGGCATAAGTGGCCTTTGTCAGGCCCGACTTGCCCTGGAATCCTATGAATTCCCCCATTGCGGGCAGTCGCCTGTGCCCAGAATTCTCGTCCGATTGACCTGTTGCAGAGGGCAGTTGGGCAGATACATTCGGCCGCGGTCGACGCGTTCCGGCGCACGCCACCCTCTCCTGTCGGAGGGTGAGTTCTGACCCGGGCCCGCGAAGTGCGGCGCTCGTGCAAGGGCCAGTAATAGGGGAGTTAGGCATGGCTCAGGGCACCGTCAAGTGGTTCAACGCGGAGAAGGGGTACGGCTTCATCGCGGTCGACGGTGGTGCGGATGTTTTCGTCCACTACAGCGCGATCCAGATGGACGGGTACCGCACCCTCGAAGAGGGTCAGCGAGTTGAATTCGAGATCTCGCAGGGCCAGAAGGGGCCCCAGGCGGACATGGTCAAGCTCGCCGTCGGCTGAGCTCGGCGCGGTCGTCCGACGACACTACTCACGCACGTGAGGCCCGTACCCCGGCCGGGGGTACGGGCCTCACGTGCGTCCGCGTCACTCCCCGGACGCCTTGAGGTTGTCCACATCCGAGGGGGACGCTTGCACTCGAAGGGGTCGAGTGCTAATCATTGGCGTTAGCACTCTCCAGGTGAGAGTGACAGAAACTTGGACCGGGCCGGTGAGGCCCGCAGGCCCGGTGGGGCAAGGAACCACTGAGCACGCTGGCCGTCCGTCGCGGGCGCCACTCGGTCCGGAGAATCCACCCCTGTCCGGGAGGACCACTTCACATGGCCAAGATCATCGCGTTCGACGAGGAGGCACGGCGCGGTCTCGAGCGCGGGATGAACCAGCTCGCCGACGCCGTCAAGGTCACCCTCGGCCCCAAGGGCCGTAACGTCGTCCTCGAGAAGAAGTGGGGCGCGCCCACGATCACCAACGATGGTGTTTCCATCGCCAAGGAGATCGAGCTCGAGGACCCGTACGAGAAGATCGGTGCGGAGCTGGTCAAGGAGGTCGCCAAGAAGACGGACGACGTCGCCGGCGACGGTACGACCACCGCCACCGTTCTCGCCCAGGCGCTCGTCCGCGAGGGCCTGCGCAACGTCGCCGCGGGTGCCAACCCGATGGCTCTGAAGCGTGGCATCGAGAAGGCCGTCGAGGCCGTCTCCGCCGCTCTGCTGGAGCAGGCGAAGGACGTGGAGACCAAGGAGCAGATCGCTTCGACGGCCTCCATCTCCGCTGCCGACACCGAGATCGGCGCCAAGATCGCCGAGGCGATGGACAAGGTCGGCAAGGAAGGCGTCATCACCGTCGAGGAGTCCCAGACCTTCGGTCTGGAGCTCGAGCTCACGGAGGGTATGCGCTTCGACAAGGGCTACATCTCGGCCTACTTCGCCACCGACATGGAGCGTATGGAGTCGTCCTTCGACGACCCGTACATCCTGATCGTCAACTCCAAGATCAGCAACGTGAAGGACCTCCTTCCGCTGCTCGAGAAGGTCATGCAGTCGGGCAAGCCGCTGCTGATCATCGCGGAGGACGTCGAGGGCGAGGCTCTGTCGACCCTGGTCGTCAACAAGATCCGTGGCACCTTCAAGTCCGTCGCCGTCAAGGCTCCGGGCTTCGGTGACCGCCGCAAGGCCATGCTCGGCGACATCGCCATCCTCACCGGTGGCACCGTCATCTCCGAGGAGGTCGGCCTCAAGCTCGAGAACGCCGGTCTCGACCTGCTCGGCACCGCTCGCAAGGTCGTCATCACCAAGGACGAGACGACCATCGTCGACGGTGGCGGCGAGAGCGACCAGGTCCAGGGTCGCGTCAAGCAGATCCGTGCCGAGATCGAGAACTCCGACTCGGACTACGACCGCGAGAAGCTCCAGGAGCGCCTCGCGAAGCTGGCCGGCGGCGTGGCCGTCATCAAGGCCGGCGCTGCCACCGAGGTGGAGCTCAAGGAGCGCAAGCACCGCATCGAGGACGCGGTGCGCAACGCCAAGGCCGCCGTCGAGGAGGGCATCGTCGCCGGTGGTGGCGTGGCGCTGCTCCAGGCCTCGGCCGTCTTCGAGAAGCTCGACCTGACCGGTGACGAGGCCACGGGCGCCAACGCCGTGAAGCTCGCGCTGGAGGCCCCGCTCAAGCAGATCGCCGTCAACGGTGGTCTCGAGGGTGGCGTCATCGTCGAGAAGGTGCGCAACCTGCCGATCGGTCACGGCCTCAACGCCGCGACCGGCGAGTACGTCGACATGATCGCCGAGGGCATCATCGACCCGGCGAAGGTCACGCGCTCCGCTCTGCAGAACGCCGCGTCCATCGCCGCGCTCTTCCTCACCACCGAGGCCGTCATCGCCGACAAGCCGGAGAAGGCCTCCGCGGCCGCTCCGGGCGGCATGCCGGGCGGTGACATGGACTTCTGATCCTCGGATCAGCAGCTCCAGCAGTACCGCGGTATCCGTACGACGCCGGCCCCCGGGATTCGTTCCCGGGGGCCGGCGTCGTCGTTGTCGCCGCTGTGCGGCGTTCGGGTGGGGCCGGGTCAGGACCCGTCGGTGTTCGACGGGCCGAAGAACTCGATCTCGGCGATGGCCACCTGCTTGTCCGAGGACGCGGCGTGGGCCGACTCGACGGTGAAGCGCACCTTGACGGCGTCGCCGACGCGGAAGGCCCGCCGCTGGCCGCCGACGCCCTGGTCCAGGGTCAGATGGCGGGTCGTCTGCTTTCCGTCCTTGGTCGTGATCGTCGCCTTGATGCGCTGCGGCAGCGCTGACTTGTTCAGGTCGTCGGCCTTGATGGACACACCCGGGGTGATGATCACGTCCAGCAGCCGGGTCGGCTGGTCGAAGCGGGCCTCGATCCACTCGCCCGCACCGGACTGATCGACCCCCGGGCCCCACCACGTGTTGTTCACCTTGTCGAAGGCGAGCTGCGGCTTGTGGCCGGTCCACGAGCGGGACGCCGCGAGGTCGTTGGGGGCGACCATCGCGCGCTTGGCGAAGTGGTCCTTGGTGGCCTGGATGCCGTCGGGCAGATACATCACGCCGAGGACGGCCAGGGTGATGACGACGGCCGCGGTGATCCATGTGCCGATGCGGTCGAAGACGCGGCGGATGCGGGGCCTGTCGCCGGCCCACGGGTTCTCGTTGCGGCGGGAGCCCGCGAGACGGCGCCACCACGGGAGGGGGGCGGGCGCGCGCTCCGCGTTGTCGGCCAGCGGCATCGCGCAGCGGGCGCAGTAGTGGCGGTCGGGGCGGTTGGGGGTGGCGCACCAGGAGCAGGGCGGGCCGTTGCCGGTGTCCTGCTGGGGGCCGGGGACGCGTACCTGCGGCCGGTCGGTGTCCGGGCGGCCGGGCAGGACCGGGGCGGCGGCGGGGGGCGGCGAGGAGTGGGACGGCTCGGGCTCGGCGACCGGGACGAGGAGGGAGCGGGCGCGGTCGGCGGCGCTCTCGCCGGAGGTGGGCAGCGGGACGGTGGGGTCGGTCTCGCCCGGGTGGCGGCCGCCGGGGGCCGGTGAGGCCGCCACGGGCCAGTCGTCCGCCGTGTTCGCCCGGCCGGGCTCCTGGGTGTCGCGGTGGTGTCGCGGCAGGCGCGAGGCGTCGGGTGTCGCGGCCGAAGGCCCGGCCTCGGCCGGTGCCGTCGAGGGGGTGGTGCCGGTGCCGGCGGCGTGCGTCGCGTTCGCGCCGCTGCCCGGCGGCGGGGTGTGGGCGCCGCCGGTACGCGCGAAGCCGTCCCAGCCGCCCCCGGCGGACTCCTCGGAGGAACCGCCGGAGGGCGTGGCTCCGGCCGAGGGGCGTCCACCGGGCGGTGTCGATCCCGCGGGTGGGGTGGAACCGCTGCGGGGACTTGGGCTCCAGCTGAGCACGGCGCCGCAGGCGTCGCAGAACGACTGCCCCGGTTCCGCGCGGGTGCCGCACTCGGCGCAGTTCTGCGTGGTCATCTCTCCGGGGTCCTTTCGGCTGCCGTCACGGTGACGGTGTAGGGCATGTGCGCGGGGCGGGCGGCGGCCACGAGGGCGTCCAGGCGGTGCGTGTCCGCGGGTGTGGGGTCAGGGAGGGCGATGGAGACGTGGAGGTGCGGGCGGGGCTTGCCGGGTACCGGGCCGAGGGGGCGGGCGTTCCACGTGGCGCCGCCGCTCTCGGAGATCTCCGGTTCGGTGCCGAAGGCGAGCTGTACGGCTTCGGAGAGCCCGCGCCGGGTGCCCCGTACGCGGTGCAGGCGTGCGGCGGCGGCCACGGCGGCGCGCAGCCGTGGCTCCGGTTCGGTGCCGTCGGTCTCGGCGCCGACCCAGGTGCTGAGCCACTGGGCGAAGTCCACCGGGGTGAGGGCGGGGTCGAAGTAGGCGTCCACGCAGTCGAGTACGTTCAGGATCGGCGCGAGGACGTCGTCGAGGCCGCCGACGAAGCGCTGGGCGAGATCGTCCTCCGCGAAGACGGCGGGGAGCATCGTGCTGATGGGTGTGGACGAGCCGAGGCCGTCGATCGAGCCTCTCATCGGTGGTCTCCTGTGCGGGTGTCGGCCGTCACGCCCCGTCTCCGATCACCCGGACGCGGTGGTCGAAGGAGAAGACCAGGGCCGGCGGGTCGAGGTCGATGCGGTTGGTCGGGTCGCCGCGCTTGCCGGTCAGCGGGTCGGCGGGGTGCAGGATGACCTCGTCGACCAGTTCGACACCGGGGACCCGCTGGAGGACGGCGAAGACCTCGCCCGCCTGGACCGGGCGGCCGAAGGGCCAGCCCCGTCCGTCGGCGCCCCCGGTGAGCGGGTCGAGGTGGTGGTAGAGGGCGTCGTGGACCTGGCGGCGTACGCGGTCGGTGTCCACCCCGCGGAAGGCGTGGACGGTGGCCACCACGGTGACCCCCTGGTAGTAGGGCGGGCCCACGGCGACCCGGGTGCCGATGAGGCGGCGTTCGTCGAGGTGGCGGGTGATGCGGCCGAGCAGCGCGTCGCCCGGGACGAGTTGTTCGAAGCGGAGCCGGCCGCCGGGGTCGGGGACGGCCTGGGGCACGACGAGGACCCGTATCGCGTAGGCCCCGTACTCGCTCTCCTCGCCTTCCAGGCAGGTGATGCGGGCCGTCTCGGGGGCGGCCCGGCGGGCGAGTTCCTCGTAGTCGCGCAGGGTGACGGCGCGTTCCTGGGCGCGGAGGGTGATGGGCGCCCGGAGCTTGGCCTCCTCGACCGTCTCGCCGTCGACGCCGCCGCGGGCGGCTTCGCGGTTGACGACCTCGGCGACGTACGGGATGGAGGTGCGCAGGACCTGGACGGTGCCGCGGGCCACGTTGCCCTCCCGGCCGCCGCCCGTGCGGTAGCGGCGGGCGCGGATGACGGAGCCCTTGGGGGCGACGGCGCCGTACTGGCGGAGGGTGCCGTCGGGTTCGCGGACGGCGGGGCCGAAGGCGATCTCGCCGGTCGCGGCGTCCAGGGTGATGTGCCGGTCGTCGGGCCGGGACGCGGCGAAGTGCGGGACCACCTGCCAGTCCTCCCAGCCGTCGTGCTCGGCGGTCTGGAGCCACAGGGGCGGGTCGTCGCCGACCACGGGGGCGTGGGTGAGCCGCAGCCGCTGGCCCGGGAGCCCGATGGACTCGCCGAGCATCTCGTCGTGGACGGCCTCGGCGTGCACGACGCCGGTGGTGCCGCCGATGGTGTAGGCCTCGGCGGACCTGATGGTCGGCGACGTGGCGTAGAAGGGCTGGCCGGGCTGGGGTTCGGTGACGCGGCAGCGCAGCCAGCCCGCCTCCTGTCCGCCGTTGCGGGAGAGGACGTGGCCGCCGGGGATGTGCAGGACGATGTCGCCGGGCCGGTTGAGTCCGCCGGTGCCGTCGCGGTCGACCTCGCAGGACCGCCAGCCGTCCTCGGTCCACGCCTCCCACACGAGCGGGGGCTGCCGGGGGTCGACGCCGACACCGTCGACGCGGCTGTCGAGTTCGAGGGCGAGGGCGCAGTGCGGGACGGCGGCGGTGAGGCCGATCAGCATGCAGTCGCCGGGGGTGGGGGACTCCGCGAAGCAGTGCAGGTCCTTGCCCTCGGCGAGGTCGTCGGTCCGGTCGGCGACGGGCTGGCCCTGGTGCTGCACCACGAGGCGCCGGAGCGCGGTGGGCACGACGCTCAGTTCGCGTTCGGTGGCGAAGACGACGGCGCTCTCCCGCTCCGTGCGTACGGTCGCCACCTCGGTGCCGACCGGCACGGCTATCGCCTCCTCCTGCGGGGCGGACAGCCAGAACGTGACCTCGGTGCGGGCGGCGGCCGGAGGAAACAGGGTGATGCCGACGAGGTCGAGGAAGGCCAGATGGTTCTTCTCCGGCACGCGGTTGAGGCGGTAGACGATCTGGTCGGCCATGTGCGCGACCGTCTCGACGAGGGTGACTCCCGGGTCGGAGACGTTGTGGTCGGTCCACTCCGGGGCGCGCTGCTGGATGTAGCGCTTGGCGTCGTCGACGAACTGCTGGAAGCGGCGGTCGTCGAGATTGGGGGAGGGCAGGGACATCAGCCGTCGCTTTCGGAAGGGGCACCGGAGCCGCCGGAGGGGCCCGGCTCCCCGGGTTCGTCGTGGGAGGGGATGACGTAGAACGGGAAGACCAGGCTGCGCGGGTTGTTGGTGCCGCGGATGGCGTAACGCACGTCGATGAACAGGACGTTCTGTTCGGCGCCGGCGGTGACCTCGACCTCGTGGACCTCGATGCGGGGCTCCCAGCGGTCCAGGCTGACGTGGACCTCGTGCTGGATGCGGCCGGCGGTCTGTTCGTTGACCGGTGCGAAGACGAGGTCGTGGATGGCGCAGCCGAACTCCGGGCGCATCGGCCGCTCACCCGGTGCGGTGGCCAGGACGAGCCGGATGGCCTCCTCGACCTCCCGCTCCCCGCTGACGAGGGCGATGCCGCCCGTGGGGCCGATGCGCAGCGGGAAGGCCCAGCCGGAACCGACGAACTGTTCGGCCATCAGAGAGCCACCTGCCTTCTTCTCGATACGGACCCGGCACACGGGTGCGGTCCGCCGCTCATCCGAACGGGTACTTGATGGTGTTGACGAAGAAGCCACCCATGAGGTCGAGCTTGATGGCCTTGATGTTCACGTTGGCCACCGACTGGACCGACACGATCCCCGTGGCGGAGAGCGACGCGGCGCCGGTCGCCGACAGGTTCAGGGCGCCCATCGCGTTCACGCTGACCACACCGCCCGTGGACCGGAGGTTGACCATGCCCTGCCCCTGGAGGGTGAGCGGCCCGCCGCTCTTGATGGTCACCGCGCGGCGTGCGCTCAGCGAGAGGTCCGTCCCCGCCTCCACCGACACCGAGCGGCTGCCCGTGATGCTGACCGAGCCCTTGCTGTCTACGGTGATCTCGGTCTTGGTGCGGTCGAGGTTGATGGTCAGCCTGTCGTCGCCGCTGGCGATCCGGACGCCCTGCTTCCGCCCTCCGGTCCGCTGGCTGAGCAGGTCGACGCGGTTGCCCTGGCGGTCGGACACGGTGTGCCGGGTGGCCTTCTTCTTCAGGCCGTCGTGCAGGGGCACGTCGTTCCTGGTGGGCACGTCCCGGCCGTTGTAGAGCCCGCCGATCACGAACGGGTGGTCCAGCGCACCCCGGTCGAAGGCGACCAGCACCTCGTCGCCGACGTCCATGGGGAAGACGCCGCCACCGCCCACACCGCCGAACTGCACGCTGCGCGCCCAGTCGCTGACGTAGGTGTTGTCGAGCCAGGGGAACTGGAGCTTGACCCTGCCCTGCTTGAGCGGGTCCTGCACGTCGGTGACGATGGCGTTGGCGACGCTGGGCAGCCGGCCGCCGTCCTGGGCGCCGCCGCCCGAGGCCAGCCCGTACAGCGAGCGCCACTGGCGTCCGCTGACGGTGACCCAGGACTCGTAGTGCTTCCCGTCGCCGAACACGTGGCGTACGGAGGTGACGGTGTACTTCCCCTCGAAGGGCTTGCCGACGTCGGCGAGGGCCACGGGCACACCGGGACGCAGGTCCGGGTTGCCGCGCACCACGACTTCCAGCTCGGCGAAGGAGGACGTGACGTCGGCGGCGAGGGCCTGCGAGGCGTGCCGCACCTCGTCCTGCTTGTCGTAGGGGTTGTTCGTCTCGACGAGCTTGGCCGCCTTGAACTTCCCGGCGGCCTCGCCCGGGGTGAGGCCGATGGAGATGCCCGGGTCGGTCTTGGCGGGCGAGACCTCGGTGATCTTCTTCTTGGTGGTGACGTTCCAGCCGCGCGACTCGACCTCGCCGACCTGGTCGGCGGCGGTGACGGCGGCCCGCAGCCGCAGGATGTCGTGGCCGGCCTGGAGGACGAAGGGGCTCTTGTCGCCGTCCGTGCCGGGGGAGGGCGCGCCGGACGACGGATTCGGTTTGACGAACCGGAACTTCCCCTTGGCGTCCAGGGACATCACCATGCCGTTCTCGTCGGCGAGCCGGGCCAGGAAGTCCCAGTCGGTGACGTTGGACTGGCTGATGAACCCGTACGCGCCCTTCGTCGCCTGGATGCGGCCGACGGGCACGCCGTCCATGCCGACGAGCTTGCGGGCGATGTCGGAGGCCGTCTGGTTGCGGTACGCGGCGACCCGGCGCTGGCGCATCAGGCGGTGCCCGAAGTCGTAGCCGCGGATGACGGTGAAGCTGCCGGTGCCGTCGTAGTCGGCCTCCATGCCGGTGACCTCACCGGTCAGCAGCGGCTTGCCGACGCCCTGGCCGTCCGCCACCGGTGTGAGGACCACCCTGGTGCCGAACTTCACGCTCAGCTCGCCGAGCACCAGGTGGTACGGGTCGCGGAAGGTGAGCCGGAAGGCGGCGGGGACACCGGCACCCTGGTCGACCCAGCCCTCGACGAGCATCGGGGCGATGGCGGGGGGCAGCTTCGCACCGCCGACGGTGACCTGCATGATGCTGGAGAACGCGGTCTGCACCATCAGTGAGGCACCTCCTCGGCCGCGGGCAGCAGGAGTTGCGTGCCGGAGGGCAGCCGGGACGGGTCGTCGATGCCGTTGGCCTCGGCGATCGCACGCCACGCGGTGGCGTTGCCGTACTCGCGCCAGGCCAGCGACTGGAGGGAGTCGCCCGCGACGACCTGGTGCACGCGCTGGGCGGTGAGTGCGCCGGAGGTCGGGTTCTGGCCCTTGGTCTTCCCGGGGATCTCGTGCAGCTGCACCTGGCAGGTGGCGCGGATGGGGATGCCGGTCGTGCCGAAGAGGGTGTACGACGCCTCGATGGAGCTGACGTACGCCGTGAAGCGGGCCGTGGAGAACGAGCCCCACTGGAAGACCACCCACGGCGGTGACGGCTGGTTGGCGGCGATGCTGTTGGAGGTCACCTCGCAGCAGCCCAGCAGCGACTCCACCTTCTTCAGCACGGTGTTGCCGGTCGGCTTGGTGGAGGAGTCCAGGAAGATCTCCAGGGTCATCTCCCGGGGCTCGGCCCCCATGAACTCCGGCTTCGAGCCGTCCCGTACGGCCGCGGTCGGGGTCGCCTTCCACTGGGCGCGCTGGCTGAGGGACAGCTGCGCCGGGTTGAACTCGAAGCTGAACGTCCGCATGAGCGCGCCGGGTGTGGTGCTCGTGCCCACCGGCGGCTCGTGGATGGCGAGGCCGGCGCGTACGAGGCTCTTGCCGGCGCCCTTGCTCTGGGCCATGGTCTTCCTTTCTGCTCTTCGGCGCCGTCAGTCCGTGAAACCGTGGTGGGCGATCTCCAGGACCTCGTTGGCCACGGCCGGGTTGTTGGGGTCGAGGCTGGGGCCCTGCCAGCTGACGGGCAGTACGTCGATCAGTCCCCAGCGGGCGACCAGAGACCCGTCCGCGCGCAGGGCGGAGATCTGGGCGGTCGGCCGCTTGATCCCCGTCTGGACCGAGGAGATCCACTTGGCGACCTTGGCCGTGTCCGGGGTGAGGGGACGGGTCAGCCGGATGTTGGAGAAGGAGACACGGGTGGGCAGCTGCCACACGAACCCGTTGTTGCCGCCCTCCTGGCGCTGCTCGATCTCCACCTGGGACGACAGGCCTTCGCACCCGTTGAAGTAACCGAGGCTCTCGCCGTCGATGGTGAGGGTGAACCAGATGGTTGAGCCCGGGTCCTGGCGGGGCATCGCGGGTGGGCCTTTCGTCGGTACGTCTGTGTCGGTGGTGGTCGTCGGGTGGTGGGGACGCCCGGTCAGTGACGGGGGTCGCGGAGCCTGCCGACCCGTTCCCGGTCCATCCGCAACTCGGTGCGGATGAGGCGGGTGATGCGGCCGATGATCCGGTGGACGAGCTCGTCGAGCTGGAAGTCGGTGAGATCGCGGGGGTCGAACCCGCCGTTCGGGACGGCCGCGTACTCGGGCGGCGGCTCCTGCTGCGAGGTCGTGGCGCCCGGGGGCGGGGTGGAGCCGCCGGCGGGCGGGGAGTACGGAGGCGGCGAAGCCGGGGGCGGGCTGCTGGAGGCCCGCTCGTCCGCAGGGGGCGGGGTGGTGCGCTCACTGCGGTGCGGCCGGATACGGCTCAGGCTGCTAGCCACGGTGTCGGCTGCCGCGGAGGCGAGTGCGCCGATGGACGAACCACCGCCGAGGCGCTGGACGACGGGGTCCGGGGCACTGCCGCCGCCGGCCTGCACGGGACGGGAGGGCGCCGGCGGTGCCGCCGGGGGCGGGGTGAGCGGCGCAATGGGGAGCGGCGACGCGGCGGCGGCCCCGGGTGGCGTGAGGCCGCGCAGCGGTACGGCGGTGAGGGGCATGGCGCGGCGCTGGACGCGGGGGGTGGACGACGCGGGCGGGACGGCGGCCGGGGGCCGGGGGGCCTGAGGGGGCGGGGGCAGCAGCGGGGCCTGGAGGCTCGGCGGGGCGGCGGGGGCCGTGGTGGTGGTCCGAGGGCCGGCCTGTGACGCCGGCGCGGTGGCGCGGGGGCCGACGGCCGGCGGGGTGGGAGGGGCGATGAGCGGGGCCGCGTCCGTGGGCGCCGAGGACATGGGGGCGCCGAGCGGGGTACGTCGTCGGGGCGCGGCGGCGGGCGGTGCCGTGGGCGGCGCGGCCGTGGTGCGCTGGACCTGCTGCCCGGTGGGAGCGGGGGCCGCGGGTGCGGGGGAGCCGGGGGCCGGCGCGGCCGGGGGCTTCGGGGCGGGCGGCGGCGACTGGGGTGCCGTCCGCACGTGCGGTGGTGAGGCGGGCGCGGGTGCGGGGACGTCGGCCGGTGAGGAGGACATCGGGGCGCCGAGACCCGGGCGGGCCGTTCTCGGCGTGCCGGTGCGCGGAGCGGACGGCCGGTCGCTGCCCGTACCCGTCGGTGCGGTGTGCGGGAGAGCGGCCGGGGCAGGGGCCGCAGGCGGCTTGAGAGAGGCCGGGCCACGGGCGTCCGAGGCCGCGCGCTGGGGTGCCGGAGAGGTGGAAGGGCCGCTGGGGGCCGCAGCCGGGGCCGTGCCATGGGTGTGTGACGCCGCGCGCTGGACGGGTGCTGAAGGGGCGGCGGGGCCACGGGTGTCCGATACCGCGCGCCGGACCGGGGCCGAGGGGCCCGGTGCCGGTGAAGTGGTACGTGCGGGGCCGCTGTTGCCGGAGCCCGCCGACGCGGACGGCCGGACGGCAGGCGCGTCCGTGCCGGAGGCGGGGGGCGTCGGCTCGGTGCGGCGTACCGGGGGCTGACCGTCCGCGCGTACGGTGCCGCCGCGCGGAGCGGAGGCAGCCGGACCCGCAGGCCCGGCAGGGGTCACCGGGCGGGCCCGGTCGCCGGTGGGCGGCGGTGTGGCGGGGCCGGCGGTGTCGGCGGTGCGCCGCTGCACGGCGGCCTTCGCGTCGCGCGGACCGGCGGAGGTGGCGGGGGCGCCCGGGGCAGCCGGAGCGCGGTGCGCGCTCGGGGGCGTGGCCGCCTGCGCGGGCGTGGTCCGGGGCGCGCTCGTCGGGCTGCCGAGGCCGCGTGGGGCGCTCGGCTCGGCCGGCGCCGTTCCGCCGGGACCGGCAGGCCGTACGGGCGGGGAGGCCGCCCGGTCACGGGGGCCACGGGGTGCCGGGCCCGGCGACACGGCCCGCTGGACCGGGGCAGAGGCCGGGGCCGGACCGGCGGGAGCCGTGCCGGGGGCGCTGCGTGCGCCTTCCGTCGAGGGGGCGCCGGGCGATGCGGCGCTGGGTGACGCGGCACCGCGTGAACCCGCGCCGGTCGACGCGGCACCGCGTGAGCCGGTGGCAGAGGAACTGGCAGCGGGCGACCCGGCACTGGAGGAGCCGGTGGAAGACGAACTGCCAGCGGGCGACCCGGCACTGGAGGAGCCGGTACCGCGTGACCCGGTAGCAGGCGACCCGGAGCCGGGCGTACTGGCAGTACGTGAACCGGCAGGGCGTGAACCGGCAGCGGGCGGCCCGGCAGCGGGCGAACCGGCACCACGTGAGGTGCCGGGTGATCCCGCGCCGGACGAGGCGACTCGGGGCGTTTCGGCCCCGCGCGTCCCTCCGGTCACACCGTCGCCGGGGCGGGCCGGTGCCGTGTCGCGCCGGGCCACCGCGCGTTGCACAGCGGCGCCACCTGCCGGCGTATGCCCGACAGCGCTCTGCGGCGAAGGCGAAGGCGAAGGCGAAGGCGCAGGCGCAGGTGCAGGCAAGGGTGAGGGCGCAGGCGAAGGGGAGGGGGAGTGCGCAGGTGAAGGCGAAGGCGGGCGTGAAGGAGACGGTGAAGGCGCAGGCGAAGACGGCCGCGTGGCGCCGGGGGAGTCGGCCGAGCCGGCTCCCCCTCGGTCGCCGTCGGTTGATGTCGCCGACGCCGGCGCACTCTGCGTGTCCCCCGGGGCAGAGGGACGGCGCCGTGTGGCGGACAGGACCCGCCGCTGCACGGCCGGTGCCTTCGTCAGGGGCCGGGCCCGCGACGGGGCGGGCGGTACCGGCGCCACGCGGACACCGGGCGCCGGGGTCGGAGCGTTCCCGGACCCCGGGCTCCGGACCGCCCGTACGGGTGCGGGCGACGTCCCGGACGGCGCCGGTGCGGCGCCCGCACGCGGCGCGCTCCCCGCTGCGGCCGGTGCGCCGGCAACCGGAGGCGCCGCCGCCGGAGTGACCGGCGGCGGAGCGGGAGTTGAGGAGGAAGGACGGCCCGGGGACCGCCTCTGCACGGCCGGAACGGCAGACGCCGGCGCGGGCGCCGAGGAGACCGGCTGAGCAGCGTGGCCCCCGGCCGCAGGACTCCCGGAACCCTGCGACGCGGACGGGGGAGCGGGTGACGGGGCCGGCGCTGGCGCAGGCCGGCCCGGCTGTGCCGGCCGTGCCGGAGGCAGTGCCCGCAGCGGCACCGCCGGGGCGCGCTGCACCACCGGCTCCGCTGCCGCGCCCGACGCCAACGGCAGTGCGCCCGAGCGGCCTTCGAGCCCCGCCACCGGGTGGGCCGAGCGGTTCAGCGCGCCCGAGAGTAGACTGTCCGGCGCCGTGTTCATGACGCCGAGGGACGGCGTCCCGGTGAACGACGGGTTCTGCCACGTCGGCAGCCGCCCGCCGAACCCGGCGTCCGCGACCACCGAGCGTCCGGCGCCCATGGCCCGCTGGATCGGCGGCAGGCCGGACCAGGACGCGACGGCCGTGGGCACCGGCCCGGAGCCGGAACCGGGCCCCGGACCGGAGTCGGCCGGATCGGCGGCCCCGGCCGGTGCGGCCTCGGCGGGTGCGGTGTGTTGTGCGTCTGCGCGAGCCTCACGGCCCCGCATCCGGTCCAGGAACCCCACGTCTCAGCCCTCCGCTCCGGCGCGCGTCACGAAGGACGCGATCTGGTCCGCGTACAGCCGGCGGTCGTGGTGTTCCAGGTCCAGGATCGCCTCGAGGCTCCAGTGGAAGTGATAGGCGACGTACGCGATCTCCTCATGCAGCCGGTCGGTCGCGTACGTCACGATTCCCCCAGGCGGCTCCCGCCGAGTTCCACCTCGAAGGGCTCGGAACAGTGCGGGCACGCCACCGCCGCCCGGGTGTGGCCCTCGGCGTTGATCTGCCGGTAGAAGTCCTGGAGGAACGCGAGGTCGGAGGCGAACATGTTCTCCACCGTCCCGTCGTGCACCATCGACAGCGTGCCGAGCCGGGTGATGACCCGGCCGAGCAGCACCACCGACAGATACGCGGGGTTCTCCTGGACCCGGACGTCCCGCAGCGGGATCAGCTCGTCCCGGGCGGTGGACAGACGCATCACGCCGTCCTTGTGCACGGTGCCCGCGTCGTCGACGTACCCGCGCGGCAGCTCGAAGGGGAACTCCGTCTGCAGGCGCTGCGGCACGGGAGCCGGAGCCGGCGCGGGGGCCGGGGCCGGAGCAGGTGTCTGCTCCGGACCCGCCACGGCCTCGGGCGCCGGTACGTCCGTGATCGGGCCCGCGCCGGCCCTGGCCGTAGAACGCCGCATTACTCGATGACCAGTTCTTCGAAGACGATGGTCACGGTCTCCGTCAGCGCCGAGGCCTCACCGGCCTTCAGGGCGCTGGCGTCGATCTTGCTGCACCAGGCGTTGCGCATGTTGTAGCGCTTCGTCGGGTTGTTCTGGTAGTCCATCACGATGATGGAGGCGTTCTTGCGCGCCGTGGACATCTGACCGGCGATCGAGTCGTTGATCCACGTCGTGAACGAGGCCGACGGGGTCATACCCCGGACCACCGTGCACTGCCCGTCCTTCTGCGTGCCCGGCATGAGGCTGACCTCAGGCTTGCCCTGCGCGGAGTTGGAAAGGTGCTTGATGACGTCCTGCTCGATGGTGAGGCCATTGACCTCCGCGAGGTACTCGACCATCACGCCGTCGATCTGGAGGCCGAAGTTATGTGAGGTGAACGCGTCACCCGGGCCGATGCTCATCTGTTTCCCGTCCTGCCAAGAATTCTTGTCGATCGCTTACGAGGGCTGGGGGTGCGGGCCGGCGGCCTACTCCTCCAGCTCACCGTTTCCGCTGGAGAACTGGGCCAGCCGGAAGATCACGAACTCGGCGGGCTTGACCGGGGAGATGCCGATCTCGCAGATCACGCGACCGACGTCGACCGACTCCGGGGGGTTGGTCTCCTCGTCGCACTTGACGTAGAAGGCCTCCTCCGGGCGCGAGCCGAAGAGGGCGCCGCTGCGCCACTCGTTGACCAGGAACGCCGAGACGTTGCGCCGGATGCGGGCCCAGAGGTTCGTGTCGTTCGGCTCGAACACCACCCACTGGGTGCCGATCAGGATCGACTCCTCCAGGTAGTTGAAGTACCTGCGGACGTTCAGGTAGCGCCACGCCGGGTCCGAGGACATGGTGCGGGCGCCCCAGACGCGTACACCGCGGCCGGGGAAGGCGCGGATGCAGTTGACGCCGATCGGGTTGAGCAGGTCCTGCTCACCGCGGGTGATCTGGATCTCCAGGTCGACCGCGCCGCGTACGACCTCGTTGGCGGGCGCCTTGTGCACGCCGCGCTCGAAGTCGTTGCGCGCCCAGATGCCGGAGACGTGACCGCTCGGCGGGATCAGCTGGGACTGGCCGGACGCCGGGTCGAAGACCTTGATCCAGGGGTAGTACAGAGCCGCGAACTTGGAGTCGTAGCCGGCGGTCTCCTGGCGCCAGACCCTGATCTCGCGGGCGTTCAGGCCCGGAGGCGGGTCGATGACCGCGACGCGGTCGCCCATCAGCTCGCAGTGCGCGATCAGACCGAGCTGGACCGCCTTGACGGCCTCCAGGTCGATCGCTCCGCGCTGGTAGGCGGACATCAGGTCGGGGACGGCGACCATGGAGATCTCGTCCACGGCTTCCAGACCACCGAAGCCGGTACGGTCCGCGGAGTCGCCGAGGTACTGGGCGGGCCCGGGGTGGGCGGAGGTGTTCGCCGCGGGGACGGCCGGGGCGGCGGCGGGCGGGGCCGCGAGCGCCACGGTCTGGTTCTCGGGCCGTGCGAGCTGCGCGGCGGGCGCGGCCTCCTGCACGGTGATGAGCTTGGAGCGCTCCTTGACCTGCGTGACGACGTAGTTGCGGCCGCTCTTCTTCGCGGTCACGTCGAAGGTCTCGGCGGTCTTGTCGCCGTCCTTGACGACCAGCCTGAAGCGCTCGGCCGGGCCCTCGCCCTCGGGGTCGGCGACCTCGACGGTCAGCGGGCCGCTCTGTCCGGGCGCGAGCGCGGTCACCGTGAAGGTGCCCAGCTGCTGCGGCGCACCCGTCGGCAGCGCGGCCGGGGTCCTGGAGCCGGTCACGGCGGCGGGGGCGGCGTCGGACGCGCCCTCGGCCGATCCGCCGACCCGCACGACGTAGGCGGCGCTGCCGCCGTTGTTGAAGAAGCCGTAGACGGAGTGCGCCAGGTAATACCCGTCGGTGAAGTCACCGAACGCCGCGACGTACTGCGTCCAGTTGGTCACCAGGGTGGGTTCGTTCAGGGGCCCGGTCGACGCGAGGCCGACAAAGGCCGCGACCGAAGTGCCCACACCCTCGATCGGGCGCGAGCCGCTGGCCACCTCCTCGACGTATACGCCGGGCGACAGGTAGGACGGCATGCTCTGCTCTCCTCGGGGTACGAGACAGGACGGCTTTCACCTTCACGCGCGAAGCGCGTCCCCCGAAACGTCCTGCGGGGCCCGATCGGGGGCACCCCTCTTGCCCACAAGGGCACTTCTGTGCGATGCGTCCCCCGGTGCGTCCCGACGTTGCCCGCGGGACTGCCCTCGCGGACCTGCCCGGGACCGGAACGGGCGGGTAGAGCTGGGTGGTCAGCTGTCCGTCCGGAAGGGAGCGTCGTGCGCGCACATGAAACACCGGCCCCGCAGCCCGGAGAGCGGGGCAGACCTCGCCGGGCCGGTGCGCCGGGCACCCAGGCCGGCCGGATGCTGGCTCTCCAGCGCATGGCGGGGAACGCGGCCGTGTCGCGCGCCATCGAGGAGGAGCGGCACGCGCACGGGCCCGGCTGTGGCCACGGTGAGGCCGCGCCGTCCGGCGAACAGCCGGCCGTGCAGCGGAGTGTGTCGGTCCAGGAGGCGATCTCCTCGCCGGGCAGCCGTCCGGAGTCCCGCATCCTCGACAAGGCGCAGCAGGCGTACGGGATGAGCTTCGACCACGTCCGGCTGCACACCGGTCCGGTGGCGCAGCGCTCGGCGATGGAGTTCAACGCCGTGGCCTACACCACGGGTTCGGACATCGTCAGCCAGAAGCCGCGCCTGGACGACGAGACGATCTTCCATGAGCTGGACCACGTTCGTCAGCAGACGATGGGGCCGGTGGCGGGTACGGACAACGGCGCGGGGGCCAAGGTCTCGCACCAGGACGACCCCTTCGAGAAGCAGTCCGCCGCCAACGGCCGGAAGCTGGCCAGGGGTGGCGCGCCGGACCTCTCTCTGCCGGGCTCGTCCGCGCCGGTGCAGCGTGCCGTGGACTCCGCGGGGCCGGGCACGCACGAGGTCCAGCGGGCCGGCACCGACACCGAGGAGGCCCCGGCCAAGTACCGGCAGACGAAGCCGTCCGCCCCGGGCGACCGGGACGTGGCCCTGCGCATGCTGGACCGGATGTCCCGTATCGCCCTGGAGACCATCACCAAGACCAACAAGGACTACGCGGACAAGCGCGGCAACCCCCTGCGCGGCAAGAGCAAGATCACCCCCCATCTGGCCGTGTCGGTCCTCCCCGGCGGGGCGCTGGCCATCGCCGGGAACACCGGCGACAAGCGGGTCACCGACAACGACAAGCAAGTGGTCGAGACAGAGCTGCGCAAGTACGTGAACGGCGACCCCGAGATGCAGCACGCCAAGAAGCAGGACCGGACGAAGCTCAAGGCCCTGACGTCGGGGGACTACGCCAAGGCGCACGGCAACGCTCCCCAGCTGCTGGAGATCGACGAGGCCCTGCGCCGGACCGTCCAGTGGTACGCGGTCGGCGGCACCGAGGCGGACAAGAGCTCGCAGCACGGTGAGATGACCGTGCTCGGCCGTCACGTCGCCCACTGGGTGGCGAACCCGAACACCTCGGGGAACATCGAGCAGGTCATGATGGGCGGCGTCAAGAAGGCGTGCGCCAGCTGCCAGTGGGCCTTCGAGGCCGTCAACGAGCACATCGGCCGGCCCAACGGCTACGAGGTCCAGGCGTCCGGCAGCCACAACCAGTTCTTCCCCGGCTGGCGGATGCCGGAGTGGATGACCGCGTACCCGAAGGTGGTGGCGGAGGTGAAGGCGCAGGCCGCCAAGAGCAACGTGAAGCTGGAGAACGGGGTTCTCCAGGGGGCCATGACGGAGAGGACCGTGAGTCACGATCCTGACTCGTCGGGCTCCGAGTGGGACGAGTAGCGGTACGGACCCGGGGCGGAGGGGCGGGGCCTCCGGGGGAGCCCTGAGGGCATCCCGGAGTGCCCCCGCGTCCCCTGACGGCCGCCACGTCCTCCCCCTAGCGTGGGCCCGTGAGCCTGTGGACTTCTCTCGAACCTCTCTCCACCACCGTCGACCCCGGCAGCAGCACCACCGTGCGGCTCCGGCTGCGCAACACCGGCGACGTGGTGGATGAATACCGCTTCGAAGCGATCGGCGGCCCCGCCCCCTGGACCACCGTGGAGCCGCAGACGCTCCGCCTGTACCCCGGCACCACCGGCTCGGTGGACGTGACGTTCGCCCCGCCGCGTACGCCGGACGCCACGGCCGGGCCGAATCCGTACGCCGTGCGGATCACACCGACCGAGCATCCGGAGGCGGTGACCGTCCCGGAGGGCAACCTCACCATCACCCCCTTCACGGAGGTGCGGGCCGAGCTGGTGCCGCCGGTCGTCAAGGGCCGCTTCCGCGGCCGGCCCCGGCTGGCGGTCGACAACCTCGGCAACACCAAGGTCACCGCCTCGCTCAGCGGCAGTGACTCCGGCGACCGGCTGTCGTACGACATCCAGCCGAGCAACGTCCAGATCGAGCCGGGCCGGGCCGCGTTCGTCAAAGCGACGCTGAAGCCACGGCAGATCATCTGGTTCGGGTCGAAGGAGGAGCAGCCCTACGCGCTGGCCCTGCGCCGCTCCGGTGCCACGAGCATGGACGTGGACGGCACCTACGTCCAGCGGGGGTTCCTGCCGGGCTGGCTGGCCACCGTGCTGGCGCTGCTCCTGACGCTGACCATCGCGTTCGTGGTGATCTGGCTGGCGTACAAGCCCGCGGTGAAGAGCATGGCGACGGAGAAGAGTTCGCAGACCGTCAGCGCCATCCCACCGCCCGAGGAGAGCGCCGCGCCCACGTCCGCGCCGCCCACCCCGGAGCCGGAGAAGACCCCTGAGACCGAGACGGAGAGCCCCGCCGGCGACGGCGACGGCGGTGGCGGTGGCGGTGGTGGCGGGGAGACGGAGAAGCCGCCGGAGCGGACCGCGGCCGTCGCGGTGCACGAGATCGCCGCGCGCAGCGAGGGCCGTCACATCTGCTACCGCGCGTACGTCGCGGACCGCGGCTGGCAGGAGCCGGTGTGTGACGGTGCCGAGGCCGGCACGGTCGGCAAGGGGTTGCCCATCAAGGCCCTCAACATCGCCGTGTCCAGGACCAAGGGTGTGCGGGGCGCGTCCGCCTATGTGGTCGAGGGCTGGCGGAAGGGCGACAAGTGGCAGCAGCAGAGCACGGGTAAGGACATGTACCTGGGCTCCACCAAGGAGTCGTACTCCGCGATGCAGGGGTTCACCATCGGGGTGCTCGAAGGCACCGTCTGCCAGACGACCAGCGTCGGGGGCAAGGGGTGGGGCGGCCGGTTCTGCACCAAGCCCGAGGACTGGATCTACGGCGGAAGCGACATGAAGCTGAAACTCCAGCTCGAAGCCGTCAAGTTCACCGTGTGACACCGCTGTGTGACACCGCCGTGTGACTGCACTGTGTGAAGCGGACGGCCAAGTCGTCCCCGGCCGGGCGGACTCACCAGTTCGCCTCGCCCGGAACCAGCCGGCCCGCCTTGCGGTACTCGCGGCGGGCGCCCTCCAGCAGGTCGTCCGCCCCGACCGGCTCGTCCCGCCCGGCGGCGAGGTAGGCGGCGGTGACGACCGCGCTGCGGATCGATCCGCCGGCCAGCTCGAAGTCCTGGGCCAGGGGGCCGGCGTCGATGTCCTCGGCCGACGGGACGTGCGCCAGGCCGTGGTGCCACAGCGCCAGCCGCTGGCCGGCGTCCGGGAACGGGAAGTCGACGACCAGGTCCAGGCGCCGGGTGAACGCCTCGTCGATGTTGGACCGCAGGTTGGTGGTGAGCAGGGCGATGCCGTCGAAGGACTCCAGCCGCTGCAGGAGGTAGGAGCTCTCCATGTTGGCGTACCGGTCGTGGGAGTCCTTGACCTCCGAGCGCTTCCCGAAGACGGCGTCGGCCTCGTCGAAGAGGAGCACGGCGTCCGTGCTGTCGGCCTCGCTGAAGATCCGTTCGAGGTTCTTCTCGGTCTCGCCGATGTACTTGTCGACGATCGAGGACAGCTGGACCACGTAGAGGTCGAGCCCCAGATCGGCCGAGACCACCTCCGCCGCCAGGGTCTTCCCGGTGCCGGACTCGCCCGCGAACATGCCGACGACACCACGGCCGCGCCCGCCGCCCGCGCTGAGCCGCCAGTCGCCGAGGACCCGGTCGCGATGGCGGGCGCGCAGGGCGAGTTCGCGCAGCTGCGTGAGAGGTGCGTCGGGGAGGACGAGGTCGCCCCAGTCCACGGCGGGCCGGATCCGGCGGGCGTGCTGTTCGAGGCCGGACGCCGACTGCTGCCGCGCGGCGAGCCGGATGTGGCCGGCGGTGAGCGGCGTCCCGTCGAAGGCGGCCAGGGCCAGGGCGGCACGGGCCGCACGCCCGACACGCTCGCCGCCGAGGTGGTACGGCGCCACGGTGGCGGTCAGGTCGAGATGGCCGGCCTCGGGGCCCAGCTCGGCCTGCCAGACGTCGGCGCCGCCGGCCGGGCGCCGAGGCGCCTCCAGCACGAGCGGGTCGTGCGGGGACCAGTGCGGGTCGTACGGGCGCGGGTCCGCAAGCAGTACGGTCACGTCCGTGGCCCGGGTCAGCGCTTCGACCAGCGGGGCCGGCCGGTCGGGCAGGCCGGACACCACGATCGCCCGCCCGCTGAGGCGCGCCTCGCGCAGCAGCGCGTGCACACCGTCGTCGATGCCGGCGGCGGTGCCGTGAGGAGCGCCGTGGACGCCCCCGGGGCCGGTGTGGCCGGTGTGGCCGGAAGGGTCCGAGGAGCCGGTGTGGCCCGAGGGGCCCGAGTAACGCAGCGCGTCGACGCCGGCCGTGCGCAGGGCGGACGCGAGGGCGGCCAGACCGTCACCCTGTCGGTGTTCCCGCAGGTAGACGGAGAGCGGACCGTCGTTCAGCCGGGCGGCCAGCTGCCGGCCGAAGGCCTCGTCCTGCTCGGCGGCGGACTGCGGGTCCGGCATCGGGTGCAGCCGGCCCAGCAGCGCGGCGTCCGGGGTGTCGTCTCCCAGCAGGTGGGCGGCCACCCGGTCCGGCACGCGCAACGAGCGGGAGAGGAAGGGGCGTTCGGGTTCCTCGACCTCCAGCAGCCCGAGGGCGAGGAGCGGCGCCGTCGGATGGAAGCGCGCGCGGCCGTCCGGCAGGTGGGCGGGCAGGCCGCACAGTTCGAGGGCGAGGCCCACCGTGGCGCGGCGCCGGCTCACGTCGTCGTTGAGGTAGCCGTAGAGCGGCTCGAAGATGCGGTCGAGGTCCGGGGCGAGCGCGATGAGCAGGACGGCCGCGTCCCGGTCGGTCAGCCGCAGCCGGGCGGCCGTCCGGGCCAGCCGGTCGTCGGCGTCGTCCGGCGGTCCCGACTGCGTGCCCGGCGGGAGGGAGCCGTCCGGGTCCGTGGCCGGCCAGGCGTTCAGCAGGTGGAGCACGGCCTCGTCGGAGAGGTACAGGCCGCGCAGCGGGTCGCCCGCCGTCGGGTCGGCGGCGGAGCGCCGCTCGACCAGCGCGGTCACCGCCTGCCGCAGTCCGGCCAGCCGGGCGAGCAGCGGCTCGGAGGGGTCACGGTGGTCCAGGACGTCGGACACGGCGGCCGGGTGCGGGGCGTTCATCGCTTCTCCGCGCGGCGGGCCGCCGCCTCCTCCTCGTGGGCGGCGCGGGCCGCCGCCACCTGGTGCGGCCGGTGGGAGCGCCCCGGGGGCCGGGGGGTGTCGGCCTCCAGGTCGCCCACGCGGATCGTCGCGCCCTCGGTGACCGGGGGCCCGGCGTCGTATTCGGGGAAGGCCGGGAAGGGCGCGGTGACCACCAGGTCCAGGGAGGGCTTGAGCTCACCGCCCAGCGCCGACCAGATCTCGGCGAAGGAGCGCGACTCCGTCTGGAGGCCGGCCACCGTCAGCGGAATCGTCAGGCCGAGGCGCCCCAGTGAGCCGGGGAGTTCCTCGGGGGTGAGCAGTTCCCGGGGCAGCAGCGTCGCCAGCACGGCGGACAGCAGCCGGTGTTCGTCCTGCGGGGTCTTCGTCCACGCCGTCACCAGGTACGACAGCCGGAACCAGCGCGGCGGCTGGCTGCGGCGCACCACGATGTTCCGTTCGTCGCGCACCGACGTGTGGCCGCGCTGCCGCCGGCTCACGTCCTCCCGGATGTCGTACAGATAGGTGTTGACCACGGGGGCGTTGCGCCGGGCCGCCCAGTCACGGGTGGGCGCCTCGAAGGACACCTCGATGCCGGAACCCGACAACGCCCCGCCGCTGAGCAGGCGCTTGAGGACCTCGTCCACCTCGTGGATCACTCTTGCCGCTCCCTGCCCTGCCGTGGTGCCTGTCGTGCGTCCGGTGCCGCTCGGTGCCGTATCCCACCGATCGTGCCCTGTGTGCCGTCAGGGCCCCAGGCACGCCGGGGACGGCCGGCGGACAGCGGTCCTGCCCGGCGGCCCTCCCGGGATTGCCCCAACGGTCAGATGTAACCCTCCCGAAGGGCATGGGCGACGGCGTGCGCGCGGTTACGCAGGTGGAGCCGGGTCGTGACCCCGTGCATCACGTTCTTTACGGTCCGTTCGGAATAGGACAACTTGCCGGCGATCTCACCGGTGTCGAGGCCCTCGGCGACGAGCCGCAGCACATCGACCTCGCGGGGCGTGAGACCCAGGGAAGGACTGCCCTGCCGGCCGGCGCCGCCACGGTGCAGGGACCCCACCTGGTTGATGAGCCGGCCGAGCAGGTCCGCAGGCAGGTCGCCCTCGCCGCGGGCGGCGGTCAGCACCGCCTGCACCAGCCGGTGGGCGGTGGCCTCGCGACGCCACACGATGGCCCCGACACCGCACTCGATGACGTCCAGCAGCTCGTTCTCGCGGATCGTGTCCACGACGAGCACGGCACGAGCGCCCTCGCTGCGCACGACCCGGCGCAGCCGGGTGAGGGCCGTCTCGTCGAGGGCGTCCTCGATCAGCAGGGCCACCGTGCCGGGGCGGGACTCCTCGCGCAGTTCGACCTCCGGATGCCGGCGCAACTGGCTGACGGCACCTTCGCGGCTGATCGGGTCGGGGGCGGTCACGGACACGGGCACCCGGCTTGTCAGGGCGGTGTCGGAGGTGGTCCGGGGTGAGCTGAGCAACCGTTTTCCTCTGTTCAGGATCCGCCGGGCGTGAGCGCCTTCGGCGGAAGGACCTGGTCCACACTTCTGCGCCCGCCGCGGAACAGGCAATCGTGGACCACCACGACGCGGACCACGAGGGCAGCGCGGCGGTCACTCGTACATCCCGCCGGAAAGCCGTATCAGCGCAGGTCAACGCGGGTGCGTCCACAGGGCGGTGGGCCTGCGGGAACGATGCACATCCCGCCGTGAGACACGACACACCAGGGGGCAGAGAAGCGGGCAGAAAAATTGCCCTGTGGGTCATATCACGCCACCCGGGCGCGCGCCGGTGCCTCTCACAGGGCAACGGCGCGCACCATCTTCTCAGGAGGCCTGGATGATCAATGCGCTGCGGGAACGCGACGACGCACACACACTGTTGGCGGCCGGCACCGAGCGCGCCCTCCGTGGCGTGGGCGGCCTCGTCCTGCTGCGCGGTGCGACCGGCACCGGCCGCACCGCCGTGCTGGAGGCCGCCGCCGCACACGCCGCGGAACGCGGCCTGCGCGTGCTGCGTGCGCGCTGTTCCCCGGAGGACGACGGCATGCCCCTCTCGACCGTGGGGAGGCTTCTCGGCCACGTTCCGGAGTACGCGGGCATGCCGTCCTCCGATTACCACCGCAGAGCCGCCCGGTTGTGGGAGTTGCTGGGCTCGTCGGCGGCACGGTCCCCCCTGTTGCTGGCCGTGGACGACGTCCATCTGGCGGACCGTTCCTCGCGCCGCTGGCTCGCCGAGGCCGCCGGCCACCTGGACCGGATGCCGGTGCTGATCGTGGCCACCGAGCGCAGCCAGTACGACATCGACCCGCAGCCCGCCGGTCTCACCCACGCCCTCTCCGCCTCCTTCGTCCGCACGCACACCCTGGCCCCCCTCACCGACGAGGCGTCCGCGGAGATGCTGCGGGCGCACCTTCCCGAGGCCGACCCGGAGTGGACGGCGGAGTGCGTACGGGCCTCGGCGGGCCATCCGCTGCTGCTGCTCGCCCTGCTCGACGATCTGCGCGGCACCCCGCCGCTCCCCCTCCCGGACTCCTGCGCCGCCCTGTACCCGGGGGCGTATCCGGCGGCCGTCGCCTGGTGGCTGGACAGCGCCGGGACGGCGACCGCCGATGTGGCCCGCGCCCTGGCCGCGCTGGAGGAGGTGGGGACGCCGGACCCCGGCGGCGATCCGCCCGCCCTGCTCGCCGAGACGACCGGGGCCGACCCCGCCCGGGTCGCCGGCTGGCTCACCGCGATGACCCGGCTCGGACTGCTGCGCCCCGGCGCCGGCAGGCAGCCCCGCTACGCCCATCCGCTGCTGCGGGACGCGGTGCTCACCGGCTGGCCGACACCGCGACGGCAGGAGGTGCACCGGGCGGCCGCCGAGGCGCTGCTCTCCCGGGGCGGACGCGTGGAGGCGGTCGCCCGGCATCTGCTGCGCGCCCCCGTCGTCGGCAAGCCCTGGGCGCTGCGCGTCCTGCGGGACGCCGTGACGGTGGCGGTCGACGCCTCGCGGACCGAACACGCCGTCGGCTATCTGCGCCGGGCGCTCGACGAACCGCTGTCCGACGCCCGCAGGCAGCGTCTGCTGACCGAACTGGGCTCCCTGGAGTACCACTCGGCGGACGCCGGAGCCGCGATATCGCGGCTGGCGGAGGCCCTGCACCTGGAGGGTGAGCCCCGCGACCGGGTGCACACGGCCATCGCGCTGGGCACCGCCCTCGCCGGTCAGGGCGAGGTCCGTACGGCGATGGGGATGCTGCGCCGGACCGAGGCGGGGCTGGCGGGCCACCCCGGACTGGCCCGCACCGTGCAGACCGCCACCGCGTTCCTGTCCGACCACGACCAGATCCAGCGTCAGGAGGCCTACGGGTGGCTGGGCGAGACCGCCGCGCGCTCCCCCGAACTGCTCGGCACCGCGGGAAGGGCCCTGCTCGTGCGGCACGCGGCGACGGCCGGACTGGTCTCCGCGCAGGACGCGATGAAACAGGTGCACGCCCTGCTCGCCGAGCCCGCCGACCCGTCCGCCGAGCCGTTCCTGCTGGGCACGGCGGCCGCCGTCGCCCAGTGGGCGGACGAACTCGACGAGGCGGAAAGGCTCGTGGAGCGCGGCATGGCCCTGCAGAGCTGTTCCCTGCTGCACCCCATGCACCGCGCCCTGGTCAGCACCCGGGCCGACATCGCCGCCGCCCGGGGTGACCAGGCCACGCTGCTCGCCCACGCCGCGGCCCCGCGCCGGACGCCGGCCGACGCGGGGCCGGGCAACATCGACGCCCATGTGCTGATGGCGCTCGTGCACGCCGACCGCACCGACGAGGCACAGCGGCTCGCTGCGGAGTTCGACCTGCGCCGGGCGCCGGACTCCTGGGAGCTGAACCGTTTCCTGTACGCCCGGGGCGTGCTGCGGGCCGCCGTCGGCGACCCGGCGGGAGCGCTCACCGACTGGCTGGAGTGCGGCAGGCGCCAGCTGGCGCGCGAGGTGGTCAGCCCGGTCGTCACACCGTGGCGTACCGCCGTCGCCGAGCACGGCCTGACGGCGGGGAGGGCGGGGGAGGCCGTGGAGCTGGCGGAGGAGGAACTGCGGCTGGCCGAGGTGTGGAACACCCCGCGCACGGTCGGCCGTGCGCTGCGGGTGCTGGGCACCGTGACCGGCGGACGGCGCGGCCTGGAACTGGCCGGGGAAGCCGTCCGGATCTTACGCGGCGCACCGGCCGACACCGACATGGAACTGATCCCGGCGCTCCTCGCGCAGGGCCGTCAGCTCATCGGCGCGGGGGAGCGCTCCCGTGCCCGTGACTCCCTGCGCGAGGCATCGGAACGGGCGGAACGCAAGGGCGCGGTACGGTTCCACGCCCTGGCCGCCTCGGCGCTGCGCGAGGGAGGCGCCCGCCATCACTCCTCGCCCCGCACCGGGTCCGCCGCTCTGACGCCGAGTGAACGCCGTGTGGCCGAACTGGCTGCGGGCGGACGGACCAACGCGGAGATAGCCGGGCTGCTGCACCTGGCCCGGCGCACGGTGGAGACCCACCTCACCCACGTCTACCGCAAGCTGCGGATACGGCGCAGGTCCGAGCTCGCCGGTGCGCTGGGGGCACGCGGCGTGGGGTGAGGCGCCCGTAACCGGGTGCCCGTGACCACTCACGGGCGCCCGTAACCCTCCGCGCTCAGGGGCGTCCCCTGCCCACCGGCGCTCGCAGGAGCTCCTGACCCGAGCGCTCACAACCTGTGCCCGGAGCGCTGTGCGGACCCCGTCCCCCGGTCAAGACTCGAACGCACGGCCACGGTGGGTCACGCCCAACTCCCGCCTGTGTCAGCTCTATTGACAGCACCCTTCAGGGCTTTTACGTTCCTGGGCACTGAGAGCGCTCTCAAGCATGCTCCCCCCATGACCGAGGTGCTGCCCATGCGAACCTCCCTCTCCAGACCAGCAGCGGCGACGATCCTGGCCATCGCCCTGGCCGCCGTGGGTCTCGGCCCCGCCGCGTCCCCGGCGGCGGCGGCCACCGTCCCCGCAGGCTCCGGCAGCTACACCGACAGCCGTCCCGCCGGTACCTCCGGACCCACGACCAACACCGGCGCCCCCGTCACGCCGAAGCTCACGGCGGCGTCCAGGGACAAGCCGGTCCCGACCAACGACTGGTGGTCCTCGCTGGCCTACCAGCGGTACGGCGACAACCCGTACTCCACCCCGATGTACGGCCACCCGCTGACCTACCAGGCGACCTCAGGCGGCCTGGAGGTCGGCTATCCGACCACGCCCGCGATCGTCGGCGACGGACGCCAGTACGAGTACGCGCACAAGGCCGACCTCACGGTCGGCCTCACCGGCTTGAACTCCCCGGACACCAAGGCCGACGCGTGGTCCGACTGGACCGTCACCCCCTACTGGTCGGACGGCGCCCGCACCCTGCGCACGACCATCGGGCACGGCATGCCCTTCGTGTACGCCAAGGGCTCCGGCGGTGACGCCCGCGTCACCACGGCCGGCAACCCGACCGTCTTCGCGGACAACGGCAACGTCCTCGGCATCACGGTCGCGGGCCACCACTACGCCCTCTTCGCCCCGACCGGCAGCGACTGGAACGTCTCCGGCTCCACGATCACGGCGGGCCTCGGCGGCAAGGACTACTTCTCGCTCGCCGTGCTGCCGTCCACGGACGCGCTGGCGACGTACCGGAAGTACGCCTTCAGCTTCGTCACCGGATCCCAGGTGGCCTGGCAGTCCACCGGCGGCACGGTCAGGGCGACCTACAGCCTGACCACGGAGGCGAAGGAGGGAACCGAGCGCGGCACGCTCCAGGCGCTGTACCGCCACCAGTGGCTGCACACCACCGACGCGCTCACGCCTTACACGTACGTGTCCCCGCGCGGCACCATGAAGGTGCGGGAGTCCGCCTCCTTCACCACCAGCCAGAAGAACCAGGGTGTGCTCCCCGCCCTCCCCGCCTCCACCGGGGTCGACAAGGCGAGACTGACCGGATACCTCAACGAGGTGGCGAACGCCTCCGACCCGTTCTCCGGTGCCGCTGACACGTACTGGACCGGCAAGGCGCTCGGCCGTCTCGCCCAACTGGTGCCCGTGGCCGACCAGATCGGCCAGACCGGCATCCGGGACAAGCTCCTCGGCCTGATGAAGGGCCGCCTCCAGGAGTGGTTCACGGCGGGCGGGGCCAGTGAGTTCAGCTACGACAAGGACTGGAAGACGCTCACCGGCTACCCGGCCTCGTACGGCAGTGACACCGAGCTCAACGACCACCACTTCCACTACAGCTACTACGTGTACGCGGCGGCGATCGTCGCCCAGTACGACCAGGCGTGGGCCGCCGACTCCGCCTGGGGCACCATGGTCAAGACCCTGGTGCGGGACAGCGCCAACCCCAGCCGCACGGACGCCGCGTACCCGTTCCTGCGCGGCTTCGACGTGTACGCGGGCCACAGCTGGGCGTCGGGCCACCAGGGTTTCGCGGCCGGCAACAACCAGGAGTCCTCCTCCGAGTCCGTCAACCTCAGCGCGGGACTCGTCCTGTGGGGCGCCGCGACCGGTGACACCGGGCTGCGCGACCTCGGCAGCTTCCTGCTGACCACCGAGTCGGAGGCGATCACGCAGTACTGGTTCGACGCCGGCCAGCAGGTCTTCCCCGGTTCCTTCGGCCATGACACGGTCGGCATGGTCTGGGGCAGCGGCGGGGCGTACTCCACCTGGTGGACCGCGAACCCGGAGGAGATCCACGGCATCAACGTCCTCCCGGTCACGGGCGGATCGCTGCACCTGGCCCGTGAGAAGGAGGCCATCCGGCGGAACATCGCGGAGATGCAGCGGGAGAACGGCGGCCCGGCCGTCGAATGGCGCGATCTCCTGTGGGAGTTCGAGTCGCTCGCCGATCCGGCGGCGGCCAAGGCCAAGTGGGACGCGGGCAACGCGGGCTACGGCCCGGAGCAGGGCGAGTCGAAGGCGCACACCTACCACTGGATCAGCACGCTCGACAGTCTGGGCGCGCCCGACATGACCGTCAGCGGGGACATCCCGACCTCCGCCGTCTTCACGAAGAACGGCGTCCGGACGTACAGCGCCCACAACCACGGTTCCACCGCCCGCACCGTCACCTTCTCCGACGGCAAGACCCTCTCCGTGCCGGCCCGTTCCACGGCCACCGGCACGGGCGCAGGCGGTGGTGACCCCGACCCGGAGGAGCCGGGCCCCTCCACCGGCAACACGTTCCGGCTGAAGTCCGGCGGCACCCTCACCACCGCCACGGACGGCGCGGCGGGAGCCGACACGCTGGCCTCGGCCGACGGTGTCAACCGGGACGGCACGCCGTACCGGCCGACGGTCTACGAGATCAAGGGGGTCGAGGGAACACTCGCGGCGGGCGCGTCCACCGCGTTCCGCCTGCGGGTCGACGCGGGGACGAAGGTGGGTCTCGCCCCGCAGGTCAGGGTCGGTTACGACCTCACCGGCGACGGTACCTTCGACCGGACGGAGACCTTCCGCTACTTCGCGACCGACCCTGTCCCGGGTTGGGAGGAGTACACCCAGGCCGTGGGTCCGAGGTCGGTGACGGGAAGCCTGGGTGACCTCAGGGGCGGGACGGTCCGCGTGGAGATCTGGAACGCGCTGGGCAGCGGCACGACCCAGGTGCAGACCGGCACGGACGCGGCGGTCGTGAAGATCCCCTACGTCTAGACGCTCGGGTCCGGGTCCGGCGTGTGCTTCAGCGCCGGACCCGTACGCCCCGCGCGTGGTCGGTCCGCTCCGGCCGGGGGACGAGTCCCGCCCGGACCGCCGCGATCCGCTGACGTACGTCGTCGGTGGGTACGGCGCCGGGAGGGCCCGCCGGTCCTTGGGTGGCCTCGCCCCGGCACGGTGCGCAGAGCCCGCCAGCCAGCGCTTCGGGGCTGCCCGGCGCACGGCACTCGCCGCATTCCAGGGTGAGCAGCGCGGTCCGCCGCTCCGGGGCCGGACGGTGCGGGGGCAGCTTGTCGGTGAGCCGCCTGCGGAGCAGCGAGGCCGCGTGATGGACGGGCGCGGGCAGCCCGTCGGTCAGGGCGTGCAGCAGCTCCGCCTCCGTGGCGCCCCGCGCGAACCACTCGCTGACCTGCGGCTCCAGGCTCGCGCACTCCGCCGCCGACAGGCTCAGCGCGGGAGCCGTACGCCCCAGGGCGGCGAGCAGGACGAACGCCCGTGTGCGGGTGGGCTGTTGCCTCTCCTGCGGTACGTCGCCCCGGATGAACGCCGCCCACCAGTCGTCGTCGCGCGCGGTCCGGGAGAAGAAGGTCCGGGTCACCCAGAGCATGACCTCGTCGGTGGCGACGCACTCGCGGCCCCGGCGCAGATGCCCGGTCGCCTGGAGCCTGTTGAGCGCGGTCCGCAGGGCGCACTGTCCGTACGGAAGCACCTTGGCGAGGGTCTTCACGGAGATGTCGGAGCCGTCCGGGAGCCGGTCGATGTAGGCGGCGACGGCGGCCTCACGGGGCGGCAGGTGCGAGAAGTCGCGCTCGTCGCGCGGGCGCTGGCCCGGGGCGGAACGCTTGCCGTAGCCGGGGTTCGCCATGGGGTGCGGCGGCACGTACGGGGCGCGGGGGGCGGCACTAAGCTGGTCGACAGCCATCAGATCGGTTCGTCCGTTCATCGATCTCGTTGGTCAGACCCCTGTCCGGTGTTGGCGCACCGACGGGGGTCGTCTGGTTCTGGGCACGCTAGAGCGTGGCGACGGTCCGTGGCAAGTCGGTCACAAACGGTCAACTGTGCAGGCGGGGAGGGTGGGTGGGTGGGAAAGAGACCCACCATCCATTCCCTGGAAAGAGCGCTCGGAGCCCAAGGCTTGAGCCTCGGGCCCGCGACCGGCTCACCGCGTCCGGAGGGGATACGGCGCTCCCGTGCCGACCGCCCGCAGCTTGTCGGGGTTGGCGACGTTGTGGATGGTCGAGATGCGCCCGGCCTCGTCGAAGTCGAAGGTGACCGTGGCGATCACCCGGCCCGCCCCGCTGAAGACCAGGCCCGGACCGCCGTTGATCTCGACGAGTTCGGCCTTCATGTCGGCGGGCTCGACGCCCTGGTAGGTGACCGTCCCGATGGCCGCGAACCAGGCGGCCACCGTGGACGCGCCCACGACCGGGCGCAGGGCCTGGCGGACCTTGCCGCCGCCGTCCGTCCACAGCGTGACATCCGGGGACAGCAGCTCCAGCAGGGAGTTCATGTCCCCGCCGGTCGCGGCGGTGAAGAACCGCTCGGTGGCGTCGCGCTGCCGCGCCCGGTCCGCCGTGAAGCGCGGGCGGCGGGCCCGGACGTGTTCGCGGGCGCGGTGCGCGGCCTGCCGCACCGAGGCTTCGGACCGCTCCACCGCCTCCGCGATCTCGGCATGGCTGAAGTCGAAGACCTCCTTCAGCACGAACACCGCACGCTCCAGCGGGCTCAGCGTCTCCAGCACCACCAGCATCGCCATCGACACCGACTCGGCGTCCATGACGGTGTCGGCGGTGTCCGCGCTGGTCAGGATGGGCTCCGGGAGCCACGGCCCGACATAGACCTCGCGCTTGTGGCGGGTGGAGCGCAGCCGGTCCATCGCCAGGTTCGACACGATCCGTGCCAGGTAGGCCTTGGGGTCGGCCACCTGGGAACGGTCGGCGGCCGACCACTTGATCCAGGCGTCCTGCACCGTGTCCTCGGCGTCGGCCGCCGTGCCGAGGATGCGGTAGGCCACCGAGAACAGCAGATTGCGGTACCGGTCGAAGGCATCCTGGCCCGGGTCGGGGGCCGTCGAGGTCACCGGGCACCCCGGACCCGGGTGAAGCGGCCGCCACGGGGCCAGAACGCGCCCGACGCGGGCATCTTCTTCATGCGGACGTAGGTCGCCCAGGGGGATGCGGTCACGGTCTCCTTATACCTGGCGGCCGTACGGCCCGTCAGGTACATCCTGCGCGGGCTGTCGTCGGGCCGGGTGAACTGCACCACGGCGTCGTGCCGGCCGAGGCTCACCGGTGTGTGGTAGTAGCCGAAGCGGAAGGGCTTGGGCCGCTTTCCCCGCAGGGCGCGGACGACCGACACCGCCGCGTGCACGCCGGTCGGCATCCCGCTCTGGCAGGTGCCGTGCATGACGCCGTAACCCTGCCGGACGGCCGCCGCGTCGCCCACGGCGTACACGTCCGGGTGGGACGTGGACCGCAGTGTGGTGTCGGTGACGATCCGGCCGCGCTCGTCGACGTCCAGACCGGCGGCGGCGGCCAGCGGTGAGACCCGCGTACCGCTGGTCCACAGGACGAGGCCGGCCGGGATGTTCTCCCCGCCCGCCAGCTCCACCGAGTCCGGCAGCACCTTCACCACCTCGCACCCACTGCGGACCCGGACGCCCAGGCGGTCCAGCGCGGACCGCACATACGCCCCGGCCTTCGGGTTCATGAGCGCACCGGGCTCGTCGCGGCCCAGCAGCAGGACGTCGAGCTCCGGGTGCCGCTCGGCGATCTCCGCGGCCGACTCGACGCCCGTCAGCCCGCTGCCGCCGACGACCACCGTGCCGCTGCCGAGCCGGGCCAGCCGGTGGGCCACCGCCTCGGCGTCCTGCGGACCGTTCAGGGTGTACGCGTACTCCTCGACGCCCGGCACCGCCGTGGTCTCGGCCACGCTGCCCAGCCCGTACACCAGCGTGTCGTAGCGCAGGACCCGGTCGTCGTCGATCCGTACGGTCCTCGCGTCCGCGTCCACCGCCGTCACCCAGCCGCGTACGAACCGCGCGCCCGTGCCGTCCAGCAGCTCCGGGATGCTCAGCTCACCGAGTTGCTGCCCGGTCGCGGTCATGTGCAGCCGCAGCCGCTCGGTGAAGTGGTCCTGCGCGTTCACCAGGGTGACGCGTACGTCCTGCTGCCGCCCGACCCGGGCCGCCAGCTGGACGGCCGCCGCCATGCCCGCGTATCCGGCGCCCAGGATCAGGACGTGGTGAGGGGCCGGCCGGTCCGTCTCGTGCTGTGTGTTCATCGCTTCCGCCTTCTTCCGCCGTTCGCTGATGACCTCGGGACGGAAGATGGGTGCCTGCCTGTGACGCGACCTGAATATGACGTGCGTCACACGTGCTGCCCTGTGGAGTCAGTGCCCGGACATCGGCACAGGGCCGAGCCGCAGGGACGCGGGCGGCGGCAGGGGGGTCGACCGGTCGGCCCGGAAGGACTGGAGCAGATAGGCGGTCAGCCGCCGGGACGCGGCGGCGGCCTCCTCGCCCGAGCCGGCCGTGACCCCGCAGTTGGCGAGCAGCAGCAGGGTGATGTCACTCAGGTCGAAGTCCTCGCGCAAGGCGCCCGCCTCCTTGGCCCGCCGGACCAGCAGGGCAAGGCGCTCCTCGGCACGGGTGCGCTCCAGGGCGAAGTCCGCCTGGCCGGGGAACTCCGCGAGGAACGCCTGTGTGAACCCCCGGTCCACCGACTGCATCAGACAGACCTGCTCGATCACCGAGCAGAATCCGCGCCAGGGGTCCGGGTCCGCCAGTCCCTCGTCGAGCACGGACACGCAGTGGGTGAGCTCCTCCGCGAAGGCCTCCGTCACGAGCGCGTCGCGCGTGGGGAAGCGCCGGTACAGCGTGGCGACCCCGACCCCTGCCCGCCGGGCGACCGCCGCCACGGGCACGTCGATGCCCTGCGCGGCGAACGCCTCGCGCGCCGCCCGGAGAATCCGCTCCCGGTTCTCCCTGGCATCGGCGCGCAGGCCCTCGCCGGCCGGCTTGTGAGAGGTCTGATCAGGCATGTTTCTCACTTTAAGCCAAATGGAGGGGGTCATCCACTTACGCGCCTAGCCTGGGGACATGAACGACATGCGCGCGGCGCTCTACGACAGCTACGGCCCTCCCGACGTCCTCTACGTCGGCAAGGTCCCGGTACCGGCACTCCAGCAGGGCGAGGTGCTGGTCCGCGTCCACGCGGTGAGCGTCAACGGCGGCGAGCTCCACGGACGCGCCGGACGCGTCCGCCTGGTGACCGGCCGCACCTTCCCCCAGCGCACCGGGATCGACTTCACCGGCGAGGTCGCCGAGGTGGACCCGGCCGTCACCGGCCTGCGCCCCGGCGCCCGGGTGTGGGGCGTCCTGCCCCGCACCTTCGGCAGCGCGGCCGAATACGTCGCCGTACGCCCCCGGAACCTCGCGTACGCCCCCGAGAACCTCGGCCTCGTCGAGGCCGCCTCCCTCCCCGTCGGCACGACGGCCATCACCGCCCTCCGGACCAAGGCACGGCTGAAGGCGGGCGAGCGCCTGCTCGTACGCGGCGCCGCCGGGGGAGTCGGCAGCATCGCCGTCCAGCTCGGCAAGGCCCTCGGCGCCCACGTCACGGGCCTCGCGGGCACGAAGAACCTCGATCTCGTCCGGGAACTGGGAGCGGACGAGGCCCACAGCTACGCGACCACCGGACCGTCCGACCTGGGCCCCTTCGACGTCATCATGGACACCGTCGGCACCGGACTCCGGGCCTTCCGGGGACGGCTGGCACCCGGAGGCCGCATGGTCTCCATCGCCTTCGACCTCGACCACATCGCCGCGAGCCTCGGCTACATGCTGGCCTCGACCGCCCACGGCCGGGGACGCGTCCGCTTCTTCAGCGGCAACCCGGGCCACGACCTGCTCGCCGAACTCACCCGCTACGTGGAGAGCGGCGCGATCCGCCCGGTCGTAGACACCGTCCACCCGCTCTCCGGAATCGCCGCCGCCCACCGGGCCCTGGAGGCCGGCGGCGTACGGGGCAAGCATGTGATCCAGGTGGTCTGAGACGCCCCGGCACTCACACGCCGAGGCCGGCGTCCCGCGCCAGCAGCGCGGCCTGCACCCTGTTCTCGCACTCCAGCTTGGCGAGGATGCGGCTCACGTACGCCTTCACCGTCGCCTCGCTCATATGGATCCGCTGGCCCGCGTCCGCGTTGGAGAGGCCCTCGCCGAGCAGGGCCAGGACGTCACGCTCGCGGCCGGTCAGCTTCTCCAGCCTGCGGCGGGCGTCCTCCGCCCGCCGGCCGGCGCCCCCGGAAGCCAGCGAGTCCACGACATGCCGCGTGGCACCCGGCGAAAGATACGCCTCCCCGCCCGCCGCCGCCCGCACCGCCCGCATCAGCTCCGCGGGCGCCGAGTCCTTCAGCAGAAAGCCCGCGCTGCCCCCGGTCAGGGCACGCAGCACGTTCTGCCGCTCCCCGAACGTCGTCAGGATCAGCACCCTCACCTGGGGAGCCACCCGGCCCAGCTCGGTCAGGGCCGTCAGCCCGTCCATCACTGGCATCTGGATGTCCATCAGCGCGACGTCCACCCGCTGCGACCGGGCGAGTTCGACCGCCTCACGGCCGTCCGCCGCCTCGGCGACGACGTCGATGTCGTCGGCCGACGAGAGGATCATCCGGATGCCCGCCCGGATCAGCGGCTCGTCATCCGCCACAAGAACCCTGATCACGACTCTCCTGAGCGGTTCTGATCGGTCAACTCCGCGGACATGGGGCCATCATCCCCGATCACACCGCCCGCCGGGGCCCGTGCTCCCTCAGCCAGCCTCGTAGGACTTCTTCTCGATCAGCTTGCCGTCCTTGAAGCAGAACCGGAAGACCGGGTCGGCGGTCAGGCTGGACCCGATCTCCGTGGAGAGCAGGGTGAGGCACGTCGCACCGTCCGGCTCCGGCGGTGCGCCGTCGCCAGGACCGGTGTTCATGAACGAGTCCCCTTTGGGCAGTTCCTCGCGCACCGACCGCTCCGACTGACCGACCGTCACGGCGTCGTACTGCTCGGGCTCGATCATCGCCTTGTCCGCCTCCCGTACGAGGAAGACCCCCGCGACGACCACCCCGATCACGAGCACGACGGCGACCAGAGCCGCCACCCCGCACCCGATCGCTATTCCGTTGCCCCTCTTGGTCCTGTTCACTGCCTTGGCCAACTCCTTCGGGAGACCGTTCCAGTCGATGACCGGATCACTCTCACCCGCGGGGCCCGCCGGGTTCTGCGCCCGAAAGTCGTCCGGCGGGGCGACGAACGTCTTCCTCGCGTCACCTGGCGACGTGTACGGCAGCACGCCGGCCAGCCGGAACCCGCCGTCAGCCGTGGGACCCGCGTGCACCATGCCCCCGACGAGCCGGGCCCGCTCCTCAAGACCGGTCAGGCCCTGGCCCCCGCTCGCCACACCGCCGCTCACCGGCCGGGCCACCGGGCCGTTGGCGACCTCCACGACCAGCGAGTCCGGTTCGTACCGCAGACCGATGGTGATCGGCGCGCCCGGGGCGTGCTTGTGGGCGTTGGTCAGACCCTCCTGGACCACGCGGTACGCCGCGTGGTCGGCGGTCGTCGCGAGCGGGCGCACCTCGCCCGAGCGCCGGATCTCCACGGCCGCACCCGCCTTCCGGGACGTCTCGGCGAGGCTGTCGACGCCGCCCACACCACGCGCCGGCGCCCCTGGGTCCTCGCCCTGGACTCCGTCCCCGGCGGCCGGGATGTCCGCGCCGTCCCGCAGCACGCCCACCACGTCCCGCAGTTCGTGCATCGCGGCCACCGACGCCTCACGCAGCACCCCGACGGCCTCGCGCTGCTGCCCGGTCAGCTCCCGGTCCACCTCCAGCGCACCGGTGTGCACCGCGATCAGCGCGAGCTGGTGGCCGAGGCTGTCGTGCATGTCCTGCGCGATCCGCTGACGCTCCAGCATCCTGGCCTGCCCGACGAGCATCGTCCGCTCGCGCAGGAGCTGGGCGTTGTACTCGTGGAGGGTGTCGGTCAGCGTCCGGCGCTGCGACCAGTAGCGCCCCGCGAGTCCCGGGACGATGATCGCGACCAGGATGAACATCCCGGCGACGGCCAGCAGCGACCACGAGGCGTGCGACTCCCACGCGGCGGTCAGGCCGAGGGCGAGACCGTAAGCGAGCGCGAAGACGGCGCACGCCCTGCCGAGCCCGTCGATCCGCCGTCCGGCCGACCAGGCGACGACGAGGAGCAGCGGCGCGAAGCCGAAGAGCGGCGCGGAGCCGGCTGCGGCAGCCAGCAGCACGGCGGCGGGCAGCCCCCGGCGCAGGACCGACAACAGCCCGGCCAGCAGCCCGACTCCGAGGGCCTGCGCCATGCTCTGGTCATCCAGCAGCCCGGCGCCCGCCCCCAGCACCGCGAGCGTCAGGCTCAGGAAGACCTCACCCACGATGCGCTGGGCAGGCCACATCCCGGGCGCGAGAAGGGCCCGCCCCGGCACGGCCGACCAGGACGCCACCCGCGCCCTCACTGCCGGTGCCAGGGGGGAGGGGTCTGCGGGGGCCATCGAATCAACACGAGTCACGCGCCCACCGTAGAGACCCCCGCCCCGGCACCGCTGTAACCATTGGTCGCGACGCCGGACGACGAAAGTCGCTCCGGCTCCCCGCCCGGCGGAGCGCGCCCGCCGGGCGGGGAGCCGGACGTAGCTACGCGCGCTTCAGGTCGTCGACGAAGGCAGCCCACGCCTCGGTCCGGAACATGAGCGCCGGGCCGTCGGTGACCTTGGAGTCCCGGACGGGGACGACGTGGGGGAGCCCGTCGGCGACTTCGAGGCAGTTGCCGCCGCTGGCATCGCTG
Source organism: Streptomyces sp. NPDC079167 (assembly GCF_040686735.1). Taxonomy (NCBI): domain Bacteria; kingdom Bacillati; phylum Actinomycetota; class Actinomycetes; order Kitasatosporales; family Streptomycetaceae; genus Streptomyces; species Streptomyces sp. NPDC079167. Next base: position 220,496 of record NZ_JBFBLO010000006.1, on the reverse strand, counting down.
TACGTGGATCTGCGCCAGGTTGCGATTTCGAGGCAGTTGCCGCCGTCCCCGCCGCTGTACGAGGACTTGTGCCAGGTTGCCGTGTTCAGGTCGTAGTCAGAGCTGCTGATCTTCATGGGAGTAATCCTCCGCCACGGTCTCCATCAGGACCAGGGATGCTTCCGGTGACAATGCGCTGGCCACCACCAGATCGTAAGTCAGCTCGTGGTGCCGGACGGTGGCCGGATCATCCTGCAACCTCCCTGTTCCCAGCCCTTCGAGGTAAGCGAGCGTGGGGGCATCCTGGAAGGACATCAGCTTGAGTGACCCTTGCAGTGCCATGTGAGCACCTGCCGAGAAGGGCAGAACCTGCAAGATCGCCCGGTGGCGGTAGGCCAGACCGAGCAGATGTCGCAACGCTTCGGCCATCACAGCCCGACCACCCGACTCGCGGCGCAGGACCGCTTCGTCGAGGACCACCCAAACCAGGGGCGTTGTTGGATCGGTCAGCAACTGCGCCCGCTCAAGGCGCGCCGCCACCAGTTCGTCGATCACGTCCTCGGTCGCGGTCGGCTGGTAGGCCCGGAACACGGCGCGCGCGTACGCCTCGGTCTGCAACAGTCCCGGGATCAGGAGGGGCGCGTACTCCTTGATCGTGATCGCTTCCCGCTCCGCCTCTGCAGCCTCCGCGAAGTGGTCCGGGTACCTGGACTTCTGCAGGGCCGCGCAGTGCCGTTCGAAGAACCCGTCCGCGCCCAGCACCTCGTCCAGCTTCTGGGCCTGGTCCACCTGCATGCGCCGCGTACCGGCTTCCAGCTGTCCGATGAAGGAGCCGCTGACGAACAGCGGCGCCCCCAGCTCGTCCTGCGAGAGGCCCGCCGCCTCTCTCCGGTGGCGGAGTTCGGCGCCGAGGAGTGCGCGGGGTGAGGACGACGGGTCGAGCTTCTTGGGTCCGGGCAAGGCGACTCCCTGTGACACATCTGGGGGTGTTGGAACTGCGCCTCTTCCACGGTAGCGAGGAATTGGACACGCTGTGTAGGCATAGCCACTACTCAGCGTGGAAATGGGGAAGATCATGATGACGGCTACGGAACGGCGCAGAGAAGCAGCGGGCAGAGTGCGAGCGGCGGAGGACGCGGTGGAGCGGCTACGGGCCGGGCTGGCGGGGGTCGGTGTGAAGCTGCCGTCGCTGCGGATCGACCCGGTCTCGTGCGCGGGCGACGAGCCGACCCCGCTCGTCGACCTCGGCCGGTGCTCGCTGGAGACGGCCATGCGGCTGAGCGTGCAGCTCGAAGCGGCGGCGGCACATGACAGTTGAAGGACTGGAGCCGTGTACGCCGGAGCCCGGGACCTTCGCGGTGGACGGCCGGGACGGCCGGGTGGGCCGGGTGATGGGCCGCGTCGGCCCGTACGTCCAACTGCGTCCGCCGGGCGGCGGCGCGGAGTGGGAATGCCCGCCTGAGGCCGTGCGCCCGGCCCCGCCGGGACTCGTGCTGCGGGCGCGGGTGCGGGAGATCAACCGGGAGGGGCGGCTGCCGTGAGGGCCGCCCCGGGGCGTCAGGTCCGGTCCGCCGCCCGCCGCTCCCGGGCCTCGACGAGCCGCTGCTGGAGCACCGCGAGGACGGCGTGCGCCGGCGGAAGGGCCAGGGCGCCGGTGAGCAGCAGGGCGACGGCGATCGGGACGAGGAGCCCGACGACGTACGCGGCGTAGGTGTTGTCCGGGCCCCACTCCAGGAAGACGTGGACCGTGCCGGAGCGCAGGGGCCGGGCGGCGAGGTGCAGCAGGACGTACATGCCGACGGTGAGCACACCCAGGGGAAGCGCGAAGGCCACGGTCCGGAACCAGGCGGAGGTCCGGCCCCACACGAGCGACCAGGAGCGGCGCATCGCGGCCCAGGGACCGAGGCCCTCCGTCGCGGCGGTGGCCGGGGCCAGGGTCCAGCCGAGCCGGAGCACCAGGGCGATCACCATGCCGAGCAGGGGCGGACCGTAGCGCAGCAGCTCGAACAGGTTGGGGTACTCCCACTTCGGGACGAGCACGGTGTGCTCCCTGAACAGGGTGGTGGTGAAGGTCTCCTCCACCAGGATGCCGAGCACCAACGGCGCCCACACGAGGACGCCCCGCAGCGCGTACACACCCAGGACCGCGCGGAACCGGCCGCGTCCCACCCCGGCCGCACGGGCGGCGGCCGTCTGGATGGCGGCGCATCCCAGGTGCAGCAGGAGTATCAGCAGCGGCAGGCAGGCGAGGAGGGTGAGCCACATGTCTTGCACCCGGCTGCCGTCGGGGGCGTACGAGTCCTCGTCGATGCGGGCCCGGATCGCGCCCAGGCGTATCTCGGTGAAGGTGGGCCACATGACGAGGAACGCCACGACCGTCACCACCAGGCCCCCCAGCGCCGCCAGCCCGGTCACACGCGCCGTCACTCCGGCCAGCGGGCGCCCGCCACGGCGCAGGACGCCGAACGCGGTGCGGACGACACCATGCCGTGGCCCGTGCCCGCTCTCCTCCGCCCGCAGTTCCTCGGAGGTGGTGGGACCCTTCGACATGCTTTCAACCCTTCACCGTCCGTATGCGCGCTGCTCGGTGATCAGCGTCTGCACACTGAGATGCGGGTGAACGGCCGCCCGGTTCTCCGGGACGTCGATCTGCCCTCCACGCCAGACCACAGGAGAAGAGACGTGCAATGACCGCTGTGACGATCGAAAGCGTTCCGGGCTCCGAAGGTCCCCCGTGGGAGTACCTGTTGCAGACATGGCAGGAGCTGGACGTGCCTGAAGGGTGGCGCGCCGAGATCGACGAAGACCAGATCGTCCTGGTGCCACCGCCTCATGCGCACCACAGCGGCATCGCCTCGGCGGTCCAGCGCAGGCTCTACACGAACCTCCCCAAGACGCTGGGGATCTACCAGAAGCTCGGTGTGCACGTCGCGCCGCTCGACAAGCTGTACGTCCCAGACCTCGTCGTGATGCCCAGGGAGCTGATCGCAGCCGCCGATCCGGAGACCAGCGACCCGATGGATGCGTCGGAGGCGTTGTTGATCGTCGAGATCACGTCCAAGGGGAACGCCCGGGAGGACAGGACGAAGAAGTACCGCGCCTATGCGCGGGCAGGCGTCCCGATGTACCTGCTGATCGACCGCTTCGACACGCGAGGTGCGATGGCCACGCTGTTCACGGAGCCGAACGAGGACGGAACGTACAAGCGTTCCGACGCCGTGCCCTTCGGGAAACCGCTCCCGCTGCCCGACCCCTTCGCCGTCACCCTGCTCACGGCGGACTTCCCGGGCTGACCTCCGGGCTGACTTCCGGGCTGCTTTCCGGCTGAACAGCGGGGCCGGCCCGTATGAGGAGCCGACCCCGCCTCTGCACGTGGTGCGTCAGGTTCACATGATGCGGTAGCTGTCGTAGTAGCCGCCGACCTGGGCGTGGTAGCCCGGATCGTCCGCGTGGTTGTGCTTGTCGAACTCCGGGGAGTCCTTTATCTGGTCCTTGGTCAGGTCGACGAATATCGTCTTGTGCTCCGTGTCGATCCCCTTGACCGTGCCTGCCGGGAGCAGGACGTTCCGGCCGAAGATCCAGACCCCGGTGTCGACGACCAGGTAGGCCGAGCCCACCTCGTCGGAGTGCTTGTCGACCTTGCCGACGCTTCCGTCCGTCGCCTCGACCGAGAATCCGGTCAGGTCGGCGCCCGCGGTGTGACCACTCGTGGGCTGATAGCCCCACAGGTTGTCGCTCATTTACGGCTCCTTCCTCGACGGTTTCCTTCGGTACGGCGAATCCCATCGCGATGAGGACGAGTGCCGCTCACTATTTCGCCTTCCCGTACTTCTCCGCCCCACACCCCGCGCATTCCATAAACACGGAAAACGCGGGTGGCGCAGGACCTCGTCGGTCCTGCGCCACCCGCGTCAGTGCTGGTCGGGGCGGTCTACCAGCGGTACCACCGGCCACGCTTACCACCGCTGGCTGCCGGACGCACGAAGAATCCGATCAGCCAGACCACGAGTACGATCACGGCGATCCACCACAGTGCCTTGAGTGCGAAACCGGCACCGAAAAGGATCAGAGCGAGCAGAAGAACGAGAAGCAGGGGAACCATTGTTATCAACCTCCGACCCCCTAGTGCCCGAAAGGAATCCCCTTACACACCGCCTCATCACACTTGGCGGGTCGTTGGGAGATCAGGGACGCGGGGATGGTGTGTTTGTGGCGATTTGGTGGTCCGTAACTTCCCAGTGACGGGTCAGACGGCCGCTGGGGCCTTCGCGGGGGTGGTGCCGCCTGTGGCTGTGATCGGTGACGGGGTCGGGTCCTGGGTCACGTTGAACTCTTCCAGGAGTGCCTTGCTGAAGCCGAAGAAGTACGTCGCCACGAAGCCCGCGACGTAGCCGACGAGCAGGCCGCCCGCGTAGATCGCGATCGTGGAGCCGAGGCCGTGGTTGCCGTCGAGGAGCGGGAACAGGGCCCAGCCGGACGGGCCGATGGCCGTCGAGCCGACCGAGTCGCCGAGCTGGTTGAACAGGCCCACGAAGCCGCCGCCGAACGCGCCGCCCACACAGGCCGTGATGAACGGGCGGCCCAGCGGGAGTGAGACGCCGTAGATCAGGGGTTCGCCGACGCCCAGGAGACCCGCCGGCATGGCGGACCTGATCGTCTTGCGGATCGACTCGTTGCGGGGGAGGCGGAGGTAGACCGCCGCCGCCGCGCCGACCTGGCCGGCACCGGCCATCGCGAGGATCGGGAGCAGGACCGTGAAGCCCTGCTGCTCGATCAGGGTGGTGTGGATGGGGATCAGGGCCTGGTGCAGGCCCAGCATCACCAGGGGCAGGAAGAAGCCGCCGAGCAGGAAGCCCGCGCCCGCGCCGCCCGTGGAGAGCAGCCAGTCGGCGAACGTCCCGATGGCGGAGGAGACCTCACCGGCCACGTACATCAGGCCGAAGATCGTGACGAGGCCGGAGACCAGGACCGTCAGGGTCGGGGTGACCAGGACGTCCAGGGCTTCCGGCACCCAGCGGCGGCACCACTTCTCGACGTACACCGCGAGGACCGCCGCGCCGAGGGCGCCGAGGACGCCGCCCTGGCCGGGGGAGAGGGTCTGGCCGAAGACGTCGATGTTCGCGACGCCGGGGAAGACGATGATCGCCGCGACCGCACCGCCGAGGATCGGCGTACCGCCGAACTCCTTCGCCGTGTTGTAGCCGACGAAGACCGCGATCAGGGCCATGAAGCCGGAGGCCATCGCCGCCAGGGCGGGGGTGACCGAGGGCAGCCAGCCGAGGTTCACCAGGAGGCCGTTGAGGCCGGCGATGATGCCGCAGCCGATCAGGGCGGGGATCAGCGGGACGAAGATGTTCGCGATCTTGCGCAGGAACAGCTTGAACGGGGTGGCGTTCTTCGCCTTCTGCTGCGCCTTGAGGGACGCGCCCTTGTCGGCGAGCTCCTCGGCCGTGTGGGTGGGTGTGGGTGCGGGGGTGCCGGCCGCCCGGCCCTCCTCGACCAGCTGCTCGAACTCGGGGGTGACCCGGGCGACGGTGCCCGGTCCGAGGACGATCTGGTAGGTGTCGTCCTCGACCACGCCCATCACGGCGGGGACCGCCTTGAGGGCCTCGTCGTCCACGAGGGAACGGTCGTGCAGGCCGAGCCTGAGCCGGGTCATGCAGTGGGCGATCGAGCTGACGTTCGCGGCGCCACCGACAAGCGGCAGGATCGCGGCGGCAGTGGCGCGGTTCTTGTCTTCAGTAGCCATGGTGCGTGGTGCCTTGCTGTGCGGGGAGTGGTGCGTCAGGTGGTTCGGACGGCCGCGAGGGCGGCGCGGAGGTGACCGTCGGAGTCGGCCAGGAGGGTGGCGGCAGTGGGGCCGTCGACCCCGCCGAGGATGGTGAGGATGGCGTTCTTCACCTCGCCGTCGGTGGCGGCGAGCGCCGCCTCGATCTCCTGGTCGGAGGCGCCGGTGGCGAGCGAGACGATCCGCCGGGAGCGGGCGCGCAGCTTCTCGTTGGAGGCGCGCACGTCGACCATGAGGTTCCCGTACGTCTTGCCGAGCCGGATCATGGTGATCGTCGAGAGCATGTTCAGGACGAGCTTCTGTGCCGTGCCCGCCTTGAGGCGGGTGGAGCCGGTGAGGAGCTCGGGGCCGACGACGATCTCCAGGCCGTGTTCGGCCGCGGCGGCGAGCGCGGAGTCCGCGTTGCAGGAGAGGCCGATGGTGAGCGCGCCCCTGGTACGGGCGTGCTCGACGGCCCCGATGGCGTACGGCGTGCGGCCGGAGGCGGAGACGCCGACCACGGTGTCGTCGGCGGTGAGGCCCAGACCGTCGAGGTCTGCCGCGGCCAGCTCCTTGCTGTCCTCGGCGCCCTCCACGGCCGTGACCATGGCGGAGGGGCCGCCCGCGATCAGGCCGATGACCTCGGACGGGTCGGTGTTGAAGGTGGGCGGGCACTCGCTGGCGTCGAGCACACCGAGACGGCCGGCCGTGCCGGCGCCCGCGTAGATCAGCCGGCCCCCGCGCGCCATGCGCTCGGCGGTGGCGTCGATCGCGGCGGCGATCTGCGGCAGCTTCTCGGCCACGGCGGCGGGGACGGTGGTGTCCTCGCCGTTCATGATCCGCGCTATGTCCTGCGTGGGGAGCTGGTCGATCTCGGCGAGCTCGGGGCGGAATGCCTCGGTGGTGAGCGTGGCGAGCTGGGCGCGCAGTTCGCCGTAGCCGCCGGCGGCGTCGGCGTCTGCGTCGGTGCTGGGGTCGGTGGTGGAGGTCATGGACAGCGGCTCTGCTTTCTCGGGCTCGTACGGTTCGCGGGTGCGGGTGCTGCCGGGGTCAGCGGCTGCGGGGGGTGTGGCGGTGGGCGAGCGCCTCGTACGAGGCGGACAGCGCGGGTGCGGCCGTCTCGTACGTCTGCTGGGCGACCCCTATGAAGAGGCAGTCGACGACGAGGAGCTGGCTCGTGCGGCTCGACATGGCGGCGGGCCGCAGCTCGCTCTCCCGCGCGGTGGACGTGGTCAGCACGTGGTCGGCGTACTGCGAGACCGGTCCGTCGGGGCGTCCGGTGATCGCGATCGTCGTCGCGCCGCGGTCGAAGGCGACCCGGAGCGGCTCGATGACGTCGCCGGTGGAACCGGAGTGGGTGATCGCGATGGCCACGTCGCCGGAGCGGAGCTGCACCGCGTTGGTCACGGCGAGGTGCGGATCCATGTGGGCGTGGGCTATCAGGCCGATGCGGAGCAGCTTCTGGGCCAGGTCCTGGCCGACCAGGGAGGACGCGCCGACGCCGTAGACGTCGATGCGGCGGGCGGTCGCGGCGGCGGCCACGGCGGCTCCGAGCTGCACGGTGTCGAGACCGGCCGCCGTGTCGGCGAGGGTCTGCTGCTCGTCGTAGGCGAGCTTCGTGACGACGTCGGCGATCGGGTCGTCGACCGCGATGTCGGCGGTGACGGCGGGCGCCCGGCCGGACTGCTGGTGGGCGGCGAGGCCGGCGAGCGCGAGACGCAGGTCGCGGTAGCCGGGGTAGCCGAGGAGGCGGGCGGTGCGGACGACGGTCGCCTCGCTCGTGCCGGTGAGCTCGGCGAGACCGGTGACGGTGAGGGCGGCACACCCGGCGGGGTCCCCCGCGACCGCCTCGGCGACCAGCTGCATGGAACGGGTCATGGTCGGGGCGAGGGTACGCACCTTGGCGGCGAGAGCCGCAGGCGCAGGCGGGGACTCCGGGCTGAAACTTTCCTTCACGTCATTGGTCACACCTGAAAGTTATTTCCACCCCCCCTCCCAGTCAATCCCTCATCCGTCACTGGGAGATTACGGACAGGAACGTGGGGGTTATGTCCGTTTCTCGCGTCTACAGCTTCCCCCCGACCGGCTGGGGGGCACGGCGCGCGGGGGAGAATGGGGGGATGGAGTTGAATGGGGTTGAGCAGGAGCTGCATACCGCGCGGGCGCTGGTGATGGCCGATCTCGTCGCGGGTGACGTGGCCGAGGCCGGGATCGTCTCGATGGTCGAGGACGCGGTGGCCCACCGGCGGTGGTGGGTCGAGCAGTGGCCCGAGGGTGTGGCCTTCGTCACCGGGCTCGTGGCGCAGGACGTCCAGGACGCGCTCCTGGAGCGGCACGGGCGCTGGCCGCTGTGCCCGGTGTGTACGGAGGGAGGGCCGCACGCCCTGGACGTCGAGCCGGAGCTCGGCACCGATCCGCACTGGGTCTGCACGAAGGCGACGGTCTCCGTCGCACGGGTGGGCTCGCTCGCCGAGGTGCTCGGGCGGTGACCGTCTACATCGATCCGCCGACCTGGCCGGGCCACGGCCGCCTGTGGTCGCACCTGGTCAGCGACGTGTCGTTCGAGGAGCTGCACGCCTTCGCCGCCACGATCGGCTGCCCGCCCCGCGCCTTCGAGCGCGACCACTACGACGTGCCCGAGGCGCGTTACGCGGACGCGGTGCGCGCCGGGGCGCTGGAGGTCGGCTCGAAGGAGATCGTGCGCCGGCTCACGGACGCGGGGCTGCGGAGGCCGAAGGGGCGTCCTGCGCCGGGATGACGCGCGCCGGTGTGCCCGACGCGATGCGCCGGGACGGCTTGCCCCCGCCGCCCAGCCGCAGGGAGACCGTCACGGCCACCAGGCCGAGCAGCAGCATCGCGGCACCCGCCCAGGCCGTGGCCCGGAAGCCGAAGTCCGCGTCGATCACCGCACCGCCCAGCCAGGGGCCGCTGGTGTTGCCCAGGTTGAACGCGGCGGTGGTCGTCGCACCCGCCAGCGTGGGGGCCACCCCCGCCACGTTGAACATCCGGGCGTTGAGCGCCGGTGCCGTGTAGAACGCCGACAGCCCCAGAAGGAACGCCAGGACGACGACGGCGACCTGGTTCGACGCGAAGAGGGCGAGGGCCACCAGGAAGACCGTCGAGGCGCTGATGCCGCTCAGCAGCACGCCGAAGAGGTGCGCGTCCGCGACCCGGCCGCCGATCGTCGTACCGATGATCGCGCCGAGTCCGAACAGCGCGAGCACCCACGGGACCCAGCCCGAACCCAGTCCGGCCACGTCGGTGAGCAGCGGCGCGAGGTAGCTGAACGCGCAGAACACACCGCCGGCCGCGAGGGCGGTGATCACGATGGACAGCCACACCTGACGGTCCCTGTAGATCGCGACTTCCTTCTTGAGCTGCGGCTTCTCGTCCGGCAGCGGAATGCGCGGGATGCGGGTGACGACCCCGACCAGCGCCACGGCGGACGCGGCGCCCACCGCCCAGAACGCCGAACGCCAGCCGAAGCTCTCCCCGAGGAAGGCGCCGAGCGGCACCCCGAGCACGTTGGCGATCGACAGCCCGCCGATCATCACGGCCATCGCCCTGGCCCGCGCGTTCACCGGAACCATCGCGATGGCGACCGCCGCACCGACCGCCCAGAAGCCGGCGCACGCCAGCGCACTCACCACACGGGAGACGAACAGCACGTCGTACGTCGGCGCCAGCGCACCGGCGACCTGGCCGAGCCCGAAGACCGAGATGAGGGCGATGAGGGTCGTGCGGCGGGGCAGCCGCAGCGTGGCGACGGCCAGCAGCGGGGCGCCGACCACCATGCCGATCGCGAAGGCGGATATGAGGAGGCCCGCCTTCGGGATGGACACGTCCATGTCGTCGGCGATGGGCGGCAGCAGCCCGGACAGCATGAACTCGCTGGTGCCGAGGGCGAAGACGGACAGGCCGAGGATGTAGACGGCCATCGGCATACGGGAGCGGCCGGAAGCAGGATCGGGCGTGACAGCGGAGTCGGGCATGACAGTGGCCAACAGTGCTTTCGTCCCTGTCATTCCCATGTCTCAGTGGGTGAGCAGCTCCAGTTCCGTGGTCAGGTTCTGCCGCGCCCTGGGTTCCCACTCCGCCGACCCGTGGGGCGTGCGAAACAGGCAGGGCAGCTCCAGCAACTGACGCAGGACGGCGGCGCGCCCCTCGCGGAACGCGTCGTCCGGGACGAAGCCGTACTCCTCCCGGACCTGCGCCGCGTACGCCGCGTACTCCTTGGGGGGCGCCGCCAGGATCGCGAGGTCCGCGTCGCACAGCACCTCGCCGTTGGTGTCGCCGTCCGCCGGGTCGTGCGTCACGGTGAGCCGGACGAGGCGGGCCACCTCGGCCGTCCCCGCGTCGGGGAGACCGGCCTCGGGCAGGGCCCGTTCGGCGAGTGCGGCGCTGCGCTCCTCGTTCTCGGAGCGGTCGGGGCGGTACACCGCGTCGTGGAACCAGACGGCGAGGCGGACCAGGTCCGGGTCGGCGGCGTGGCCGGCCAGGGTGTCGACGCGGTCCAGGACCTGGGTGAGGTGAGCCGTGGTGTGGTAGCGCCGCTGGGGTTCGGCCCAGCGGGCGAGGAGGGCGTCGGCGTACGGATCGGGGTCGGGCGCGAGGCCCGTGCCACCGCGTGCGGCGAGCAGGGCCTCGCGCCACCGGCCACGGAGCGCGGAGGTGCCGGACGTGTCGGGGGCGCTGTCGCTCATACGCCGAGGGTAGGGCCTGAGCCCCTGCGCCCCGCCGGTCAGTGGCCGGGCGCCGTGTCCAGGGCCAGAGCGGCGTACGTCGCCAGCCAGTGGTCCGAGGAGAAGTCCCCGGAGGACACCGTCGGCAGGCCGAGCGCGAGATGGGCCTCGGCCGAGGCCAGGAGCGCGGTGCGGGCCGGGCCGTCCGGGAGCGCGCCCGCGATCGAACGGAGGGCGGCCGCCCGGCTCAGGGTGAGGCCGAGGAGGTGGCCGATCTGGGGGTCGGCGTGATCGGAGACCACCGGCGGGTCGAGCAGCGTGGAGCCCGGCGTGGCGGACACCAGATCCGGCAGGAACGTGGCGATCCAGGTACGGAACTCCGCAGTCGGCAGCACCCGCCGCATCGCGTCCGCCTCGGCCAGGGCGGGGGAGAGGAAGTCCTGGCCGGAGGGCTCCCAGTGGGCGGGGGCGTCGTGGTCGTCGGTGAACCAGGTCCGCAGCCGGTCCGCCGCCGCGTCGAGGACCGGTTCCGGCAGCCCGGCGGCCCCGCCCGCGTCGAGGATCAGGCCCAGTCCGAACGCGCTGTTGTTGTGGACGCCGTGCCGTACCGGATAGGTCGCCTTGGGCAGCCAGCCGCCGAGCAGGTCGCCGACCGCTGCCACGCCGGGGGCCAGTGCCTCGGCCCAGCGGTCGCCGTCGGGAGTGCCGAGCGCCCGGCACTCCCCGGCGAGCGCGATCAGCCAGGCCCAGCCGTAGGGGCGCTCGAAGTGGGGCCGGCCGCGCAGGTAGTCCGCCTCCACGGTGATGTTCGCGGGGGTCAGATGGGTGTCGAGCACCTCGCGGATGCGCGTGGTCAGGGTGGCGGGGAGGTCGCCGGTGGTGGAGAAGCGACGCACGATGCGGACGAGCAGCCAGTGCATGTGCACCGTGGAGTGCCAGTCGTAGCCCCCGTAGAACGCGGGGTGCAGCGTGCGGGGGGCGACGAGTTCCTCGGGCCCGGCGTAGAGGTGGGCGGGAGCGTTGGGGTATTCGCGTACGACGTTGGCGAGGGCCAGTTCCGCGAAGGGGACGGCGTACGCAGCGGGGAGCGCGGGGGACATCGGGGTCACTCCAGAGGGCCAGAGGGTGGGTCGTTCGGGTCGGAGGGCTCAGAGGGCTCAGAGGGCTCAGAAGGCGAAGAGGGCCATGATCGCGACGTTGCAGACCAGCAGGGCCGCTGCCGTGGGGAGCTGGGCCTTGATCGGGCCGTACTGGTCCTTGAGTTCGAGGAGTGCCGCCGGGACGAGGTTGAAGTTGGCGGCCATCGGCGTGACGAGCGTGCCGCAGAAGCCGCACAGCATGCCGATCGCGAGGACGGCGGGCGCGTTACCGTTCATCTGCTCGATGAGGACGGGCCAGCCGATCGCGGCGGTCATCACCGGGAACGCGGCGAAGGCGTTGCCCATGACGATGGTGAACAGCGCCATGCCGCAGCAGTAGACGGCCACGGCCACCACCCGCTGGCCGTCCGGCAGTACCGCCTCGGTGATTTTTCCGACCTGCTCCCCGACACCGGCGGTCTGGAAGATCGAGCCGAGGACGGAGAGCAGTTGCGGGAGGAGCAGGGCCCAGCCCATCGATTCGAGCATGTTGCGCCCCGCGTGCAGCGGCACGGAGACCTTCCGCTCGCGCAGGAGCACCATGCCCACGGCCAGCGCGGCGATCGCGCCGACGCCGAGGCCGAGAATCGTCTCGGATCCGGGCTCCAGGACCGGTTCGCCGCCGATCTTCCAGTTCTTCACGAGCGTCGCGCAGATCATGGCGACGACGGGGATGGTGAGAGCCGGGAGGAACAGCTTGCTGCCGAAGCGGGCGGCCGAGGCCGCGCGCTTCTCGCGGGCCGGGGTGTGTGACTCGCCCTTGCCGGTGAGGCCGAAGCCGCCCAGGACGATCAGGACCAGGACGACGACGCCCAGGGGTTCGGCGGGGAGGGACTTGTCGACGACTCCGGTGGAGTAGAAGAACGCGGCACCGAGCAGACCCCAGAAGCCGGCGGAGCCGAAGCGCTTCGGGTTGGTGCGGTCCATGGCCATCTGCGCGGCCATGACGAGGAACACCGCGCCGACCAGCCAGAAGAAGTACTCGGACTTGATCACTTGGCGTCCTCCGTCCGGAGCCCGGCGTGTGCCGTCAGGTCGTTCTCGGCGGCGGCTACGGCGAGTTCGCGCTCCAGCTGCCGGTCCAGGTTGAGCAGCCGGGCCCCGTGGATCAGGAAGGCGCAGATCGCGGAGGGGATCGCCCACATCGCCAGGTGCAGGGGCTCCAGGTGCTGGTCGTACGTGGAGTTCACGAAGCCGGTGATCAGCAGGATCGAACCGATGGCGAGGAAGCAGTCCTCACCGAAGAACACTCCGATGGTGTCGGCGCCGGACGCGTGCGAGCGGACCTTCTCCCGCAGCTTCTGCGGCAGCGGACCACCCGCCTTCGTCTCGGCGGCGGCCTCGGCCATCGGGGCGATCAGCGGCCGCACACTCTGTGCGGGTCCGCCGATGCTGGTGAGGCCGACGGCGGCGGTGAGCTGCCTGATCAGCAGATAGAGCGTCAGGAAGCGGCCGGTGGTCAGCTTGCCCAGCCGGCCGATGAGCGTACGGGCCTGCTCCTGGAGTCCGTACCGCTCCAGGAGCCCGATGACCGGCAGCGTGATGACGAAGACCGTCACGGAACGCGCGGAGGCGAAGCTCTCCCCGAAGGAGGCCAGCACCTCCTGCGGGGACATCTTGCCGAGCAGCCCCGTGACGATGCCTGCGACACCCACGACAAGGAGGGGATTGCGGCGGGTGGCGAATCCGAGGATCACCACGAGCACGCCGAGGAGAACGATCACGCGTCGGCCTTCTTCCGCGCAGAGACGTGGCGGTGCACGGTTCTGCTCAGACGGGGGTTATTAGGCGAGACCTTAGGGCGTTGTTCAACAATCCCACAAGAGTGTGGGCTACATGGATCGGAATCGGGCGGTACGGGCGGGAAGGCGGCTTTCGGGCGTGGCGCACGGGGTCGGACCGGAGAACAATCCCGGGGTTACCGCTCGGTGAGCCGTTGTGCGTACGCCTCCGCCAGCTGGCGCCGGGAATCCTCCAGGTAGAAGGCGAGCATCCGCTCGGCCCCGGCCGCGTCCCCCTTGGCCAGTCTGTCCGTGATCTCACGGTTGCGGGTGAGATAGGGCTCGTGGAAGCGGCGGGGGTCGGCCATCACATGGAAGGCGAGCCGCAGTTCCGCCAGGACGTTGCGCATCAGTTCGTCGGTGCGGGGGCTGTTCGCCAGGCCGGCCAGCGCCTGGTGGAAGCGGATGTTGGCGGTGGAGCAGGCGGGCCAGTCGTCGCGCAGGGCGGCCTGCTCGCCCGTCGACACCGCCGCCTCGACCGCTGCCAGGTCGAAGGGGGGCTCGCCCAGGGCCCGCAGGGCCGCGCACTCGACGAGGAGCCGCACCCGGTAGATGTCGACCAGGTCGTCCACGGCCAGGATGCGGACGAAGACGCCCCGGTTGAGCCGGTGCTCCAGGAGGCGTTCGTGCGACAGCAGGCGGAAGGCCTCGCGCAGCGTGTTGCGGGACACGGCCAGGGCTCCGCTGATGCTCTCCTCGGACAGGCGGCTGCCCGGCGGGAAGTAGCCTTCGGTGATCCGGTCCCGCAGGATGGCGGCGACCCGCTCGGCCGTGCCCGACCGCTCCAGGGAGGCGCTGTGCGTCGCCAGTTCCGAGAGGTCCGGGGTGCCGCCGGTCCGTCCGCCGCTCGTCGTCCCCGCCATGCCCCGCCCCTTGCCTGGTGTCCCGTCAGCTGTGTTCAGTGCCCAGTGAACCGTACGGGCGTCCCCGGCGGTGGACGGCCCCTTGTCAGATTGTTGAACAATCGCTAGCGTGCGCCCGTGACGGATCTGACGAGTGTGACGCGCCCCGCGCGGTCGATGGACCTCAACGCCGACCTGGGGGAGGGGTTCGGACGCTGGACCCTCACCGAGGACGAGGCGCTGCTGACCTGTGTCACCAGCGCCAACGTCGCCTGCGGCTTCCACGCGGGCGACGCCTCCGTGATGCGGCGGGTCTGCGACACGGCCGCCGAGCGGGGTGTGCGCATCGGGGCGCAGGTCTCCTACCGCGACCTGGCCGGCTTCGGGCGGCGCGCCATGGACGTGCCGGCGGACGAGCTGACCGCCGAGATCGCCTACCAGATCGGCGCCCTGCGGGTCTTCGCGGAGGCGGCCGGTTCCACGGTGTCGTACGTGAAACCGCACGGCGCCCTCTACAACCGCGTCGTCCGGGACGAGGAGCAGGCCGCCGCCGTCGTCGCGGGCGTACTGCTCGCGGGCGGCCGGCCGGCCGTCCTCGGGCTGCCCGGTTCGCGGCTGCTCGCCCACGCGGAGGCGGCGGGACTGACCCCCGTCGAGGAGGCCTTCGCCGATCGCGCGTACACCCCGCAGGGCACGCTCGTGCCACGGAGCCAGGCCGGTGCGGTGGTCCACGACGCGGACGAGGTCGTACGCCGCAGTGTCGGCATGGCCGTCGACGGCGCCGTGACCGGGGTGGACGGCAGCCGGATAGCTGTCGAGGCCCGGTCGCTGTGCGTCCACGGGGACACCCCCGGGGCCGCCGCGCTCGCCCTGCGGGTGCGGACGGCACTGGAAGAAGCCGGTGTCCGCGTACGGGCCTTCGCGTGAGCGGCATCCGGGTCCTGGCGGCCGGGCCCCGCGCCCTGCTCGTGGAGCTCGCGTCCGGCGAGGAGACGGAGGCATTCCACGCGGAGCTGCTCCGCCGCCGGGCCGCCGGAGAGCTCCCCGGCGTACGCGAGATCGTCCCCGGCGCCCGGACCGTGCTGCTGGACGGGGTGGAGGACCGGACGCTCGCCGGACGGCTGCGGTCGTGGACCGTGGAGCCGCTGAGCCGGGACGCGGGGGAGGCCGTAGAGATACCCGTCGTCTACGACGGCCCGGACCTCGCCGACGTGGCCGGGGCGTGGGGCGTCGCGGTGGAGGAGGTGGGGCGCATCCACGCGCGTACCGAATTCCGGGTGGCCTTCTGCGGGTTCGCGCCCGGCTTCGGCTACCTGACGGGACTGCCGGGGCACCTGAGCGTGGAGCGCCGGGCCACACCCCGGACCCGGGTGCCGGCCGGGGCGCTGGCCCTCGCGGGGCCCTACACCGGGGTCTATCCGCGCGAGTCGCCCGGAGGCTGGCAGCTCATCGGCCGGATGCCGGAACCGGACGCGCTCTGGAACCCGGCGCGCGAACCCGCCGCGCTGCTCGGTCCCGGGGTCCGTGTGCGCTTCGTGCCGGCGGGGGTGTCCGGATGAGCGCGGGGCTCGAAGTGGTCCGGGCGGGCGCCCTGACCACGGTGCAGGACGAGGGCCGGGCGGGCTGGGCCCATCTCGGCGTGCCCAGGGCCGGGGCGCTGGACGCTCCCGCCCTGCGGCTGGCCAACCGGCTCGTCGGCAACGCGCCGGACGCGGCCGTGCTGGAGACCACGCTCACGGGGTGCGCGGTCCGGGTGACCGGCACCCGGCCGGTGTACGCAGTCGTCGGCGGGGCGGGGTGCCGGGTCACGGTCGACGGCCGTCCCGTCGCCTGGGGCGCGCCCGTCCGGGTGCCCGCCGGCGCGGTGCTGGAGGCCGGCCCCGCCGTGCACGGGGTGCGCGGTTACCTGGCGTTCGCGGGCGGCCTGGTGCCTGAGCCGGTGCTCGGCAGCCGGTCCGCCGACCTGCTCTCCGGGCTCGGCCCGCCGGTCCTGCGTGACGGCGACGTCCTGCCGCTGGGCCGGCCGGGCCCCGCCCCGTACGCCGGGACCGTGCCCTGGCCCGGCGCTCCGGCCGAGCTGGTGCTGCCCCTGCACCGGGGCCCGCGCGACAGCTGGTTCACCGAGGAGGCACTGCGCACGCTCACGAGCGCCGCGTACCGGGTCTCGGAGCGCAGCAACCGCATCGGGCTGCGCACGGAGGGGCCTGCCCTGCGGCGCGCCCGGGACGGTGAACTGCCCAGCGAGGGCATGGTGCTGGGGGCCGTCCAGGTCCCGCCGGACGGCCTGCCCCTGGTGTTCCTCAACGACCATCCGACGACGGGGGGTTACCCGGTCGTGGGCGTGGTCGCCGAAGCCGCGCTGGCGGGCGCGGCGCAGGCGGCCCCGGGGACGCCGGTGCGCTTCGTACGGGCATGACGGGAACCCGGACGCGGACATCGGCCAACAGGAGGTGACCGAACCCGCCTCAGCAAGGGATGCCCATGAGCCCAGGAACCGACCGGTGAGCGCCCCGCCGGGGTCCGAAGTGCTGGAGGCCCCCGCCGGCGCCGACGAGTGCACCGAGTCCGACGCCTCGGTCGTCCGGCGTTCCCTGGAGGACCCCGACGCCTTCGCCGTGCTGTTCGACCGGTACGCCGACGACATCCACCGGTACGCGGCCAGGAGGCTCGGCACCGAGGCGGCCGACGACCTGATGGCCGAGACCTTCGTGATCGCCTTCCAGCAGCGCCGCAGGTACGACCTGTCGAGGCCGCAGGCCCGGCCCTGGCTGTACGGCATCGTCACCAACCTGGTGGGAGGCCACCGGCGTGCCGAGGCCCGGCGCCTGAGGGCGCTGTCCCGCGCCGCGTCCACCGCTCCGGGCGCCGCGAGCGGTGACGGCGAGCCCCTGGCGGACCGGGTGGCCGCCCGGGTCAGCGCCGAGGGCGTCCGAGGTGAACTCGCCGGAGCCCTCGCGCGGTTGCCCGCCCGCTACCGGGACGTGCTGCTGGTGGTCGCCTGGGGTGACCTGGACTACGCGGAGGCGGCACAGGCGCTGGGCATACCGGTGGGCACCGTGCGCTCACGGCTGCACCGGGCGCGGAAGAAGGTGCGCGAGGCGCTGGGCGGTTCGGATCCCACCCGCTCGCACGACGACGACCACGAGGAGCCCGGCCATGGATGAACTCACCGCGCTGCGTGAGCTGGAGGCCGATGTACCCGCGCTCACCACGGACGCCCGTGCGGCGGGCCGCGCCCGGCTGGCGGGCGCGATGGCGAAGGAGAGCCGGTGGGCCGGTGTGCTGTCCCGCCGGCTGGTGCTGCGGGCCGGCTTCGTCGCCACGGCGGCCGCCGCGGTGACGGGGACGGTCGTCGTGGCCACGGACCGGGGCGGACCGCGGATGACCACCCTGTCCGCCGCCCAGGTGCTGGACCGGGCGGCGGACAGGTCCCGCGCGGACGGCGCCGGGATGCCGGTTCCGCGCGACGACCAGTACCTCTATTCCAAGGAGGTCTACACGCGGACCATCGTGAGGAGCGGGAAGCGGACGACGCACATGGACGAGTTCTGGATCTCCGTGGACGGGTCCCGGCGCTCCCGGTACGTCTACGACGGGCGGGTCCAGGACGAGCCCCCGCTGGATCACGAAGTGATGTGGCCGCCCACCGAGTATTCGAAGCTGGCGGAGCTGCCGACCGATCCGGACGAACTGCTCGCGCTTTTCGACGCGAGCAGCTCCGGAATGGCGACGTACATGGACTTCCTCATGCTGATGCGTGGCCCGCGGGTCATGCCTCCGGGGCTGCAGGCCGCCGCGTTCGAAGCGCTCGCGAAGCTGCCCGGGATCGTGCTGGACGACGACGAGGTGGACGCGCTCGGGCGGCACGGGATCGGAGTCTCGTATCCGGGCATGACGATCGGGCTCGTCTTCCAGCAGGACACGTACGCCTACCTCGGGCTCCGTCTGGAGGGCGTGCGGGGGACGCGCACGGTGGGGAAGGAGCTGGTGGGCGGCGAGAAGTACACGGAGGTCAGGGGGCGTGTGAAGGCCGGGGTGGTGGACGGGATCGGGCAGCGGCCCCGGTAGGAGAGGGGACGGGTCCGCCCTCGGGCTCGGGACGTCACGTTACCGAAGCGTAACTTACTGACGAGTTACCTCAGGTAACGCCACGGTGCTAGC
Organism: Streptomyces sp. NPDC079167; assembly: GCF_040686735.1. Taxonomy (NCBI): domain Bacteria; kingdom Bacillati; phylum Actinomycetota; class Actinomycetes; order Kitasatosporales; family Streptomycetaceae; genus Streptomyces; species Streptomyces sp. NPDC079167. The sequence continues at coordinate 202,145 of NZ_JBFBLO010000006.1, read as the reverse complement.
TTGCGCTGACATTCATCGGAGCAGAGCGAGGAGTGAGCCGTGAGTCCGCGCAAGACCACCCGTTCGAGCTCGACCGTGAAGACCCCCCACCTCCTTGGGTTCCGGCGGACGGGGCGCCTGCTGGCCGCCTCGGTGGCCGCCGCGGCCTGTCTGGGCGCGGCGGCCGTGCCCGCCTCCGCCGCCACGTCCGCCTCCGCCGGGTCGGAGCCGGTGGTCTCCCGGGGAGTGACCATCCCCGACTTCTACAACCCGCCGGCGCGGCTGCCCTCCGCCGACGGGTCCCTCGTGCGTACGGAGCCGCTGCCGCTCGGGATCAGCCTGCCCGGCCTGGACGGCCGCCGGATGCCCGGCACCGCGACGCGGCTGATGTACAAGTCCACCGACGCGGGCGGCGGGCCCGTCGCCGTCACCGGCGCGTACATCGAGCCGTCCGCCGCGTGGAAGGGCGACGGCCCCCGCCCCCTGGTGGCGCTGGCCTCGGGGACCATGGGCCAGGGCGACCAGTGCGCCCCCTCGCTCTCGCTCCAGCACCCGCTGACCATCGGCGAGGGCACGGTCTCCATCGGCTACGACAACATCGCGGTCTACCGCTTCCTCGCCGCCGGTGCCGCCGTCGTCGTCACCGACTACGCCGGCCTCGGCGCGACCGACCGGCTCCACACCTACGTCAACCGCGTCGACGAGGGGCACGCCCTCCTGGACGCGGCCCGCGCGGCGCTCTCCGTCTCCGGCGCCTCGGTCACCTCCGCCTCGCGGGTCGGCCTCTACGGCTACAGCCAGGGCGGCGGCGCGAGCGCGTCGGCCGCCGAGCTGCAGGCCACGTACGCGCCCGACGTCAATCTGGCCGGCACCTACGCCGGAGCCCCGCCCGCCGACCTCACCGAGGTCATGAAGGGCATAGACGGCAGCGCCCTGGCCGGTGCGCTGGGCTGGTCGATCAACGGCTTCGTCCAGTCCGACCCGTCGCTGAAGGCGGTCGTCGACGCGCACACGAACGACGCGGGCAAGGCCGCGCTCGAGAACACCTCGACCATGTGCGTGGGCGACGCGATCCTCGGCTACGCCTTCACCGACAGCAAGAAGTGGACCGCCAACGGCAAGCCGTTGGCCGACATCATCGCGGCCGAACCGAAGCTGCAGGCGATCCTCGCCCAGCAGCGCATCGGCAAGCTGAAGCCGGCGGCCCCGGTGCGGCTGGCGACCGGGGTGCACGACGACATCGTCGGTCACCGGCAGGCCAGGCAGCTCGCGGTCGACTGGTGCGCCAAGGGTGCGAACGTGACGTACGAGGCCGTCAAGCTGCCCAACCTCGGCGACAAGATCCTCACCAACCACCTGGCCCCCTACCTCACGGACCAGGGCAGCGCCATCTCCTGGATGACCGACCGTCTCTCCGGCAGGAAGGCCGCCTCCAACTGCTGGTCGATGCCGCTCCAGCCCTGACCTGCCCCCTCCCGTGACCCACGAGGCCGCGGCGCGTCCGTTCCACGGATGCCGCCGCGGCCTCGTGCATTTCCACGCAGGCGTCCCCGTGGGGAGCTGCGCGCCGGGTGGCCGACCCGTAGTCTGGTTTATTGGACTAGACCTGTAGTCCGTAGCCGCTCCGAAGGATGGGAACACCATGAGCAACCGTGCACTCCTGGAGGTGATCGCTCTCGACGCGGAGGACGCGGTCGCGGCGCAGGCGGGCGGTGCGGACCGCCTCGAACTGGTCACCGACATGGCCGCCGACGGCCTGACCCCCTCGCTCGCCGTCTTCGAGGAGATCCGGGCCGCCGTCGCGATCCCGCTGCGGGTCATGCTCAGGGTCGCTGACGGCTTCGCGGCCGGTGACATCGGCGTCCTCGTGGAGAAGGCCCGCACGATGCGCGCCGCCGGGGCCGACGAATTCGTCCTGGGCTTCCTCGACCAGGACGGCCACGTCGACCTGGTGGCCGTCGAGCGGCTCGTCGCCGCGCTGAACGGCTGCTCATGGACCTTCCACCGTGCCATCGACCGCGCGGCCGACCGTGATGTCCTGCGCAAGCACCTCGCCGACCTCCCCGGCCTGGACACCTACCTCACGGCGGGCTCACCGAGGGGCGTCGACGCGGGCATGGAGACGCTGCTCGCCGAAGCGGTCCACTCCGACCTGCCCGGCTACGAACCGCAGATCATGGTGGGCGGCGGCCTGCGCCTGGACCACCTGCCGCGCCTGCGCGCCGCGGGCATCAAGGCCTTCCACATCGGAGGGGCGGCACGGCCCGGCGGCTGGACCGGCCCGGTCGACGAGGCGGCGGTACGTGAGTGGCGCGACGCGCTGGACGGGTGATGCGGGGGCGCGCCCCGTGGCCCCGGCCCGGTGATCACCGAGCCGGGGCCACGAACCGTCCCGCGCCGTCAGTCCTGTCCGGCCTGTCGGCGGCGCCGGCTCTGGGCGACCGCCCCCGCGGCGAAGATCAGGGCGGCGCCGGTCAGTGAGACCGCCGTCGCGACGGGCAGGTAACCGGCCGAGGAATCCTGGGCGGAGGCCGCGAGCTCGGCCTCACCGGCTGCCGCCGCGTGCCCGGCGTGCTCCGCGTGGACCTGTGCGGGCTCGATCCCGGCCTTCTTCTCGGCTGCCGCCAGCTCGGCCGCCGACATCCCGCTGCCCTTCATGCCGGTGACCTCGCCGTTGCCGCCGTCGAAGTCGACGTCGGAGCAGGAGTAGAAGTTCTCCTGGCTGTCCGAGCGGATCCAGTGGATGAAGATCATGTGCTTGCCCGACTTGCCCTGCGGGAGCTGGAGGTTCCAGTAGTAGTTACCGCCGTCCGAGCCCGCCCCGCCCGCCTGCGGCGGGTTGTTCACGGTCTGGGTGAGCGTCAGGTCGTCCCAGGCCAGGGGCTGGCTCGGCGACCAGCCGTCCTTGGTGACGTAGACGTTGAACTTGCCCGGATGCGCGGCCCAGTTGCTGTACTTCACCTGGGTGGTGGTGCCCGCCGTGAGATGGGTCGTCGGCCAGTCGCTGCGGGCCGCGTTGTACGACGAGAAGTTGTACGGGCCGTTGTGACCGCCGCTGCAGAGCTCGCCGTCCGGGATGTAACCCTTGGTCTTCCCGCCGCCGTTGGAGTCCAGGACGCCGAACCAGTTGTACAGCGGAGTGGTGCCGGTCGCCGCGACCGCGGCGGCGCAGGCCGGGTTGGACGGCATCTGGTTGCCGCTCGCGATCATGTCCTTGTAGCACAGATAGCTGCGCGAGCCCGGGTCCATGGCGACACCGTGAGCGGACGCGGGGGAGGGCAGACCGGCCAGGGTGAGGCCCAACAGGCCTGCTCCCAGGGCGCTCAGTACGCGGGGGGCGCGCAGCGGGGACGTTCTCCGGAAGATGGTTCGCATGGCCATGAGGTTGATCTCCTCTGGGGGGATGAAGGAGAGTGCGAGGTCTGTGGGAGCGCTCCCAAAAACGTAGCGCGCACCGGATGGTCTGTAAACGCCTCGCCCAGCGACCGCTGCAACTTCCCTGCAACGTGCGGGAGTTACGGAAGTCCAGGTGGCCGGGAACTGATTGCCGCCCCAGATCGTCACTAGGAGTAAGCGAATGAACGGGGAGTGACACCATGTCGGTCACGCTGGGCGAAGAGATCATGCTGCTGTCTCTGGACGACGAGTCCGGAGCGGCGAAGGACCGGCAGGCCGCCGGATGGGCCGTCGCGGGTGGCATCCTGCTCGAACTCGTCCTGGCGGGACGGCTCTCGGTGGACCGCGGCCGGTTGTCGGTGACCGACCGCACGCCCACCGGTGTCGCCCTGCTCGACGAGCGGCTCGGTCTGATCGACGCCTGGGCGGCGAAGAAGAGCAAGCCGCCCAAGGTGACGGACTGGCTGACGAGGGACCACGGCAAGGCGGTCGGGGCCACGACACAGAGCCTGCGGGCACGCGGGCTCGTGAGCGAGGAGCAGCGCAAGGTGCTCGGCCTCTTCCCGGTGCGCCGCTACCCCGAGGCGGACGGGGCGACCGAGGCGGAGCTGCGCGAGCGCCTGGCCTCGGTGGTGCTGCGCGGCACGGATCCGGACGACCGCACGGCCGGCCTCGTCGCCCTGATCCACGCCGCCAAGCTGCACCGGCTCGCGTTCCCCGAGGTGCCGGCGCGGGAGGTGAGACCGCGCATGGAGAAGATCGCGGACGGCCAGTGGGCGGGCGACGGCGTCCGCACGGCGATACGCGAGATGCAGGCGGCGATGGTGGCGGTCACCGTCGCCACCACGGTGGTGGTGACCGCTTGACCTGAACCGGCCTGCCCCCGCGTGTGCCGGCCTGCCCCCGAGTCGGCCGGTCCGGTCCGGCGTGTGCCGGCCTCTGCCTTCGTGTGCCGGTCCTGTCCTAGCCGAGTTGCTCCGGCAGCTCCGCCGCGTGCAGCACGACCAGGCCCGACACCGCACGGGTCAGGGCCACGTACAGGCGGCGCAGGCCCGTGCGCTCGTCGGGTTCGCCGTCGACCACGGCCGCCGGTTCGTCCAGCACCACGTAGTCGTACTCCAGCCCCTTGGCCAGCGAGGCCGGCACCAGGGTCAGCCGGGACTCGGCGGTCGTCTCCTCGCCGGGGGAGAGATACGTGTGGCCCGCCGCGTCGAGCGCCGCAGACAGGGCCGGGACGCGGGCATCGGCTGCAATCAGACCGATCGAGCCCTCGTGCCGCAGCGACTCCTCGCACGCCGCGATCACCGCGGAGTCCAGTTCGCCGGCCGTCGCCACCGCACGCACCGCGAGGGAGCCGGGCGTCTCACGCACCGACTCCACCGGGGCCAGGCCGGGCGAGATCGCGGGGAGCAGCCGGGAGGCGTACGCGATGACCTCGCGCGGCACACGGAAGCCGGCCGTGAGCTCCTCGACCACCGCGTCCGCCTTGCCCAGATGGAAGAGCGCCTGCTCCCAGCTCCCCGTCGACCACGGCGTCGTCCCCTGCGCCAGGTCACCGAGCACCGTCGCCGAACCGGTCGAGCAGCGGCGGCCCACCGCGCGGTACTGCATCGGGGACAGGTCCTGCGCCTCGTCGATCACGACATGGCCCAGCGAATGCGTCCGGGCCACGAGGTCGGCCGCCTCGTCGATCAGGACGGCGTCCGCCGCCGTCCACTTCGCCGACTTCACGCTGCGGGCGGGCTTCGCCATCAGGATCCGCTTCTGCTCGTCGTCGGTGAGGATCCCCTCCGCGTGCGCGGCCAGGAACTCCGCGTCCGTCAGGAGCCGCAGCACCAGCTTCGCCGGTTCCACCGCCGGCCACACCGCCTTGACGGCCGCCTTCACCGCCGGGTTGCGCGCCACCGCGTTCTGCACCCGGTCGTCGGGGGCCTCGCCGGCCTCCTCCATCCGTACGAGGACGGCGTGGGCGATGCGCTGCGGCAGGGCCTCGTGGGCGGCCCCGTACCGCATGTCGCGGGCCAGCAACTCACCGATCATCTCCTCGACCTCGTACGCCGGGACCCGCCAGCGGCGGGAGCCGCGCACCACCACGACCGGCTCCACCGGGGGCGTCACATGCGAACGGATCGCCCGCCGCAGCACCTCCGCCATCCGGGCGTCGCCCTTGATCACCGCGGCGGCGGCCTCGTCCGTGCCGCGCACCTCGACGCGCGCCGCCACCAGGTCCTCGACGGTGGCCTGCTGCACCTCCAGCTCGCCCAGCGCGGGCAGGACCTGCTCGATGTAGTGGAGGAACGAACGGTTCGGGCCGACGACGAGGGTGCCGGTACGGGCGAGGCGCTCGCGGTGCGCGTACAGCAGGTAGGCGACACGGTGCAGGCCGACGGCCGTCTTCCCGGTCCCGGGACCTCCCTGGACGCAGACCGTGCCGCCGAGATCACTCCGGACGATCTCGTCCTGTTCCGGCTGGATCGTCGCCACGATGTCGCGCATGGGACCCACGCGGGGCCGCTCGATCTCCGCCTGGAGGAGCTTGCTGGTCTGCTCGGTCTCCGCCGGGTCGGTGAGGTACTCGTCCTCGTACGCGGTCAGCTCCCCGCCGGTGTAACCGAAGCGGCGGCGGTGGTCGACATCCAGCGGGTTGTTCCTGGACGCCTGGTAGAACGGTTGCGAGACCGGGGCGCGCCAGTCGATGACCATGGGGTCGCCATGTGCGTCGTGGACGTGACGCCGGCCGATGTAGAACCGCTCTCCCTCGGCTCCTTCCGCCTTCTCGCCCCCGACCACGTGCAGGTAGTCGAGACGCCCGAAGAACAGCGGGGTGTGGGAGAGATCGGCGAGCGCCTTGATGCGGTCGTCGATCTGGGACTGGAGCACCGCGGCGTTGACCCAGTTCGCGGTGACGTCGCGGATGTCGAGTGCCTGCACGTCCTCGCGCATGGCGCGCAGCGCGGCACGGGACGCGGCGAGGTGCGCCCGCTCCCTGACCAGTGGATTGCTTGACTCTTCGTGCGCGGGCACGGTGTTGCCTCCGGCTTTTCGACGCAGGACGGCGGACAGGGCTCACCGCCCGGTCCGCTCGGGGACGTTCACACAGATGCGCACGCGGGGTGGGCGCGTGCGGCTGTTGTCGGCCGGTTTCCGTCCGGTCGGCGGCGCTCCCCCGGCTGCCGGCCGCTCGAAGGGCTGGCCGGTACCACGGTGCGGGAGGCGGGCAGACCGGCGATTGTATCGACCGCCGCCCCCGGGGGCGAACGAATAAAACGTGGGCCCCGTCCGTCCCGTAGGGGACGGGTCCCTCTTTCGGCCGACCCGGATCCGCGCGTTCTTCGGCCGGTCGGCCGATGCAGGGGAGCGGTCCGGCGGAGCACCATGGAACGCATGAGCACCGTTTACCTGAACCCACGCAGGACCGGCCCCGCGCACGGCGCCACGGCGGCCACCGGTCACCCTCGCGGCCACCGCATAGGAAACGCGGTGCGTGCCGTCTCGGTCTTCACACGCACCGCGTTCGGTGTGGCCGTCCTCGGGGAGTACGCGGAGGAGGCGGGCGTCGTCCGCCGCCACCGCTGAACCGAGGACGGGCCCTCAGCTCTCCGTGAGCAACTCGTCCGCGTCGACGATCCTGTACGCGTAACCCTGCTCGGCCAGGAACCGCTGGCGGTGCGCCGCGAAGTCCTGGTCGATCGTGTCGCGCGCGACCACCGAGTAGAACCGGGCCTCGTGCCCGTCCGCCTTCGGCCGCAGCACCCGGCCGAGCCGCTGTGCCTCCTCCTGGCGGGAGCCGAACGTCCCCGACACCTGGATGGCGACCGTCGCCTCCGGCAGGTCGATCGAGAAGTTCGCGACCTTCGACACGACCAGGACACTGATCTCGCCCTGACGGAACGCCTCGAACAGCTTCTCGCGCTGGGCGTTGCTCGTCTCGCCCTTGATCACCGGGGCGTCCAGATGCTCACCCAGCTCGTCGAGCTGGTCGATGTACTGCCCGATGACCAGGGTCTGCTCGCCCTTGTGCTTGCGTACGAGCGCCTCGGTGACCTTCCGCTTCGTCGCGGTCGTGGCGCAGAACCGGTACTTCTCCTCGGCCTCGGCCGTCGCGTACGCGAGCCGTTCCGAGTCCGTCAGATTGACCCGGACCTCCACGCAGTCAGCGGGCGCGATGTAGCCCTGCGCCTCGATCTCCTTCCACGGGGCGTCGAACCGCTTGGGCCCGATGAGCGAGAAGACGTCCGACTCGCGCCCGTCCTCACGCACCAGCGTCGCGGTGAGCCCGAGACGGCGGCGGGCCTGGAGGTCGGCGGTGAACTTGAAGACGGGCGCGGGCAGCAGGTGCACCTCGTCGTAGATCACGAGCCCCCAGTCACGGGAGTCGAACAGCTCCAGGTGCGGGTAGATCCCCTTACGGCGGGTCGTCAGCACCTGGTACGTGGCGATGGTGACCGGCCGGATCTCCTTGCGCGTACCGCTGTACTCGCCGATCTCCTCCTCGGTCAGCGAGGTCCGCTTCACCAGCTCGTGCTTCCACTGCCGCGCGGAGACGGTATTGGTGACCAGGATCAGCGTGGTCGCCTTGGCCTCCGCCATGGCGCCGGCCCCGACGAGCGTCTTACCGGCGCCGCACGGCAGCACCACGACGCCCGAACCGCCGTGCCAGAAGCCCTCGACGGCCTGCTTCTGGTACGGACGCAGCGCCCAGCCGTCCTGGTCGAGATCGATCGGGTGCGCCTCGCCGTCGACGTATCCGGCGAGGTCCTCGGCCGGCCAGCCCAGCTTCAGCAGCGTCTGCTTGATCTGGCCGCGCTCCGAGGGGTGCACGGCCACGGTGTCCGGGTCGAGACGCGCCCCGACCAGCGGCTGGACCTTCTTCGAGCGGAGGATCTCCTCCAGCACGGGCCGGTCGTTGGACGTCAGCACCAGCCCGTGGACCGGGTGCTTGGACAGGGTGAGGCGGCCGTACCGCGCCATCGTCTCGGCGATGTCGACGAGGAGCGCGTGCGGCACGGGGTAGCGCGAGTACTCCACGAGCGCGTCGACGACCTGCTCGGCGTCGTGCCCCGCGGCGCGGGCGTTCCACAGGCCGAGCGGGGTCACCCGGTAGGTGTGGATGTGCTCGGGGGCACGCTCCAGCTCGGCGAAGGGTGCGATGACACGACGGCAGGCCTCGGCCTGGTCGTGGTCGACTTCGAGGAGCAGCGTCTTGTCGCTCTGGACGATGAGGGGTCCGGTCACGCGCGTCGGCCCTTTCCGGCGTGGGGTGGCCGCCGGGTGCGAACGGCCAAACGTCCAGTGTGCCTCATCGGCCGCCGACGGGCGGGGCTCCTGTGCCCCGGCGCCTCTGGAAGCGGGCACCGCGCCTACGTACCCTGAGATCGCCTGTGACGCACGTCATGGCACGGACGACGTCCGTTCCCGAGGGGACGGACCAGGGGATGGAGCGGTATGGCGGGGGTCGAACAGCGCATCGAGGTCGTGCGGGCGTCCGAGGAGCACCTCGGGGCGATCTGCGCGTTAGCGGAGTCGCGCACGCTGGTCCCGGGCGATCCGCGTGCCGGCCGGGACGGGTTCCTCGTCTCGGCGTTCACGGAGGACGTCTACCGCCAGCGCCTGACGAGCGCCGAGCACTTCTGGGTCGCGGTCAAGGGTTCCGACGTCCTGGGCTTCCTGATGGCGTACAGCGACGGTCAGGTGGAGTCCGACGAGTGGCTGAACAACCGGATCAAGACGGCTCTGGGCCAGTTCCTGGTGATCAAGCAGATCTGTGTGGCGCACCAGACGGCCAGACAAGGGGTGGCTTCCCTCCTCTACCACCACGTTCTCCAGCAGTGGCAGAGCTCGCCGGTGATCGCCGCGGTCGTCTGCGATCCGCCCAACGACGCCTCGACGGGCTTCCACCGCAAGCTGGGCTTCGAGGAGCTGACCCGGCTCACCCCGCCCGACGGCATGCCGCGCATGGTCTGGGTGTGGCGCAAGCCCCGGGAGTCGATGCTCCAGGCCCAGTACGGCATAGCGGTGGACCTCTACAAACACGAGGACACCACCAACTGGCACAAGTTGAACAACTTCTTCTACATCACCGCCGCCCTGGCGGCGGGGCTCGCCGTGACCCTCGGCAAGGAGAAGGAGGCCGATGAGTACGCCAGGAGTCTCGGCGTGATCATCGCCGTCATCGGGCTGCTGACCTCGCTCGCCTTCTCCCAGATGCTCCGCTTCGGCCGCCGCTACCTGCTGAGCCGCAAGCGCGCCGCCATGGAGCTGGAGGAGTACATGGCCTGGCACGGCGGCCAGCGCATAGTCGGCAGGGAAGTGGGCGACGCGGGCATGGGATGGCTGCGCAGTTCCCCGACGGGCATGATCATGATCGCCCTGCCGTCGCTGGTCGGTGTGTGCTGGGCGGTGCTGCTGGCCATGTTCATCTGGCGCTGACCCGGGCAGACGCCGCGGGCCCGTAGCGTGGGGGGATGGACGGAGAGGGAGCCACCGGACGGACGCCGGGGGCCGACGACCGGGGGTTCCCGGCCCACCACGCGCCGCGCTGCGGCGCGCTGGGCGAGCTGGATGCCCTGGTCACGGAGTGCCGCGCCTGCCCCCGGCTGGTCGCCTGGCGGGAGGAGACGGCCGCGGCCAAGCGCGCGGCCTTCCAGGACTGGGACTACTGGGCGCGGCCCGTTCCCGGCTTCGGGCCGCCCAACGCCACGGTGGCGGTGGTCGGGCTCGCCCCCGCCGCCCACGGCGGGAACAGGACCGGCCGGATGTTCACCGGCGACGCGGCCGGTGACTTCCTCTTCGCCGCGCTGCACACCCTGGGCATGGCCTCGCAGCCGTCCTCCGTACACGCCGACGACGGGCTCGCCCTGCGCGGCGTACGGCTCACCTCCCCCGTGCACTGCGCACCTCCCGCGAACAAGCCCACGCCCGAGGAGCGCGACAACTGCCGCCCCTGGCTGGCCGCCGAGCTGGACCTGCTGAGCCCCGGACTGCGCGTGGTGGTCGTCCTCGGCGGGTTCGGCTGGCAGGCGGTGCTCCCGGTGCTCGCCGAGGCGGGCTGGCGGCTGCCCCGTCCCCGCCCCGCCTTCGCCCACGGCGCGCACGCCGTCCTCCCCGCCACGGAGCGCCGACAGGAACTGCACCTGCTGGGCAGTTACCACCCGAGCCAGCGCAACACGTACACAGGCCGCCTGACGATGCCCATGCTGGTCGACGTCCTCCGGACGGCCCGGTCGTTGGGAGGTTACGGACGGTTGTAACGGGCAAATGGGGCCGATGGGTGTCCGTAACCTCCCAACGGCTCGGTCAGGCGTCGTCGTCGGGGAGGTCGGCTACGCCCGTGATGCGGTGCAGGGGGTACGTCCTGACCTCGTCGGCCGTGTGGTCGTACGCCGTCACGAAGCCGCCCTCCACCTTGACCGGCGCGATCACCCGCTGGCTGGCCGCGCCGTCGGCGTTGACGTAGCCGATCCAGACGGCCGAGCCGGTCATCGCGGCCGCCTGCACGGTGGCCAGGGTCTCGGCGGGCGACGTGCGGGGGAGCGAGCCCGTCGTGGCCGTGTCCGGGCCGTCCCTGTGCACGGCCCTGGCGGCCGTGTCGCCCGCCCGGATGGCCCGGACCGCGGCGTTCAGCAGGGTGGCGTCCGGGACCGGCGGACCCTCGGGGACCGGGGTCGGGGGCGTACGCGGCGGAGTGCGGCGGGCGCCGGCGCGGGTGATCAGGACGTCGCCCTCGGCGGACTCGGCGGCCGGTGCGTACCCCATCTCGCGCAGCCCTTCGAGGAGCGACCCCGGGTCCGCCTGCGAGGCCAGGACGGTCGGCGCGAGGCGGCGCAGCCGCAGGGTGGCCGAGCGCTTGTCGGCCAGGATCTCGTTGAGCACGGCTTCGTCGTCGCAGCGTACGTACGCGGAGGCGGCGCCGATCCGCAGATGGCCGTGGCGGCGGGCCACGTCGTCGATGAGGTAGCTCAGCGGCTGCGGCACCGGCGTACGGCTGTGGGTGGCCAGGAAGGCGTGCAGGTCCGTCGCGGCCCGCCCGGCGTCCAGGGCGCGGCGTACGGAGCCGGGGGTGAAGCGGTAGACCGTCGCGCCGCCCTTGGACTCGACGTCGGCGAGCACCGAGAGCATGTCGGCGAGCGGGCGTTCCAGCGGGCCGGGGGCGACCGCGGTCAGGTCGGCCTGGAGCAGTACGTGGTCCAAGGGCTCGGGGATCAGCGGGGCGAGGCGGGCGGCGGCGGCGTCGGGGCCCTCGTCGAGCAGTGCGCGGGCCTGGGAGGAGAGGGCCCCGCGGCCGGTGATCCCCAGCAGCTCCGCGTCGTTGACCGTCCACAGGGCGATCCGGGAGCGGAGGTCGGAGGCGTCGCCCGGCGCCGGCGGTCCGCCCGGGGCCTGGGAGCGCAGCGGCCGTTCCCAGCGGAGCCGGGCGAGCAGCGTCTGCGGGTCGGGTGCGGTTCCCGGCGGGAGCGAGGCGAAGAGGGCCAGCACCCGGCGGCGTACCTCGGGGGCGGCCGAGCGGTCCAGGTCGGGGCCGAGTGCGGACAGGGCCCTGCCCTTGGCGTCCTGGCCGCCGATCAGGCCCGCGGTGCGGGTGGCGGCGAGCCAGGCGGTGGCGAGGTGGGTCCAGCGGTCCTGGGCGGGGAGGTCCAGCCACTCGTCGGAGGCGGGGGTCGGGGCGTACCGCTCGTCCGTCTCGCCGTCGGAGGCCAGCAGGCCCGCCGCGTAGGCGAGTTCGATCCAGAAGGCGGCGACGGCCTCCGAGACGTCGAGCGCGCTCGCGGCGCGCTTCAGCTCGCGCACGCTCAGGCCGCCCGCGCGGAGGATGGCCGGGCCGCCGTCGTTCCAGAGCTTCAGCAGCTCCTCGACGGTGGACAGCGCCATGAAGCCCTGGCCCGCCGCCGCTCTGTCCACAGCCTGGGGGTCCCGCTCGGCCGCCGCCACGATCGCCGGGGGCACGGGCTCGGGCACGCGGTGGGCGCGGCCCGCCCGCAGATGCAGCGCCGCCTCGCGCGGCAGGACGACGGTGCGCGTGGACACGGGCAGCAACAGCCCGCGGTCGCGCAGCCATTGCACGGGCGGCGCGGGATTCGGGGTGACCTCCCCGTACGGCGGCCCCCAGACCAGCCGGTCCAGCACGGACAGCGCCTCGACGGGGGCGGTGTCCAGCAGTTCGGCCATCCTGGTGCGGTCGGTGAAGAGCCCGGCCAGCGCGGAGACGGCGGAGACCGGGTCGTGGGTGGCGGGCAGCCCGGCGGCGGCCAGGATCTCCTGGAGCCTGCCGGGCGACATCCCCGCCGTGGCCTCGGCGACGGTCGGGCCGAGGCCCGTGGGGGAGGGGTGCTGCGGCGACGGGGCCAGCAGTTCGCGCGCGGTGCGCACGAGGTGCAGCCGGGTGTCCTCGCCCCAGACCAGGGCCTGTTCGCGCAGCGTCGTGAGGGCGGCGGGCAGCGCCGCGGTGATCGCGGCGCCCGCGTCGTCACGCCCGTCGCCGTCGTCCTGGCCGTCCCCGGTGAGGAGCGCGAGCAGCGTGTCGTAGGGTGCCGGGTCCGGCGCCACGGCCAGCGCCTCCGCGGTCTGCAGGGCGAAGCGGTCGAGGTGCTCCAGCGCACGGACGACGGAGGCGCGGGTGCCGGCCCGGGTCGCCAGCTGGGTGATGTCGTTCGGCACGGGACTGAGCAGGTCGGGGCGGGCGCGCAGCAGCCCTGCCAGCGATTCGTCGCCCCGGGCGCGCAGAGCTTCGGCGAGCGTGCGCGGTGGTGTGGTCGTCCCCATCCGTCCCACGGTAGCCCCTGGAACGCTACCGTCGGGGCAGGGCGGTGGAGGGAGAAGGATCGCGTGGGGATCGAGAGCGACCAGCTTGTCTACGACTACCTCAGCCGGGTCGGTGACCTGGCGCAGCAGCAACAGCTGTCCTCGGGCGCCCGGATGAGGCTCGTCGCGACGCTCCGGGGAGAGATCGACCGGCAGCGCTCCACGGACGGCTCGGACTCTCCCGCGGCGGTCCGGCGCATCCTCGGACGGCTCGGCGTCCCGGGTGAACTCGTGGCCGCCGCAGCCGAGTCGGGCGACGGGGCGGTGTCCCTGCCCTCACCCAGGCCGGTCACGGCCACGGGGACGGCCACGGACGCGGCGGAAGCGCGCGGGCTGCCGCGCGCGCGGCGGAGCGTGCTCGGGAAAGCCGCGTCGCGCAAGGGCGCGTCGTCCGTCCGCAAGGAGCCCCGGAGCGCCGCCGGCAGCCCGGAGCGGGTGCGGGGGGAACCGGACATCAAGGGGCCCGTGTCCGGCGAGCCGGACATCGAGGGGCCGGTGGCCGGCGAGCCGGACCCGGGCTGGCCGTCGGCGTCCGCGCCGCACATGGCGGGACTGGACCAGGCACCGGCCGGGGCGGAGCCCGAGTGGTGGCGGATCGAGCCGGGGCCCTTCGGCGAAGGCGGCCCCGGCGGGCAGGGCGCGCCCGGGGCGATGGGTCCCGGCACCGCCGTGCCGGGGTTCGTGGGCGGGCTGGAGAGCCCCGAGCTCTTCGGACTGCCGAGTGCTCCGAAGGCCCCGGGGCCGCGCGTGCCGGTCGACGCGGAGGCGCCCGGGGCGGAGGCGCCCGGGCCTGCGGAGGCCGGGGAGGAGGCCGAGCCGCCGGCGCCCCGGCGGCGGAAGCTGCGGCTGCGCCGCGTCCGGCGGGCCGCCGTGGACGGTGAGGCCGCCGTGCGGCCCCGCCTCTCCAACCCGTTGCTGCTGCTGGCGGCCGCCCTGCTGGTGGCCGGCGCCGTGTCCGGGTCGTGGCTGGCGCTCGCGGGCGGCTGGCTGCTGGCGTACAGCTCGCGCAAGTTCTCGCGCGCCGAGGCGAAGTGGGTCGCGCTGGGCCTGCCGGGCGTGGTCGTGGCCGGGGCCTTCGTCTGGCTGTGGGGCCGCACGGACGGCCGTTGGGGCGAACCCCTCGCGGCGGACGCGATGGGGGACGCGATGACGGACGTCTGGCCCGTGGTGGTGCGGGTGGCGGCGGTGTCGTCGGCGTTGTATCTGGTGTGGCGGTCGCGCAGGCTGGTGGGGTGAGCGGCCCGCGCGGAGAGTGTACGTCCGTACACTCCGGGGTGTACGCTCGCGGGCATGCCGACGGACCACTTTGCCGACGATCCGCGTACCAACCTCGAGCGCATGCTCGCGGGGGACCTCTACATCGCCGACGATCCCGAGATCGCCGAGCGGCAGCAGCGGGCCATGCGCCTCGCGGCCCGCTTCCAGGCCGCCTACACCGAGGACGCCGACGCGGCCAGGACGATCCTGGCCGAGCTGCTGGACTCCGTGGGCGAGGGCGTCGACCTGCGCCCGCCGCTGTACGTCGACTACGGCAGCAACATCACGATCGGCGCCCGCACCTTCGTCAACTACCACCTCACGGCGCTGGACGTCGCGCGCATCACCATCGGCGAGGACTGCCAGATCGGCCCCAACGTCCAGCTCCTGACCCCCACCCACCCCGTGGAGCCCGAACCCCGCAGGGACAAGCTGGAAGCGGCGCTCCCCATCACCATCGGCGACAACGTCTGGCTCGGCGGCGGGGTCATCGTCTGCCCCGGGGTGACGATCGGCTCCAACTCCGTGATCGGGGCCGGTGCCGTGGTCACGAAGGACATCCCCGCCGACGTCGTCGCCGTGGGCAACCCCGCCCGCGTCGTCCGCGGCGTCTGACCCGCCCGCCCATGGCCACCGGACGCACGGATCCGCAGCGGCGGGAGCGCATCCTCGCCGCCACCCTCGACCACATCGCCGAGGAGGGCGTCGTCGGCGTCTCCCACCGCAAGATCGCGGGCCGCGCCGACGTCCCGCTGGGCTCGATGACGTATCACTTCGACGGCATCGACGACCTGCTGCGCGAGGCATTCACGCGCTTCGCCGACCACATCGTGGCCGTCTTCGAGCTGTACCTGGGCCGGGTCGACACCCCCGAGGAGGCCCGTGAGGCCGTCACCGACCTCATCCACGTGCTCTCCGAGGGCCCCCGGCGCGACCTCGTCCTCACCCAGGAGCTCTACACACTGGCCGCCCGGCGCGACGAGTACCGCGAGCTCACCCACGCGTGGATGAACCGCAGCCGCCGCCTGCTGGAGCAGCACTTCGACCCGGACACGGCCCGCCAGCTGGACGCGCTGATCGAGGGGCTGGCCCTGCACCGGTCCCTCGACACCGAGCCGCAGGACCGCGAGCTGACGCGGCTGGCGGTGCTCCGCATGACGTCCGGCGTCTGACGCCCACCCGAACCGCCTGTGGGGCGCGGACCTGACACCGCGCCCCACAGGCTTCTCCACCGATGAGACCATCTCCCTCACGCTCTACGAGGGGAGTTGGGCTCCATGGCACGCCGGTCCGGGGCAAGGGCCAGGGAGGCGCGGCGCAGGCGCGAGGCGAGGCGGGCCGAGGAGGCGCGGCTCGCCGGGAAGCGGACCGTGTCCGAGGACGGCAGCGGGGAACGCCGCGAGAAGCGGCGCGGGAAGCTGTGGCCGGTGACCGCGGTGCTGGTCCTGGCCGCCGTCGTCTGCGGAATTGTGCTGCTGTTCCTCTCACCCCTGCCGGAGGACGTGTGGCGCGACGTCGCCCCGCGGTGGCCCGGAGGCGGTTACGGCCTCGCCTCGCCGCGTCGGCCGGCTTCGTGCTCTTCCCGTGCGTGGGAGGTGTCGTCGTGGGCCTGGGCGGCCTCTTCGAGAGCGTCACGGCATGGCGCCGGGGCCGTGCGCCGCGCCGGCTCGCCGGGGCGGCCGGTCACGGCCTGCTCGCTGCGGGCTGCGGCCTGCTGGGCGCCGCCGGCGTCGTCGTGGTGACGACGACGCTCGGCGGCAGGGGAGGCACCCGCTCGGACAGCCTCTCCGTCTTCGTCCGCGGCGAGTACCCCTCGGCCGGCTACGCGGCGCTGGGCGGCATCGTGGCCCCGCTCCTCGTGGCCTCGGCGGCCGTCAGGCTCCGGGAGGCGCTGGGGCGCCGGAACCGGGAGGGATGACCGGCTACTTCGTCAGGTCCGCCTGGAGCTCGTCCAGGATCTTGTCCGCCGCCGTGTAGCCGATGCCCTGGATCCACAGCTCGTCCTCGACCGGGAAGGCCTTGCCGGCCTTCACCGCGCCCATGTTCTTCCACAGCCCGCTGCCCACGGTCTGCTTCTGCTTGGACTTCTCCGCGTCCCCGTACGTCGAGTGGAAGACGACGTCCGCGTCGGCCTGGTCGATCTTCTCCGGGCTGACGTCGTACGAGAAGCCGTCCTTCGCCTTGTCGACGATCGCGGGCCGGCCGAGGCCGACGTCGGCGAGGATCGTGGCGATGTAGCTCTGGCGGCCGTAGATGCGGATGTCCGCGCCCTCGACGAACCGCACCATGTTGACCTCGGTGGCCGCCGCCTTCTCCTTGCCGCCGAGCGCCTCGGTGACCTCGCCGACGTGCGCGTCGTAGCCGGCGATGACCTTCTCGGCCGCCGGGACCTTGCCGAGCGCGTTGGCGTGGACCTGGAAGTTCTCCTTCCAGGGGTAGCCGGTGTTCTCCGTCATGACCGTCGGGGCGATCTTCGAGAGCGCGTCGTACTTGTCGCCGTGGCGGATCTTGCTGGTGAGGATCAGGTCCGGCTTCAGCCCCGCGATCGCCTCCAGGTTCGGCGTCATCATCTCGCCGACGTCCTCGATGCCCGCGACCTTCTCCTTCGGCAGGTAGCTCAGGAAACCCGACTCCGTGCCCGTGTGCGTGGCGCCGACCGGCTTCACGCCGAGGGTGAGCGCGGAGTCCAGCTCCGCGGTGTCCAGGACGACGACCCGCTTCGGGGCGACGGGGACCTTGATGTTGCCCATGGCCGTGGCGACCGTGTGGGTCTTGTCGCCGCCGGAGGAGGAGGCCGAGTCGCCGGAGCCGGAGCCGGAGCCGGAGCCGGAGTCCGACGAGCCGCAGGACGTGAGGGCCAGCGCGGCGGTCACGGCCAGCGAACCGGTGATGAGCAGACGGGACGGGAGGGGCATGGCTAGAGAGCCTTTCCGGAAGGGGAGGAGGAGGGGGCGGGAGTCCAGGGCGCGCCGGGTACGACGAGCGGGGAGCCCGTGACCGGGTCAGGGACGACGACGGCCTCCAGGCCGAAGACCTCACGCACCAGCTCGGCGGTGACGACGTCCCCGGGCCGCCCCTCGGCGACGATGCGGCCCGCCTTCATGGCGACGAGGTGATCGGCGTAACGGGCGGCCTGGTTGAGGTCGTGCAGGACGGTGACGACGGTCCGTCCCCGGCTGCCGTCCGCGGCCGGGGCGGCGAGCCGGCGCACCAGGTCCAGGACCTCGACCTGGTGCGCGATGTCGAGATACGTCGTCGGCTCGTCGAGCAGCAGCAGATCCGTGTCCTGCGCGAGCGCCATCGCGATCCACACGCGCTGGCGCTGGCCCCCGGACAGTTCGTCCACCGGCCGGTCGCCGAGCGCGGTGATGTCCGTGCGCTCCATGGCGTCGCTCACCGCGCGCTCGTCCGCGTCCGACCACTGCTGCCACCAGCGCTGGTGCGGCTGGCGGCCCCGGGCGACCAGGTCGGAGACGGTGATCGCCTCGGGTGCCACGGGGGTCTGCGGGAGCAGCCCGACCGACTGGGCGATCGTGCGCGTGGGGATGCGCGACAGCTCCGTACCGTCCAGGAGCACGGAACCGCCGGCCGGCTTCAGCAGCCGGCCCAGCGCGCGCAGGGTCGTCGACTTGCCGCAGGCGTTGGGGCCGACGATGACCGTCACGCACCCGTCGGGCACGGCCAGGTCCAGCTCGTGCACGACGGTGCGGTCGTCGTAGGCGAGGGTCAGGGCGCGCGCCGTGAGCCTGGACGTGGCGGTGTCCTGCGTACGGGTCGTCGTCATGCGTTGCCTCCACTGCGGCCGCCGTGGCCACGGATGATCAGCCAGATCAGATACGGGGCGCCGACCGCCGCCGTCAGCACACCCACCGGGAGCTCGGTGGGGGAGAAGAGCCTGCGGGCCAGCAGATCGGCGAGGACGACGATCACGGCGCCGAGCAGCGCCGAGCACAGCAGCGGGATCTGCGCCGTACGCGTCATCCGTCGGGCGACCTGCGGGGCGAGCAGCGCCACGAAGTCGACCGGACCGGCCGTCCCCGTCGCCACCGACGCCAGGATCACCCCGAGGGCGACGAGCCCCAGCCGTACGCGCCCGAGGCGGACGCCCAGCGCCGTCGCGGTGTCGTCGTCCATCGAGACGGTGCGCTGCGCGCGCGCCGCCCACAGGACCGCCGGGAGCAGGACCAGGAGCGCCCAGCCGATGGGGGCGGCCTCGTCCCAGCCGCGGCCGTTGAGCGAGCCCGTCATCCAGATCTGCGCCTGCTGGGCGACCAGGTAGTCGCCCTTCGTGAGGAACAGGGTGGTCACCGACCGCAGCGCGATCGCGAAGCCGATCCCGATGAGGACGAAGCGGGTCGCGTGGAGTCCGCCGCGCCACGCGAAGAGGTACACGAGCCCGGCGGCGGCGACGCCGCCGATGACGGACAGGTAGGGCAGGACGGTGTACGAGGTGAGGCCGAAGGTCATCGCGCCGACCGTGAGCGCGCTCGCGCCCTGGCTGATGCCGATGATGTCGGGGCTGGCGAGCGGGTTGCGGGCGACGGTCTGGATCAGCGCCCCGGCGATCCCGAAGGCCGCGCCGACGAGCAGCCCGACGACCATGCGGGGCAGCCGCAGGGTGCCCACGACCAGCTCGTCCGGCGACGGCTGCCCGAGGACGACCTTCACGACCTCCGCGGGCGCCACGAAGCTCTCACCGGTGCAGAGGTAGGCGACACAGACCGCCGCCAGCAGGACGGCGAGGGCCACGGCGACGAGCCCGGCCCGCCGGTGGAGCAGGAAGCGGCCCCGCTTGCCGACCCGGACGACCTGGTAGCCGGCGGGGCGGACCGGGGTACGTGCGGGCACTGCCGTGTCCGCGCTCATGCGGGCACCGCCTTCCGGCGTACGAGGGTGACCAGGAACGGCACGCCGATCAGCGCCGTCATGACGCCTGCCGGGACCTCGCCGGGCGGGAACAGGACCCGGCCGACGACGTCGGAGACGAGGAGCATCACGGGCCCGACGAGGGCCGCCATCGGCAGCACCCACCGGTGGTCGCCGCCCACGATCGCGCGGGCGATGTGCGGCACCGCGAGCCCGACGAAGGCGATGGGTCCGGCCGCCGCGACGCCCGCGCCGGTGAGCAGGGTCGCGCCGACACCGCCGATGACGCGGACGGCCGCGACGTTCTGCCCCAGACCCTTCGCGACGTCCTCACCCAGGGCCAGCGCGTCGAGCCCGCGCGCGACGGACACGACCAGGACGGCCCCGATCAGCAGGAACGGCCAGATCTGCTGGGCGACCTGGGCCTCGCGGCCGGCGATCGAGCCCACCTGCCAGAAGCGGAACTCGTCGAGCGCCGACGCCTTCGTGGTGAGCACCGCCATGGTCACCGACACGAGCAGCGCGTTGATCGCGGCGCCGCCCAGCGCGAGCTTCACCGGCGTCGCGCCGCCCCGGCCCCGGGCCGCGACGGCGTACACGGCGACGGACGCGACGGCGGCCCCGCCGAAGGCGAACCACACGTAGCCGGTGAGGGTGTGGACGCCCGCGTAGGCGATCGCCAGCACGACGGCCACCGAGGCGCCCTGGCTGATCCCGAGGATCCCCGGGTCGGCGATGGGGTTGCGCGTGATGCCCTGGAGGACCGTGCCCGCGAGGGCGAGCGCCGCGCCGACCATCAGCCCGATCACGGTGCGCGGCACCCGCATCTGCCGGATCACCTCAGCGGCGTCGGAGTGCCCGCCGTGCAGCAGGGCGTCGAGGACCGCGGACGGCGCGATGGTCCTGGCCCCCACGGCGAGGCTGAGCAGGACGGAGAGCAGCAGGGCGACGACGGCGGCAGCGGTCGCCAGCGCGCGTCTGGACAGGCGTGGAGCGGCGGCTGCCATCGGAACCAATCGGGGTGAGCGAGAGCCGGGAACTGCGAGGATCGGGGCATTGCGAGGTAAGGCTTGGCTAAGTCTATGTGTGGTCCATGAGGCCGGGCAGGGGGCCCATGGGCTGCGTCACCGGGCCCTCGCCCCACGCAGGGCGACGTCCTCGGCGGTGACGGGTGCCTGGATCCTGCAGACGTCCCCCACGCGCAGGCCGTCCGGCGTGCTGTACTCCCCGCGTACGGCGACGAAGGAGACGGCCGTCCGCGAGCCGGGCTGCCAGAACGTGCGGAAGTACGGCGCGTTCCCCGGGTACTCCGGTATCTCCACCAGCGGGACGCCCCGCCGCCGCAGAAGGCGCTCCAGCTTCTCGAACCGGAGCCGCGGGGCGAACCTTCCGTAGCGGGCGAGGAGCACCTCGCCCGGGAGGGTGCGGTCGCGGCGGGCGAGCCGGTGCACCTGGATGCTGAAGTGGTGCCCCTCCCACGGGTCTCGACTCCGCGCACGGTGGTAGTGGAACTCCGCCAGGCCGTAGTCACGGCACATGGCCCGGCCGAAGTCGTTCTCGGCGAAGTCCGTCCCCAGGACCGAGGCGACCTCCTCGGGGGACGCGTCGGGGCGGAGGCCGAGCACGGTGCCGGTGGTGACGGCATGGACGTAGAAGGCCAGGGAGTACGGGGTCAACGGACGTTCCTCGGTAGGGGGCGGGTGGTGGGCCCGCACTTCGGACGGCCGGGACGCCCGGTCCGGGGCACCGGCACAATGGACGTCATGCCTTCATCCAGCCTGACGGTCGGCTTCGACCTCGACATGACGCTCATCGACTCCCGCCCGGGCATCAAGGTCGCCTACGAGAAACTGGCCGCCGAGACGGGTGTGTACATCGACACCGACCTGGTCGTCAGCCGGCTCGGCCCGCCGCTCCAGGACGAGATGCGCAACTGGTTCCCGGCCGACGCGGTCGCCGAGGCGTGCGACCGGTACCGCGCCCTGTACCCGGAGACGGCGATCACCCCGACGACCGCGCTCCCCGGCGCCCGGGAGGCCGTCGAGGCGGTCCAGGCGCTCGGCGGGCGGGCGATGGTCGTCACCGCCAAGTACGAGCCGAACGCCAAGCTGCACCTCGCGCACCTCGGCATAGGCGCGGACGTGCTGATCGGCGGGCTCTGGGCGGAGGGCAAGGCACAGGCGCTCCTGGAGCACGGCGCGCGGGTCTACGTCGGCGACCACACCGGGGACGTACGGGGCGCGCGGGCGGCGGACGCCCTGTCGGTCGCCGTCACCACCGGCCCGTGCGACGAGGACGAGCTCCGCGCCGCCGGAGCCGATGTGATCCTGCCGGACCTCACGGTGTTCCCCGCCTGGCTGCGGACCTTCGCCGCGGCCTGACGCTCCGCGGGGAGGATCCGGCCGTTACCTCGCGGCGGCGCGCTTCGGGGAGTTCTTCCACACCGACCGCACCACCCCCGCGGCCGCGATCAGGAAGCCCAGACCCATCAGCATGCACACCGCGTAGGCGATGGACGGGAACGGGTCGGTGCCCAGGAACAGCGGGGCCACGGTGACCAGTGTGGCCAGTGCGCCGATGAAGAAGATGATCGCGCCGACCTGTACGAGCCGGTCGCCTGCGCCGGAAGGAGTAGTACTCACCCGGTCAGGGTAGTTCCCAGCTCGGCGGAACCATCCGGCGACGTCTTGTGTCCGGCCCCTGGACCATTAGCCTGGGGCATGGCGGGTCGGAAGACCCGCTGTACTGCTATCCGGAGCCGTTTCACGGCTCTCCCGCGCACCGACGAGTACGAGGACGAGGACAGACGTGCCCACGGGTAAGGTCAAATGGTTCAATTCGGAAAAGGGCTTCGGCTTTCTTTCGCGCGACGACGGCGCCGACGTCTTCGTCCACTCCTCCGTTCTTCCGGCCGGCGTCGAAGCGCTCAAGCCGGGCCAGCGCGTCGAGTTCGGCGTGGTCGCCGGCCAGCGCGGTGACCAGGCCCTCTCCGTGGTGATCCTCGACCCCACCCCGTCCGTCGCCGCCGCACAGCGGCGCAAGCCGGACGAGCTGGCCTCGATCGTGCAGGACCTGACGACGGTGCTGGAGAACATCACGCCGCTGCTGGAGCGCGGCCGCTACCCCGACAAGGCGGCGGGCGCGAAGATCGCCGGCCTGCTGAGGGCGGTCGCCGACCAGCTCGACGTCTGACGTACGCGGGAACGCCCGGGCAGGGCCCGGGCGTCCCCGATCAGCGACCGGCGAGGGAGAACGCGTCCGGGGCCAGGGCCGGCACGAGGCCCTCGGCCGCGGCCCGGGTCAGCAGGCCGCGGACCGCCGCGTAGCCGCTCTCGCCGAGGTCGGCGGTGAACTCGTTCACGTACAGCCCGATGTGCTGGTCGGCCACGGCCGGGTCCATCTCCTGGGCGTGCTCCAGGACGTACGGGCGCGAACGCTCCGGGTCGTCCCAGGCCATCCGCACCGACGTCCGGATCGACTCCGACAGCCTGTTCAGCGTCTCCTCGCCCAGCGAGCGCTTCGCGATGATCGCGCCGAGCGGGATCGGCAGGCCGGTGGTCGACTCCCAGTGCTCCCCCATGTCGGCGAGGCTGTGCAGGCCGTAGTTCTGATAGGTGAAACGGGCCTCGTGGATCACGAGCCCGGCGTCCACCCGGCCGTCGCGCACCGCCGGCATGATCTCGTCGAACGGCATCACGACGATCTCGCCCACGCCGTCCGGCACGACCTCGGCCGCCCACAGCCGGAACAGCAGATAGGCGGTGGAGCGCTCGCTCGGCACGGCGACGGTCTTCCCCGTCAGGTCCGCGCCCGCCTCCTTCGTGAGGACGAGCGGCCCGCAGCCGCGCCCCAGGGCGCCTCCGCACGGCAGGAGGGCGTACTCGTCGAGCACCCATGGAAGGACGGCGTACGACACCTTCAGCACGTCGAGTTCGCCGCGCTCGGCCATGCCGTTGGTGAGGTCGATGTCGGCGAAGGTGACATCGAGGGCGGGCGCGCCGGGGACCCTTCCGTGCGCCCAGGCGTCGAAGACGAAGGTGTCGTTGGGACAGGGCGAGAAGGCGATCCGCAGCGCGGGGAGCGAGGCGTCGACGGAGTCGGTCGCGGAGTCAGTCACGGTTTCGGTCGAGTCGGTCATGCCAGGTCCAACTTTCCACTACGGGTGCGGTCTTCCCGAACGCCTCGGTGAGCGCCGCCAGGGCGTCACCGATACGCCAGGCCGCGCGGTCGCGCGGCCCGACGGTGTTCGAGACGGCCCGGAGCTCCAGCGCCGGCACGCCGAACCTGCCGGCGGCCTCCGCGACGCCGAAGCCCTCCATGGCCTCGGCGACGGCTCCGGGGTGCGCGGCCAGCAGCTCGGCGGTGCGGGCCGCGCTCCCGGTCACGGTGGAGACGGTGAGGACGGGGCCCGGCACGGCGCCGGTGGCCTCCGCCACGTCCCGTACGAGGGCCTCGGGCGGCAGGAAGGTGTCCCTGCCGAAGCCGAGACCGGTGACGGGCACGAAGCCGTCCGGGGTCTCGGCGCCCAGGTCGGCGGCGACGATCCCGGTCGCCACGACGAGGGAGCCGACGGGCGCGGCGGGCGCGAAACCGCCGCCGATGCCGGCCGAGACGACGGCGGCGTACGGCTGCGAGGCGGGCGCGGCGGCGAGGGCGAAGGCGGTGGCGGCCGCCGCGGCGGCCGGACCCGCGCCACCCGCGAGGACGTCGAACGGGCCCGCCCGGTGCAGCTCGGCGCCGGGAACCTCCCGTACCTCCGGATCACCCCCGAACGCGCGCGTGACCGCGTCCCGTTCGGCCGGGACGGCGGTCACGACAAGCACCCGCACGGTGGTCCTCCGGGTCGAAGGGTCGGTCAGGAGGTCTTCGTGAGCTGGAAGTGCCAGACGCCCGTGAGCTTCTGGCCCTTGGTCTCGACGACGCTGACCTGCGTCTTGTCCGCCGTGGTCTCACCGGTCTGGCTGGCGAAGAAGGCGCTGCCGGGGATCGACCGGTACGTCTTCTTGTAGGGCTCCTGCTCGGCCTGCTGGCCGTTGATGAAGAGGGTCCAGCCGTGGTCCGCGACCTCGGGGTCGACGCCGAAGCGGACCTTGTCGTCCATCGCGACCTTGACGGACTTCTCCGCCTTCTTGTTCAGGCAGCCCTGGATCTCGGACTCCTTGAGGGCCTTGCCGTCGTTGTAGCAGGACGCCTCGGTGCTCACCGAGTTGTCGCCGACCGTCACGGTGGCGAGCGGCGTCGGCTTGTCGCAGGCGGACAGGACAAGGAGTCCCGCGGACACGGCACCAAGAGCGACGCCGATTCGACGGCCCTTACCGGAGAAGAACGCAACGGTCATGCGCCGAAGGTTATCGGTCGGTGCCGCTCACGCCACGCGGGGGTGCGGTGAGCCGCGCCGTGCGGCCCCCAGGAGACCCCGTACGGAGGCGGCGGCGCCCAGCGCCAGGAGCCCCGCGGCGACGGACATGCCGAGTACTCCGTTGAGCGGCAGCGCGATACCGATCGCGCCGCCGGCCACCCAGGACATCTGGAGCAGCGTCTCCGACCGGGCGAAGGCCGACGTACGCACCTCCTCGGGCACGTCGCGCTGGATCATCGCGTCCAGCGACAGCTTCGACAGGGCCTGCGTGAAACCCGCGACCGCGGCGAGCGCGGCGACCATCACCGTGCTGAAGAACGCCGCCGCGAGGACGGCGGTCCCCAGGGCGAGGCCCAGCACCGTCGCGACGATCACCTCGGGGCCGCGCGCCCTGAGCCACGAGCCGACCGCCGTGCCGCAGGCGTTCCCGGCACCCGCCGCGACCCCGACGATCCCGAGGGAGACGGCGGCGCTCTGCCCCGCCAGGGGGTGCTCGCGCAGCAGGAACGCCAGGAAGAAGATCAGGAAGCCGGAGAGCGCGCGGTGCGCGCCGTTCGCCTGGAGGCCGTGCAGGACGGACGGGCCGACGGACCGCAGCCCCGGCGGCTTCTCCCGCCCGTTCCTCCTCCTGAGCCTCGTGCTGCCGCTCCGGTTGCTCCTGGAGGTGTTGACGCGGGGCGGTGGAGTGGCCGTCTCCTCGTGCGGGACGACGAGGCGGGCCTTGCGCTCACCCTTCGCGGAGTCGACCTTGTGGGGCAGGGTGAAGGCGAGGACCGTACCGCCCAGGAAGATCGCACAGGCGCCGTAGAGCGGCCACGGGGATCCGACGCTCTGCAGCCCCGCCCCGATCGGCGCCGCGACACCCGTGGCCAGCAGACCGGCGAGGGTGACCCGCGAATTGGCCTTCACCAGGGAGAAGCGGGGCGGCAGGAGCCGGGGCACGACGGCACTGCGCACCACCCCGTACGCCTTCGAGCAGACCAGGACACCCAGGGCCGCCGGATAGAGCTCCAGGCCGCCCGTGGCCACCGCGCCCGACATCGTGATCGCGAGGACCGCCCGGGCGAACATGGCACCGGCCATCGCGGCGCGGCGGCCGTGCGGCAGACGGTCCAGAAGAGGGCCGACCACCGGGGCGAGCAGGGTGAAGGGGGCCATGGTCACGGCGAGGTACAGGGCGACGCGCCCACGGGCCTCGTCCGTCGGCACGGAGAAGAACACCGTGGAGGCCAGCGCCACGGTGATCATGACGTCACCGGCGCCGTTGACCGCGTGCAGTTCGATCAGCTTGCCGAGGCCCGACTCACCCGCCCCATGGGCGTGGGTCGCCTTCCTGATCCCCCGCGCGGTGCCCGTGAACGGGGCGCGCAGGGCACGGGCCATCGCCCGTCCCGCCCTGCGGAGCGGGCCGGATCCGTCGGACGACCTGGCGGCGGCCACGTGGTCATAGTGCCCCACCCCCTGCCGTCACGAACCCATGATCGGGCCGGGGCGCGGCGGCGGACGCTCCGTCGGGTGAGTCGCCCCGGCCGGGAAATGGCCGGTACGCACCGCCGGACCCGGGCGATTCCGCCCTCCGCCTGGCCGCGGACCCGAACCGGCGGGAAAGGGTTCCGGTCCAGTTTGGGACGGGCAGGTGGGCGCGGGGCGGCGGAGAGGGTAGCGTGCACTCACGCGCCACCGGCGGTTGTTCTTGGCCGCGCGCCTCTCCGCGATCCCGCAGAATGGGTGGCAGAAGGCGCGCCCGAGGCAGGCACAACGGGTGTGGACGTCGACGCGGCCCCCAGGTCCGCTCCGCTCACAACTGTCATGGCCGAAATCGGACATCGATGGAGCTGCTGGCGCGCTCGTGAGACGGCGTATGGAGAGAAGCGAGACCTGTGAGTGCTGCGACGACGCGAAGCCGTACGGCCCGTACCCCCGCCCCTGACCGTCTGTGCGCCGAGGCGGTAGACCTCGCACGCGCTGCGGCGGAGGAGGCCGCCGCCCCAGGAGTGGTGGGTGAACACGTGGCCCTGGTCTCCGAAGGTGACCGGGTGGTCACGCACTACTTCGAGGCCAAGGAGCCCGGCTACCGGGGCTGGCGCTGGGCGGTGACGGTCGCCAGGGCCTCCCGCGCCAAGAAGGTCACCCTTGACGAAACGGTGCTGCTGCCCGGAGCCGACGCGCTCCTCGCCCCCGAGTGGGTGCCCTGGAGCGAGCGCCTGCGCCCCGGCGACATGGGCCCCGGCGACCTGCTGCCCACCGAGGCGGAGGACCCGCGCCTGGAGCCCGGCTGGACGGGCGAGGACGAGCCCCTGCCGAACTCCGCGGTCTCCGAGGTGTCGCAGGAGCTGGCCGCTCTCGCCGACGTCGAGGACGCGGA
Source organism: Streptomyces sp. NPDC079167 (assembly GCF_040686735.1). Taxonomy (NCBI): domain Bacteria; kingdom Bacillati; phylum Actinomycetota; class Actinomycetes; order Kitasatosporales; family Streptomycetaceae; genus Streptomyces; species Streptomyces sp. NPDC079167. The sequence goes on along the minus strand of NZ_JBFBLO010000006.1, from coordinate 175,125 downwards.
GCTGACGACGCTGCCCGCGACGAGCCGGGGCTCGATCGCCGCGGTCGCCGATGAGCTCGGCACGCGGCGTGCGAGGGTGCTGTCCCGGTACGGGCTGCGGCTGGCGGCGGACCGGTGGGACGAGGAGTTCGGCGCGCGGACGCCCATGGCGCAGGCGGCGCCCGCGTCCTGCGTCAGCTGTGCGTTCCTGGTGCCGATGGCCGGCTCGCTGAAGCAGGCCTTCGGGGTCTGCGCGAACGAGTTCGCCCCGGCGGACGGCCGGGTCGTCTCCCTGGCGTACGGCTGCGGGGGCCACTCCGAGGCGGCGGTCATGCCGAAGCCGCCGAAGCCCGCGCCGCACGCCCTCGACACGATGCGGGTGGACGACTACTCCCTGCGCCCGTCCGACGGCTCCGGCTCGGTCCCGGACCGTCCGGACGGTGCGACGGAGGACCTGGGCCACTCCTGACGCTCCTGCCCGCTGTGGGGCCCGGGCCGGCGGTGCCCGCGCATCGCCGGCCCGGCGGGTGGCGGGCTTGATCGCGGGCCTGGGCGCTGCTGTCCCTGGGACCGGCTTGTCCTCAATCTCCCCCAGACTTCGTCCGGGGGACCCCCCACGGGCTTGATTTTGCCGGGCCCTGTGTATCGCTGGTCTCGGGGCCGGCCGGCCTGGAGGGCTTCCCGGTCGCGGTACCTTCGGGCGCACACTGGGCGTCACGGGTAACCGGAAGAGCGGAGTACGAACGTGAGCATGAATGCGACCGAGGGGGCCGATCCGTTCGGGACGGCGCGACTGCGGCGCGGCGTGCTCGACGCCTGGGGCGCGGGCCCGGCCCGCTTCCGGGAGGACGCCAACGCCGAGGAGGACCTCGCGCTGGGCGGCTACCGCGACCGCCTGGTCGTCGAGCTCGCCCAGAACGCCGCCGACGCCGCCGCCCGCGCAGGTGTCCCCGGCCGGCTCCGCCTCACCCTGCACGAGGCGGGCGGCGGGAGCCCCGCCGTCCTGGCCGCCGCCAACAACGGCGCGCCCCTCGACGCGACCGGCGTCGAGTCGCTGAGCACCCTGCGCGCCTCCGCCAAGCGCGAGGGGCACGAGTCGTCCGTGGGCCGCTTCGGTGTCGGCTTCGCCGCCGTGCTGGCCGTCAGTGACGAGCCCGCCGTGATCGGACGCCACGGAGGCGTCCGCTGGTCCCTCGCGGAGGCCCGCGACCTCGCGCGGCAGGCCGCCGTCGGCAGCCCCGGCCTCGGCGACGAGCTGCGCCGCCGCGACGGACACGTACCGCTGCTACGGCTCCCGCTGCCGGCCGAGGGCACCGCACCCGACGGTTACGACACCGTGGTCGTCCTGCCGCTCCGCGACGGAGTCGCCGAGGACCTCGTGAGCAGGCTGCTCGACGGCGTCGACGACGCGCTCCTGCTGACCCTGTCCGGTCTCGACGAGGTCGTCATCGAAACCCCCGAAGGCGTACGGACGTTGCGGCGCTCGCAGCACGGCCCGTACACGCATGTCGACGACTCCGCGCACGGCCTCCACCGCTGGCGCACCGTCGCCCGGCAGGGCCCCCTGGAGCCCGCTCTGCTGGCCGACCGGCCCGTCGAGGAGCGGCTGCGTCCCCACTGGTCCGTGACGTGGGCCGTGCCCGTGAGCGAGGACGGGGCGCCCCAGCAGCCCCGTACGGCGCCCGTCGTGCACGCGCCGACCCCCACGGACGAGCCCCTCGGTGTCCCCGCCCTGCTGATCGCCTCGCTGCCGCTGGACACCACCCGCCGGCACCCCGCGCCCGGCCCGCTGACCGACTTCCTGGTGCAGCGCGCGGCCGACGCCTACGCCGAACTGCTCGCCGGGTGGGAGCCCGTGTCCACCGCCACGATCGCGCTGGTGCCGGGTGTGCTCGGCAAGGGGCAGCTCGACGGCGCGCTGCGCGCCGCGATCCTGGAGCGGCTGCCCCGGGTGGCGTTCCTGGAGCCCGCCGCGCCCCGCGACCCCGCCGAGGCCGCGGCGCAGTGGGACGACTGGGACGGCGCCGGGGCCCCGGCCCCGGGGACCACCGCGCTGCGGCCCGTCGAGGCCGAGGTGGTCGAGGGCGTGGGCGACCGGACCGTACGGGTCCTCGCCGAGGTCCTGCCCTGCCTGCTGCCCGCCGGTCTCGAACGCCGCGTCGAGCTGCGTACGCTCGGTGTCGCCCGGGTCCCGCTGACCGAGGCCATCGACCGGCTGGCCGGTCTGGAGCGTGACCCGGACTGGTGGCGGCGGCTCTACGACAGCCTGACCGGCGTCGACCCCGACCGGCTCTCCGGGCTGCCCGTGCCCCTCGCGGGCTCCGCCGGCGCGCCGCCCCGCACCACCATCGGCCCCCGCCAGGTGCTCCTGCCGCTGCCGGACGCGCTCACCTCACCCGTGCTCGCCCGGCTGGCCCGGCTCGGCCTGAAGGTCGCCCACCCGGACGCCGCCCACCCCCTGCTGGAGAAGCTGGGCGCGCTGCCCGCCACCCCCCGGGCCGTACTGACGACCCCGCAGGTCAGGGCCGCCGTCGCCGGGTCGCTGGACGCGGGCGAGATCTGGGACGAGGACGCCCTGGACGGGGACGAGCTCGCCGAGACCGTCCTCACGCTCGTACGCGACGCGGACCTCTCGCCCGGCGACGAGCCCTGGCTGGGCGCTCTCGCCCTGCCCGACGAGGACGGCGAACCCGCCCCCGCCGGCGAACTCGTGCTGCCGGACAGCCCGTTCGCCCAGGTGATGCGCGAGGGCGAACTCGCCCTGTGCGACGCCGAGCTGGCCGGACGCTGGGGCGAGCAGCCCCTGACCGCCTGTGGGGTGCTGGCCACCTTCGCCCTCGTACGCGCCACCGATGTCGTCCTGGACCCGGACGAACTGGAGCCCCGCGACACCGACTTCGCCGAGCCGGACGACGCCGGGCTGCTCGACGCCGTCGACGTGTGGTGCGAGGACGTCCTGGACCAGCTTCCGGACACCCCCGTCCCGCCGGTCGCCACCGAGCTCGTCGCCGTACGCGACCTGGACCTCGTCGACGACGACGCCTGGCCGCAGGCGCTGGCGATGCTCGCCCGCCCGCCGCTCCGCGACGCGCTGACCCAGCCGGTACGGGTGCTGCTCCCGGACGGTACGACGCAGTCGGTGCGGCCCTACACCGCGTGGTGGCTGCGCGACCACCCCGTGCTCGACGGCCGCCGCCCCGCCGGTCTGCGCGCGGCGGGCGGTGACCCGCGCCTGGCGGGCCTGTACGACTCCGCCGACGCGACGGGCTTCGACGACGCCCAGGTGCTGCGCGCCCTCGGCGTACGGACCTCGGTGGCGGCGCTCCTGGACGAGCCGGGCGGGGCGGCCGAGCTGCTGGGCCGGCTCGCCGACGAGGACCGTCCCGTCGGCCCCGTACAGCTGCACTCGCTCTACACGGCGCTCGCCGAGCTGGACCCCGAACAGGTCACGCTGCCCGACGAGTTGCGGGCCGTCGTGGACGACGAGGTGCGGGTGGCCGACGCGGCGGACGTCGTGATCGCCGACGCCCCCGACCTGCTGCCGCTGACCGGCGGGCTCCCGCTCCTCCCGGTGGCCCCGGCGCGGGCCGCCGAGCTGGCGGACCTGCTCCAGGTGCGCCGGCTGGGCGAGAGCGTCGAGGCCGTGGTGACGACGGAGGGCGAGGAGCACCGGGTTCCGGAGTCCGTACGGATCCTGCTCGGCGCCGGGACCCCGGACACCTACGTCGAGCACGGCGAACTGCGCGCGGGCGGAGTGGAGCTGGACTGGCGCCGCACCCCGGACGGTGTGGTCCACGCGTCGACGCTGGAGGGTGTGGCGGCCGGCCTGGCCTGGGCGGCCGGCCAGTGGCCGCGCCGCTTCGAGGTGGCGGCGCTCCTGGAGGACCCGTCCCGCACGGAGGAGCTGGCCCGGGACCGCTGGTTCGACTGAGCCTGAGGCCGGGTGCCGGCCGACCGGGCGCCCCGCCGGGCTCACAACTCCTGGACGTACCGGTTCGCGATGACCAGCGAGGCGAGCGGGTGGTCCTCCCGGACGGCCCTGACCGCCGCGACGTCCCCGCGGGCCTCGCGTACGGAGCGGACCTTGGCCTCGTCGACCTGCGTACGGAACCCCTCGTAGGTTCCGTACCGGTCCCAGAACGCGCGCTTCCGTCTGCGGGCGGCGCGTTCGCCGGCGACACCCAGCGCTCCGCAGATCACGGCCGCGATGACTCCGGTGAGCGGGTCGATCATGTACGCATCCCTCCCGAGGCAGAAAAACGAGCGCCTACCCCGGTTCGGCCCATCTATGCGATCTTCACAGGAAAGTTGCGTCTTGGGCACAACCTTTCACACTCGTTCACTGTCTGTTGGTGCGAGTCACCAGACTCATCGACCAATCGGGACCCGCCGGGAGGACACCACCTCCGGGGAGGTCCCCTGCCCCACAGGGGAACACATGCGTATTCGTGCCACAGTCGCCGCTGTTTCCGGCGCCCTGGCTCTGTCCGCTCTCGCCGTACCGGCCGCGCAGGCGGGCGACCAGGAGGTCCCGAACCTGGACAGGCCCACCGCCGCCGAGGTCTTCGGCACCGGCGCCAAGGCCCCTCGCGCGGCGGCGCGCGCCGTCGCGGCGACCCCGGTGATCTCGAAGGTCGTCATCAACGGGGGCAAGGACGTCGTCGTCGGCACCACGGCCGCGAAGAAGTTCACCGTCTCCGTCACCGCCTCGCACCCGTCCGGCATCGTCGACGGCTACATCGACCTGTGGCACGGGACGAACGTGGACACCGGTCTCGACGGCGTGCTGCTGCCGAACGAGGACGCGGCGTCCTGCAAGAACGTCAACGCCACGACCGCCACCTGCTCGATGACGATCACGGCGTACCCGGGCTACGACCTGTACAAGAACACGCTGGCCGGTACCTGGAAGGTCACCGCGGGCGCGCTCGCGGGCGACCAGTCGATCGCGTGGAACGACTACCAGGCCACGGCCCGCGTCCAGCGCCTCTCCAAGCTGACCGTCAACGCCGCGCCGGAGCCCGTCAAGAAGGGCAAGACCATCACGGTCACCGGCAAGCTGTCGCGTGCCAACTGGGAGAACGGCACGTACATGGGCTACACCGTGCAGCCCGTCAAGCTGCAGTTCCGCAAGAAGACCAGCAACACCTACACCACGGTCAAGACCATCAAGACGAACAACACCGGTGCGCTGAAGACCACGTCCAAGGCATCGGTGGACGGCTTCTGGCGCTACAGCTTCGCCGGCACCTCGACCACCCCGGCCGTCACGACCGCGGGTGACTTCGTCGACGTGAAGTAGTCGGGAAGCAGTCGTGACGTAGTCACGAGCGGAAGCGGCGGCCGACCACACGCCAGGCCAGTTCCAGGACGGCCGCCGCGACCACCGCGATCCCCACCGCCGCCCACGGCATCGTCGTCCCCACCAGCTTCAGCGCGAAGAAGTCCTGGAGCCAGGGCACCGCGAGCACGATGAGGAAGCACAGGCCCATCGTCGCCACCAGGGCGATCCGCCACCAGGTGTAGGGGCGGGCGATGATCGCCAGGACCCACATGGAGACCAGGAACAGCGTGAGGGTCGCCGCGCTCGTCTCCGCGTCCAGCGCCCCCGTGCCGGCGTAGTGGTGCCGGGCGATCAGATACGTGGCGAAGGTGGCCGCCGCCGCGATGACCCCGGAGGGGATCGCGTACCGCATGACACGGCGTACGAAGTGCGGCTGGGCCCGCTCCTTGTTGGGGGCGAGCGCCAGGAAGAACGCCGGGACGCCGATCGTCAGCGTGGACAGCAGCGTGAGATGGCGCGGCAGGAACGGGTACTCCACCTGGAAGCAGACCACCAGGATCGCCAGCAGCACCGAGTAGACGGTCTTCGTCAGGAACAGGGTGGCGACCCGGGTGATGTTCCCGATGACCCGGCGGCCCTCCGCCACGACCGAGGGCAGCGTCGCGAAGCTGTTGTTCAGGAGCACGATCTGGGCCACCGCCCGGGTCGCCTCCGAGCCCGAGCCCATCGAGACCCCGATGTCGGCGTCCTTCAGCGCCAGCACGTCGTTGACGCCGTCACCGGTCATCGCGACCGTGTGCCCGCGTGACTGGAGCGCCCCGACCATGTCCCGCTTCTGCTGCGGGGTGACCCGGCCGAAGACCGCGTTCCGCTCGATCTCCGTCGCCATCTCGTCGCCGCCCTCCGGCAGCCGGCGGGCGTCCAGGGGGTGCTCGGCACCCGGCATCCCCAGCTTCTGGGCCACGGCGCCGACGGAGACGGCGTTGTCGCCGGAGATGACCTTCGCGGCGACGTCCTGTTCGTCGAAATAGGCCAGCGTGTCACCGGCGTCGGGCCGCAGCCGCTGCTCCAGGACGACGAGCGCGGTGGGCTCGGCCCCGGAGGCGGCGTCGGGGGCGTCCAGGTCGCCTCGTGCCCGGGCGAGGAGCAGGACCCGCAGCCCCTGCTCGTTGAGGTGGCCGGTCTCCGCGAGCGCGGGGTCGTCGGCGGCCAGCAGCACATCGGGGGCGCCCAGCAGCCAGGCGGACGCGTCACCGTCGCCCTCGGTGAAGGCGGCCCCGCTGTACTTGCGGGCCGAGGAGAACGGCATGGCCTGCGTGACGACCCAGCCCTCTCCGTCCGGGCAGGCGTCGATGATGGCCTGGAGGCTGGCGTTGGGCCGGGGATCGGAGGCGCCGAGGGCGCCCAGGACACGGCGTACGTACTCCTCGTCCGAGCCGTTCAGCGGGCGGACCTCGGTGACGTCCATGCCGCCCTCGGTGAGGGTGCCGGTCTTGTCCAGGCAGACGACGTCGACCCGGGCCAGGCCCTCGATGGCGGGCAGCTCCTGCACGAGGCACTGCTTGCGGCCGAGCCGGATGACCCCGATCGCGAAGGCGACCGACGTGAGCAGCACCAGCCCCTCGGGGATCATCGGGACGATGCCGCCGACCGTGCGGGCGACCGAGTCCTTGAAGTTGTTGTCCTTGACGACCAGCTGGCTGACGATGAGGCCGATCGCCGTCGGCACCATCATCCAGGTCACGTACTTGAGGATCGTGCTGATGCCGCTGCGCAGCTCGGACTGCACGAGGGTGAAGCGGGACGCCTCCTCCGCGAGCTGGGCGGCGTAGGCCTCGCGGCCGACCTTGGTGGCGGTGAACGCCCCTCCTCCGGCGACGACGAAGCTGCCGGACATCACCGGGTCGCCGGGCCGCTTGACCACGGGGTCGGCCTCGCCCGTCAGCAGTGACTCGTCGATCTCCAGGCTGTCGGCCTCGGCGACCGTGCCGTCCACGACGGCCTTGTCCCCGGGGCCCAGCTCGACCAGATCGCCGAGCACGATCTCGGAGACGGAGACCTCCGCGGCCTTTCCGTCGCGCCGCACGGTCGGTTTCGCCTCGCCGATCACCGCGAGGCTGTCCAGGGTCTTCTTGGCGCGCCACTCCTGGACGATGCCGATGCCGGTGTTGGCGACGATCACGAAGCCGAAGAGGCTGTCCTGGATCGGTGCGACGGCCAGCATGATCACCCAGAGAACGCCGATGAGCAGGTTGAACCGGGTGAGGACGTTCGCGCGGACGATCTCGGTGACGGAGCGGGAGGAGCGGACGGGTACGTCGTTGACCTCGCCCCGGGCGACCCGTTCGGCGACTTCGGCGGTGGTCAGCCCGCCCGGTGGCGCGGGCGCCGGCGAGGTCCGTACGGGGTCCGGATGCTCACCGGAGGAATCGAGTGCCCGCTGCGTCATGATTCCGACCGTACGGGCGGAAGGGGCGGTTCACCCGCCGGAGGCCGGAAGATCCGACCGCGGGGGGACCGGAATGGTCCCACGGTCGTACGCGCCGGGGGAGACGCGGACCGGGGGCTTCGTCAGCGGTGTGCGCCGTCCGTGGCGGAGCCCTCGGCGGCGTCCCGCCTGCGCTCGGCGTCCCGCTTGATCGCGGCGTCCCGCCCCCGGACGTACCAGATGCCGATCAGGCCGAGTCCGGCACCGGCCAGGCAGACCCAGACCCACCAGGCGTGGCCCCGGTCGTCGAACCAGCCGTAGAAGGGGACCTGCACGACGAAGAGGACGAACCAGAGGATCGTGCCGCCCGTGACGGTGGCGACGACAGGGCCCTCCAGGGGCTCGGGCGCCTCGTGCTTCGGTGTCCACTTCTCCATGCGATCAGTCTACGGGCTGCGTCGCGGGCCAGTCGGCCCAAGGATCTACGCGCGGAGATAGCGATCTTCCCCTCATGTATTCATACTGAATCTGCTTATGGATGACTCGATTCATTCGTGTAAACATCCAAATCTGACCATTTTTATCCCCCGATGCACGACTGAAGGTCATACATGTCCTCCTCGGCCACCGCTCCGGTCGATCAGCCTCCGATGCCGCAGCAGCCGCACGGTGTCCTGGACCGTTACTTCAAGATCTCCGAGCGGGGGTCGACGGTCGCGCGCGAGGTCCGTGGTGGCTTCGCCACGTTCTTCGCGATGGCGTACATCATCGTGCTCAACCCGATCATCCTCGGCAGCGCGAAGGACATGTACGGGCACCAGCTCGACGGTGGCCAGCTCGTCACGGCCACCGTGCTGGCGGCCGCGTTCTCCACGCTGCTGATGGGCGTCATCGGCAACGTTCCGATCGCCCTCGCCGCCGGCCTCGGAGTCAACACCGTCGTCGCCCTCCAGCTCGCCCCCCGGATGAGCTGGCCCGACGCGATGGGCATGGTCGTCCTCGCGGGCATCGTCGTGATGCTGCTCGTCGCGACCGGGCTGCGCGAGCGCGTGATGAACGCCGTGCCGCGCTCGCTCCGCAAGGGCATCGCGATGGGCATCGGCCTCTTCGTGCTCCTGGTCGGCCTGGTCGACTCCGGCTTCGTCTCCCGCATCCCGGACGCCGCGCACACCACGGTGCCGCTGCAGCTCGGCAGCGACGGCCACCTCAACGGCTGGCCGGTCCTGGTCTTCGTCCTCGGCGTCCTGCTGACGCTCGCGCTGATCGTCCGCAAGGTGCCGGGCGCGATCCTGCTCTCCATCGTCGTCATGACGGTCGTCGCGCTGGTCATCGAGGCGGTCGCCGACCTGCCGGCCGGTGCCTGGGGGCTGACGGTCCCGGAGTGGCCGGGCAACCCCGTCTCCTCCCCGGACTTCGGGCTCCTCGGTGAGGTCAGCCTGTTCGGGGGCTTCGGGAAGGTCGGCCTCCTGACCGGCATCCTCTTCGTCTTCACCGTGCTGCTGTCCTGCTTCTTCGACGCGATGGGCACCATCCTCGGCGTCGGCGACGAGGCCAAGCTGATGGACAAGGACGGCCACTTCCCGGGCATCAACAAGGTCCTCCTCGTCGACGGTGTCGCCGTCGCCGCGGGTGGCGTGAGCTCCTCCTCCGCGTCGACCTGCTTCGTCGAGTCCACCGCGGGGGTCGGCGAGGGCGCCCGCACCGGGCTCGCGAGCGTGGTGAGCGGGCTGCTCTTCTCGGTGGCGCTGCTCCTGACGCCGCTGGCGACGATGGTCCCGTCGCAGGCGGCCACCCCGGCACTGATCGCGGTCGGCTTCCTGATCCTCGCGGGCAATGTGCGGGACGTCGACTGGAGCGACCTCACGCTCGCCATCCCGGCCTTCCTGGCCATGCTGATGATGCCGCTCACGTACTCGATCACCAACGGCATCGGCATCGGCTGCATCGCCTTCAGCGCGATGCGCCTGGCGGCCGGTCGTGGCCGGGAGGTCCCGGCGGCGATGTACGTGGTGTCCGCGGTCTTCGTCTTCTACTACGCGATGCCGGCGCTCGGCCTCACGTAAGCGCGCGCCCGTACGCGCGCCTGCGGGGCGGAGCCCGTCATGTGACCCGGTCGGCCGGGTCCGCGTGACGGGTCTCCGCCCCGTAGAACTTCTCCGTCTCGTCGACGGCGGCGTGGAAACGCTCGTCGAAATCGTCGCGTACGAGCGTCTGGACCACGTAGTCCTGGACGCTCATACCGCGTCTCGCGGCGTGCCGGCGGAGCCGGTCGAGCAGCTCACCGTCTATGCGCAGGCTGAGCACTGTCGATCCCATGCCAAGCAGGGTCGCGGCACGTGCGCCCTTTTCGCGCCTCTTTCCGCCTCATACTCACTCGTTCGGGTGATCAGTTTCTCGCGCGTGTACCACCGGCTGGTATTTAGCATAGCTAATGAGTTACGCTAAGGAACATGCCTGACCTGATCCACGACGGTGACAGTGCCGCCGCCGTGAGCTCCCTCCGCTCCGCCGTGATGCTGCTGGGCCGGCGCCTGAAGCACCAGCGCGTCGACGAGTCGCTGAGCCCCACCGAGATGTCGGTGCTCGGCACACTCGCCCGCTGCGGTTCCGCCACCCCCGGTGAGCTGGCCCGCAAGGAGCATGTGCAGCCGCCGTCGATGACCCGCATCGTCGCGCTGCTGGAAGCGAAGGGCCTGGTCAGACTGGAACCGCACCCCGATGACCGTCGGCAGAAGATGGTCAGCCGGACCGAGCAGGCGGAAGCCATGCTCGCCGAGAGCCGCGACAAGCGGAACGCCTGGCTGACCGGACTCGCCGAGGGCCTGGACGAGGACGAGTGGGAGAAGCTGCGGGCCGCCGCGCCCGTGCTGGAGAAGCTCGCCCACCTGTGACCCTTCGGGCGCTGCCGGACCCCGGTCCGCGGCGCCCGCCGTCACGTCCCCGTCAGCACGAACGCCGTATACGCCCGAGGAGGCGAACTCTTTTGAGTACGGGATCCGGAGCAGACTCCGCCCCCGCACCGACTTCCACCCACGAGAGCAAGACCGGCGGGACCTTCTCGTCGCTGAAGATCCGCAACTACCGCCTGTTCGCCACGGGCGCCGTGATCTCCAACACCGGTACCTGGATGTCCCGCATCACGCAGGACTGGCTCGTCCTGAGCCTCACCGGGTCCGCCGCCGCCGTCGGTATCACCACGGCCCTCCAGTTCCTCCCGATGCTGCTCTTCGGCCTGTACGGCGGCGTCATCGCCGACCGGCTCCCGAAGCGGCGTCTGCTGCTCATCAGCCAGGCCGCGCTCGGCCTCTGCGGCATCGCGCTCGCGGTCCTGACCCTCTCCGGCGTCGTCGAGGTCTGGCACGTCTACCTGATCGCCTTCCTGCTCGGCATGGTGACCGTCGTCGACAACCCGGCGCGCCAGTCGTTCGTCTCCGAGATGGTCGGCCCCGCACAGCTGCGCAACGCCGTCAGCCTGAACTCGGCGAACTTCCAGTCCGCCCGGCTCATCGGCCCCGCCGTCGCGGGTGTCCTGATCACGACGGTCGGCAGCGGCTGGGCGTTCATGTTCAACGGGCTGTCCTTCATCGCTCCGCTCGTCGGCCTGATGATGATGCGGACGAGCGAGCTCCACGCCTCGGTGACCGTCAAGCGGGCCAAGGGGCAGCTCCGTGACGGCCTGCGCTACGTCTCCGGCAGGCCCGAGCTGATCTGGCCGATCGTCCTTGTCGGTTTCGTCGGCACGTTCGGGTTCAACTTCCCGATCTTCCTGACGGCCTTCGCGGACGAGATCTTCCACGGCGGCGCCGGGATGTACTCGTTCTTCAACATCCTCATGGCGGCCGGCTCCCTCGCCGGTGCCCTGCTCGCCGCCCGCCGCCGCTCCTCGCGGCTGCGGATGCTGGTGGCGGCGGGCACCCTGTTCGGTCTGCTGGAGATCGCCGCGTCCCTGTCGCCGTCCGTCTGGCTGTTCTCGCTGCTGCTGCTCCCGATCGGCATGATCGGGCTGACGACCAACATCAGCGCCAACACGAGCGTCCAGATGGCCGCGGACCCCGAGATGCGGGGCCGGGTGATGAGCCTCTACATGATGGTCTTCGCCGGAGGCACGCCGGTGGGCGCCCCGATCGTCGGCTGGATCAGCGACACCTACGGCGCCCGGACCGGCATGGCGGCCGGAGGCGCGATCTCGATGCTGGCCGCGATCGGTGTCGGATTCATGCTGACCCGGGTCGGCGGCCTGCGCCTGAAGGTCGACCTGAGGCCGGGTCGTCCCCGCGTACGAATAGTCCCGCGCGAGCAGCTGGCCACGGCGGCCTGAGAGCCGGTGAACACGCGACTGCCCTCCTCCCGGCCGGGGAGGAGGGCAGTTCCGTGTTCAGTCGCGGGGGAAGTCGGAGGTCTCCAGGGTGAGGCCGACGACGGTCCCGGTGAGGTCGACGGGGGTGCCGAAGTCGAGGCTCAGCACGCTGCGGTACTCGTCGTCCTTGGGGATCGTGTGCAGGTGCCACGTGCCGGTGTACGGGTCGACGATGAGGTACACGGGAACGCCCGCGGTGGCGTAGGTGGCCTTCTTCGAGCCGTAGTCGTTGGCGGCGGTGTCCTTGGAGATCACTTCGACGACGCATTCGATGTCCTGGTAGCGCCAGTGGCCCTTGGCGTCAGGGGAGGCGTCTTCGGACAGGGCCACGACATCGGAGGCGAAGCCGTTCAGACGGCCAGGGAAGTCGATACGTACGTCGGACATCAGTCGCTTCCTCGGGTATCCGGAGCGCAACTGCTCGATGACATCGAGAATGATTTGCCAGTGAGTGCCCCGTTGCGGCGACATGTAGACGTTCCCCTCGACGATCTCGACCTTGAATCCCTCGGGGGTGGGCTCAAGCCACTCGAACATCATGTCCAGGGTGCGCTCGTCGCTGGTGTCGGCCATCTCGATCCTGTCGTCGACGACGGTCATCGTGCCGCTCCTCCCCGCTGCCGCACGGCGCGGGCAACCGCGTAGTACAACGATAGGCCCGGCCCCCTGGACACGCCGGGACGCTGGGACACTCGCCGCATGAGCAGCCAGAGACTCTTCGCCGCCGTCCTGCCGCCCGAGCCCGCCGCCGACGAGCTGGCCGCGGCCGTCAGCGCGCTGCACGCGATCCCGGGGGCCGTGAATCTCCGCTGGACCGCCCGGGCGGGCTGGCACTACACGCTGGCCTTCCTCGGGGAGGTCGACGACGATCTGCTGCCCGAGCTGTACATCCGGCTGGAGCGTGCCGCGCACCGGACCGAGCCCTTCCCGCTGAGCATCCACGGCGGCGGACGGTTTGACGGGCGGGCGCTGTGGGCGGGGGCGGAGGGCGGTATCGACACCCTGCGGCTCCTGGCGCAACGGACGCACGCCGCCGCGCGCAAGGCCGGGGTGCGGATGGAGGAGCACCGCCGCTACACCCCCCACCTCACCCTCGCGCGCAGCCGCGAGCAGACCGACCTGACCCCGTACACGGCGGCGCTGGAAGGGTTCGCGGGCATGCGCTGGGAGGCCGCGGAGCTCGGTCTCGTACGCAGCAATCTTCCCGTGGACGGGGTGCAAGGGGAGCAGCCGAGGTACGAGGTGGTACGGGCCTGGCCGCTGGGGCGGTGAGCGGGGCGGTTACGCTCGTCGGGTGGATCCGAAGACCAGAAACCGCATCATGGCCTCCGTGCTCGTACTGATGTTCGTCGTCGTGGCGGCGGCGTCCGCCCTCGGGGGCTGAGCCCGCCGAGAACGGACGCACGCGTCCGCGCCGTCTACCAGGCGAAGTTCTCCGGCGACGGCCCCGGGCCGGGGAAGATCTCGTCGAGGGCCGACAGCACCTCGTCCGACAGCTCCAGCTCCACCGCGCGCAGCGCCGAGTCGAGCTGCTCCCGCGTGCGCGGGCCGGAGATCGGCCCCGTCACGCCCGGCCGCGTGAGCAGCCAGGCCAGACCGGCCTCGCCGGGCTCCAGGCCGTGCTTCTCCAGCAGGTCCTCGTACGCCTGGACCTGCGCCCGAACCTTCGGGTCGGCGAGCGCCTCGCCGGAGCGGCCGGAGGTGGACCGGGCGCCGCCGCCGTCGCGCTCCTTGCGGATCGCGCCGCCGAGCAGTCCGCCGTGCAGCGGCGACCACGGGATGACGCCGAGGCCGTACTCCTGGGCGGCCGGGATGACCTCCATCTCGGCCCCGCGCTCCATCAGGTTGTAGATGCACTGCTCGCTGACCAGGCCGTAGCTGCCCCGCTGCCGGGCCCGCTCGTTGGCCTGGGCGATCTTGTAGCCCGAGAAGTTGGACGAGCCCGCGTAGAGGATCTTGCCCTGCTGGATCAGTACGTCGATGGCCTGCCAGATCTCGTCGATCGGGGTGTCCCGGTCGACGTGGTGGAACTGGTACAGGTCGATGTGGTCCGTCTGCAGCCGCTTGAGGCTGGCGTCGACGGCGCGGCGGATGTTGAAGGCGGAGAGCTTGTCGTGGTTGGGCCACGCCTCGCCGTCCGCGCCCATGTTGCCGTAGACCTTGGTGGCGAGGACGACCTTGTCACGGCGGTCGCCGCCCTGGGCGAACCAGGTGCCGAGGATCTCCTCGGTGCGGCCCTTGTTCTCGCCCCAGCCGTAGACGTTCGCGGTGTCGAAGAAATTGACGCCCGCCTCCAGGGCGGCGTCCATGAGCGCGTGGCTGTCGCTCTCGTTGGTCTGGGGGCCGAAGTTCATCGTCCCCAGCACGAGGCGGCTGACCTTGAGACCTGTGCGTCCGAGCTGCGTGTACTTCATGGAGCCCAAGCCAACTCCTTCGAGCGCGCTCGAAGCAAGGGGGAGCCGCTCAGGCGCGCCGCCCGAACCGGTCCAGAGCGGCCCGCACCACCCGGGACGTGGCCGCGCCGCCCAGGTGGCCCGCGTCGTCGATCACCGTCAGCTCCGCGTCCGGCCAGGCCCTGGCCAGCTCCCAGGCGGTGATCAGCGGACCGCCCAGGTCGAAGCGGCCGTGCACCAGGACACCGGGGATGCCCGCGAGCCGGCCGGCGTCCCGGATCAGCTGCCCCTCCTCCAGCCAGGCCGCATGCGAGAAGTAGTGCGCACAGATCCGGACCAACGCCAGCTGCTCACGGCCCGGCCGCCCGCTGTACGGAGGCGGGCCGCTGTGCGTCTCCATGGACAGCACCGCGTCCTCCCAGGCGCACCAGTCGGCCGTGGCCCTGGCCCGTACCTCAGGGTCGGGGCTCTCCGTCCGCCGGGCGTACGCGGCGACGAGATCCCCGGGGCCCTCGGCCTCCGGGACGCCCGCCCGGAACCGGTCCCACGCCTCGGGGAAGATCTGCCCGGCACCCCGGTACAGCCAGTCGATCTCGCTGCGGCGGGTCGTCGTCACCGCCGGGATCACGATCTCGGAGACCCGCTCCGGGTGCTGTTCGGCGTACGCGAGGATCAGCGTGGAGCCCCAGGAACCCCCGTACAGCAGCCACTTCCCGATGCCGAGGTGGGAGCGCAGGAGCTCCATGTCCGCGATCAGGTGCGCCGTCGTGTTGTGCCGCAGGTCGGCGGCGGGGTCGCTCGCGTGCGGGGTGGAGCGGCCGCAGTTGCGCTGGTCGAAGAGCACGACGCGGTAGAGGTCCGGGTCGAAGTCCTGGCGGGGCTTGGTGCCGCACCCCGAGCCGGGCCCGCCGTGGACGACGAGGGCGGGCTTGCCCGACGGGTTGCCGCAGACCTCCCAGTACACGTGGTTGCCGTCGCCGACGTCCAGCATTCCGTGGTCGTAGGGCTCGATCGGCGGGTACTTCCCGTCGGACTGCCTGTCCACTGCGGTGTTCCCCCTCGGTGCGTGAAGCTATTCGGTGTACATGAACGGGGTGTCGGCCGTGTTGTCCGAGTCCACGTCGTCCAGGCTCCACACGCGGAACGCGGGGGTGTCGTGCCCCGACCCCACCTCCGCGGGCACCTTCACCTCCGCGGCGAACCGGCCGTCGGGACCCGTGGTGACATCACGCACGTCGATCTCCACGGACCCGCTGTCCCGGAAGGAGATGCGGACCTGCTCCCCCGGCGCGAAGCCACTGGCCTCGACCGTGACCTTGTCCCCCACGGCGGCCGTGTACGGGGTCACGACCACGCGCGGCTCGGAGTCCGGGGACGAGGGACCGGTCGCCGGCAGGGTCTGCGCCGGCGGAGCCGACCGTTCGGCGGAAGGACCGGACTCCGTGGTCGAGGCGGGTGCCGTCACGGCTGTCGTCGCGGGCCAGGCCCGCAGGCCGTCCGAGGGGGAATCGTCGTCGGCGGCCACGGCGGCGATGCCCGCGGCGGCGATCGTCGCGACCGCCGTGATCACCGCCGCGATGATCGGCACCCGGTGGCCTCCGCCCTGGGGCGTCGGAGGATGCGGGGGCGGTGGCGGGGGCGGCGTCGGGGGGCCGGAAGGCGGAGGCGGCACCGAGGGGCCCGAGGGGGGCGGGTCGGAGGGCGGGGGTGCTGCGGGGCTGGACACGCGTGGATCCCCCTACGGGCTCGTCAAGATCGGTACAGCCGCTGAGAATACAGATCGAGGCATGACGTCCGCTGGCCAATTCCCCGCGGCGTGCAGGGAATTGGCCGAGGGAGGGGCGGGGGATCCCCGGACCTACGGTGCGATGGGCAGCCGGCGCTTGTGGTCGGTCAGGCGGTAACGGCCGACGATCGTGTCGAAGGCCTCCTGGTCCACCGGCTTGCCCTCGAGGAAGTCGTCGATGGTGTCATAGGTGACGCCGAGCGCCTGCTCGTCCGTCTTGCCCGGGTCGAGCGTCTCCAGGTCGGCCGTCGGCACCTTCCCGACCAGCTCGGCCGGGGCGCCCAGCGCCTCGGCGACGGCGCGCACCCGGCGCTTGGTCAGCCCGGTCAGGGGGACCAGGTCGGCGGCGCCGTCCCCGTACTTGGTGAAGAAGCCGGAGACCGCCTCGGCGGCGTGGTCCGTGCCGACGACGAGGCCGCTGTGCGCTCCGGCCACCGCGTACTGGGCGATCATGCGCTGCCGGGCCTTGACGTTGCCCAGCACGAAATCCTGGTGGTGGGGGTCGCGGAACGCCACGTCACCGTCGAGCAGGGACTCCTGCGTCGCGTCGGTCGCGGGCTTGATGTCCACGGTCAGCACCTGGTCGGCCTGGATGAAGGAGAGCGCGAGCTGCGCGTCGTGCTCGTCGGCCTGGACGCCGTAGGGGAGGCGCATCGCGTAGAACCGGGCCTCGTGGCCCGCGCCCCTGGCCCGCTCGACGGCGAGCTGGCACAGCCGGCCGGCGGCGGTGGAGTCGACGCCGCCGCTGATGCCGAGCACCAGGGAACGCAGACCCGTGGAGGTCAGCCGCTCGGCGAGGAAGGCCACACGGCGCTCGATCTCCTGGTGGGCGTCGAAGGTCTCCGCGACCTCCAGCTCCCGGGCGATTTCCTGCTGCAGGGCGATGTTCGCCGGCTCGCTCACGTCTGCTCCTCGGTCCGGTCCACGGTGCGCTGTCCCGCCCACCCTACCCAGGGCTCCTTCCCGCACTCCCCGACCACCGGTGGCGAGCCGTGGCGCCGGCCGTACGTCAGCCCCTGACCGCCACGTGGTACGCCGACACCCACAGCGTCGCCGCGGAGGCGAGGCCCACCACGGCGCGCACGCTCCCGTCCGACAGGCCCGCCGCGAGCAACGCGAAGCCGAGGACCGCGACGCCGCTCAGCAGCGCGGCCGTCCCCTTGTACTGCCACTGGTCGTAGAGGCGCGCGAGCGGGACGAAGTGGAGACCGACCACCAGCGCGATGGCGGGCGGAATGACGGCGGGGTGGCCGGAGGCGTTGGACCCGGCGATCACCGCGAAGACCGCCGCCAGTTCGACGACGTTGACGATGCCGACCGAACGCGCCCAGTTCGCGGGCAGCGAGACCAGCCGTGGCGAGGGCGCGGCGCCCTTGCGGTAGGCGAGGTGGAGCGCCACCGCAGTGACCGGTACGGAGGCGATCTGGACGGCCAGGGCCGCCCCCGAGGACGCCAGCCCGGAGGCCCCGGCGAAGGCCCACACGACGGCGAAGACCGACAGGACGGCGGTGCCCCGGCGGCGCAGTGACCGGGTCAGCGCGACGCACTCGGCGTCCGTGGCCGCGGGAGTCGGGGGCGTCGGCTGAGTCATCGGCCGAGACTACTGCGGGCACCGGGCCCGTCCGGCGGTTTCGGACCGGAGGGAGAATGCCTTCACTTGCGGAGGTCTCCCGTCCGGCCCTCACCGGCGGACCCGGGAGAGGTTACGCTCGACCAGGTCCAGGAGGCCCGCGAACGTACGACGAGGAGACCGCGGCATGAACGCCACCCCGCAGGTGCTGGCCGTGCTGGACGAGCTCCTCGCCTCCGCCGCCCCCGGCGAGCGCGGCGCCCTCTGGCACCTGGCCGAGCAGGGACGGGAGCTGGACGCCAACGTCGTCCGTCTGCCGCCGGGCGCCGGGGTGGGGGAGCATCAGGAGGACGTCCTGGACGTGCTGCTCGTCGTCCTCGCGGGCGGCGGGACCCTGCGTACGGGTGACGGCGACACCCTGGACCTCGCCCCGACGGCCGTCACCTGGCTGCCCCGGACCTCACGGCGGGAGCTGGAGGCGGGGCCTGACGGGCTGACGTACCTCACGGTCCACCGCCGGCGCCCGGGCCTCACGATCAGGCCGGCCGTGCGCACTCCCGCGTACGAGGGCGGCGAGGCGCCGTGCATGCTGGACCTGGTCTGCCCGGAGTGCGGCCGGCTGTCGGCCGACCGGACACCGAAGTTCTGCAGCGCGTGCGGGGAGCCGTTCCCGGAGCGCTGACGGGCCGTTCCCGGCCGGCCCTGGGCCGCATGGTTCCTCCCCGCGGACACCGGGACGCCGGGCTCGTGGGGTCCTGCCGGGTGCTTCCCCCCGGGCCAGGTGTACTCAACGCCACCCCGGACTCGGGGCGTACGCCCAATGTGCCCCTCCGCCCCGCTCCGTAGCGTCGTGGACGTGGCGCAGAGCGCGTCCGACGAGCAGAGGGTGATGGCCATGTCCGATCGCAGACGACAGCCCACGAGCAGGACCGCCGAGGCGCTTCGGCTGGTCTCCGTGAGCAAGGTGTACGGAACCGGGGACACCGCCGTGACCGCCCTGGACGGCGTGACCCTCAGCCTCCCGCGGGGAAGCTTCACCGCGGTCATGGGCCCCTCGGGTTCCGGCAAGTCCACGCTGCTCCAGTGCGCCGCCGGCCTGGACCGCCCCGACCGGGGACAGGTCGTCGTGGACGGCGAGGAGATGAGCGGTGGCGGCGAGGCCGCGCTCACGAGGTTCCGGCGGGACCGGATCGGCTTCGTCTTCCAGCAGTACAACCTGCTCCCCACCCTCACGGTCGAGGAGAACACCGCGCTGCCGCTCCGGCTCGCCGGCCGCAGGGCCGACCGGGAGGGCATCCGCGCGGTCCTCACGCAGGTCGGCCTGGGCGACCGCCTGGGCCACCTCCCCGACGAGCTCTCCGGCGGGCAGCGCCAGCGGGTCGCCATCGCGCGCGCCCTCGTGACCCGGCCCGCGGTGATCTTCGCCGACGAGCCGACCGGCGCCCTGGACACGCGCAGTGCCCGCGATGTGCTGAGCCTGCTGAAGGAGAGCGTCCGGCTGCACGGCAGCACCGTCGTGCTCGTCACCCACGACCCGGTCGCCGCCTCCTACGCCGACTCGGTCCTCTTCCTCGCGGACGGGCGGCTGGCGGGACACCTCCCCGCCCCCACCGCCGAGGCCGTCGCCGAACGCATGACCCACCTCGGGGACCGTGCGGCCGAACGGCGCGCGGGCAACGGCCCGTTGATGGAGGTCTGAGCCATGCTGTTCCTTGCCCTGCGCTCGGTCCGCAAGCGCCCCGGGCGCTTCCTGGCGACGCTGCTCTCGGCGTTCCTCGGAGCCGCGATCATCATGACGTTCAGCTCCCTGCACGACACGGCGGCGGCCCCCGGGGTCGACGAGGTCAGCTCGGAGTCCATGACCGTCTCCGCGAGCGTCGTCGGCGGATACGGCTCCCTCCTCGTCTTCTTCGCCATCGCCTCCACCCTCACCGTCAGCGTCCGCCAGCGCGCCCAGGAGGTCCACCTGCTGCGCTGCACCGGGGCGACTCCCGCCCAGGTCACGCGCATGGTCATCGGGGAGTCCGCCGTCGTCGCGCTCGTCGGCGCCGCCCTCGCCGTCGGGCCCGCCGTGCTCGGCGGCCGGCTCCTGGTCGGCCTGTTCAAGGACAGCGGCCAGGTCGCCGAGGACGTCGCCCCGGCCTTCGGCGCGACGGCCCTCGGCTCGGGCTTCGGCATCGCGGTCCTCGCCTCCGTCGGCGCCGCGTTCCTCGCCGTACGCCGCGCCACCAAGGCCGCCGCCGGTGCGCGCGGACCGTCCGGCCGCCGGGGCCGCACCCTGGCCGGCTGCGCCGCACTGGTGGCCGGGACCGGCGGGATCCTGACCACGTACGCCGTCGACAGCACCGAGGAGATGCTGATGGCGTTCCCCGCCTACGGCGCCATCCTGCTCTCCGTCGGCTTCGCCGTCCTCGCCCCGTCCATGCTGGGCAGGATCCTGGGACTGCTGCGGGGCCCCCTCGCGGCGGTGGGCGGCGCGGGCGGTTACCTGAGCGCCCGCAACCTGCGCCGCCGCGGCGCGGAACTGTCCAGCGTGCTCATGCCGATGATCGTCTTCACGGGCATGGCCACCGCCACCCTCTACATCCAGGGCGTGGAGAGCGACCGGGTCACGGCGTCCGGCCTGGACAAGACGGTCGACGACAAGAACCTGGAGACCCTCAACCTCGTCGTCGTCGGCATCATCGTCGTCTTCTCCTGCATCATGCTCGTCAACAGCCTGTACGCCGCCACCTCCTACCGCGGCCGCGAATTCGGCCAGCAGCGTCTCGCCGGTGCGACCCCCGGGCAGGTCCTGGGCACGGTCGGCTGGGAGGCGGCGCTCCTCACCCTGACCGGTCTGGTCCTGGGCACGGCCGCGGGAATCGCGGGGATCATCCCCTTCACGATGGTCCGTACCGACCAGGTCCTGCCGGACCAGGGTCCGGGCACCTGGCTGACCATCATGGCCGTCGCCACCGTGGCCACCCTCGGCACGAGCCTCGGAACCGCGCGCAGGACCCTGCGCGCGCCTGCCATCGAGGCCGTCACCGTGGCCGCGTGATCCACATGAGAGGCCCTACGTCCGAGGCCCCGTCACCTCCTCCGCCACCAGGCGGGCCGCGCGCGCGTACCGCTCCGGCTCGCCCGGCCCGGCCCGGCCCGAGGGCCCCACGAGCTCGCTGACCGCGACGAGCCGGAAGAGTAGCGCGCGGATCAGCATCTGCCGCCAGTCGGCGTGATCGCCGCCCACCGACAGCAGTTCGTCCGGGAGGTCCCACCACAGCAGACCATCGACGATCACGACGGCCTCGGCGAACAGCGGGGGCCGCCAGTAGGGCGAGAAGTCGATCACAGCCGGCAGTTCGTGCGCGGCGAGGAGGACGTTGCCGGCGAGATCGCCGTGGACGAGCTGAGCCGCACCCTGCCTCACCGGACGCCGCAGCTCCAGCAGCGCCGAGAACGACGCCGCGAGGTCCTCGGTCACCTCGACGTCCTCCTCACCCCATGCGACCCGGTCGGCCACGGCCCAGGGGTGGGACCGCCGTTCGAGGAAGGCGGGCCGGGGATGCGGCCGCAGCGCGGCGTGGAGGGCGCGGCCGGCACGCAGGACGTCGTCCCAGCGCCCTTGCGGACCGGTCTCCCCGGTCAGGAACTCACCGGCCGTCCACCCCTCCACGACGCTCCGGCCGGCGGGGGTCCGGAGCGGCCGGGGGACGCGGAAGCCATGGCCCGTCGCCAGCGCGTCGAAGAGCGAAGCGCCCCACTCGGCCTCGGTCACGGCGCCCTCGGCCGGCTTGAACACGTACCCGCCGACGAGAACACTCCGCCCCTGCCCGCCGGTCAGCGGAACAGGAGTCCCCTCCACACCGAAGGCATCGAGGACGGAACGGGGCGGAACGGCGTCGCTCATCGGCTCGGTCACGGCGCCATCCTGCGACGCGGTCCCGCCGGGCGCACCTCCATTTCTGCCGGCCCGCGGCATCGGACGGACGACGGGGCGCT
Organism: Streptomyces sp. NPDC079167; assembly: GCF_040686735.1. Taxonomy (NCBI): domain Bacteria; kingdom Bacillati; phylum Actinomycetota; class Actinomycetes; order Kitasatosporales; family Streptomycetaceae; genus Streptomyces; species Streptomyces sp. NPDC079167. Next base: position 153,344 of record NZ_JBFBLO010000006.1, on the reverse strand, counting down.
GCCCGTACGAACATCGGTCCGTGGCGGGGCGGGTGAAACATTTCCCGGCGGCCACCGCATCTGAAGGGGTGTACGTGAGAGGGGGTGGCGGATGAGGCAGTCCAGGGAGGGCGCCTTCCGTGAGTTCGCGGAAGCCCGTACGGGCCATCTGTTCCGTTCGGCGTGCCTGCTGAGCGGCGGGGACACGCATCTTGCCGAGGATCTCGTGCAGGAGACGCTCGGCCGGATGTACGCGGTGTGGGGGCGCACCTCGCGGGTGGGAAACCCGGCGGCGTACGCGCAGACCGTGCTCGTGCGGTGCTACCTCGGGCACCGGCGGCGACGGTCGGCCGGCGAGCGGCCGATCGGCGACCTGCCGGAGCGCGCGGGGGAGGCGGCGGACGACGCGTCCTTGCGGATGACGCTCCTCGACGCGCTGCGCAGCCTGCCGCCCAAGGACCGGGCGGTGATCGTGCTGCGCTACTGGGAGGACCGGTCGGTCACGGAGACCGCGGACGCGCTGCACGTCAGCTCGGCGGCGGTACGCACCCGCAGCACCCGTGCGCTCGCCCGGCTGCGGGAGCACCTGGGCGGCAGCATCGGCGAGCTGGCAGCGCACTGAATTCCTTTCGTGATCCTTTTCCTTTCTCTTTCCACAGGTGTGGGGACGGTGGTGGACGGCATGCGTGAAAACGGTGCTCAGGACGACAGGGACGCCTTCGAGGGCGGGCTCGGAGCGGCGATGAAGCAGGCGGGGGAGGGCTTCTCCGTCGCGGGGCGGCCCCTCGTCGACGGGGGTGTGGCGCGCGGCCGGCGCCGGGCGGTGCTGCGGCGCGGCGCCGTGGTGACCGGGAGCGTGGCGGCGCTGGCGGTGATCGGGGTCGGCGGGACGTACGTCACCGGGGACATCGGCGTCTCGCAGGACGGAGGCAACGGGGCGGCGGTGGGCGCACAGGCGACGGACAAGGCCGGCAGGACCGAGGAGCCGTCGGACCCCTACACCGGGCAGCAGGTGATCAGGACACTCGAAGAACTGCTGCCGCCCGGGAAGTTCAGCAAGCAGACGGGCCGAGGCACCACCGGTGAGGGCGACCGGAAGGACGTGCACGCACCGTACGCCTCCGTCGTGTACGACGACGGCCACGGGAAGGCCGCCGTATCGGTGAGCCTGGACCGGCAGCACCCCGACCGGAAGCTGCCCGAGGGCGAGCTCTCCTGCCCGGACAAGAACCTGAACGCGTTCGAGTCATGCTCCGCCACGACGCTGGAGGACGGCTCGCGCCTCGTGCTGTTCAAGGGCTGGGAGTACCCGGACCGGCGCGTGGAGACCAAGCGTTGGTACGCGGACCTGCTGACGCCCGAGGGCTACCGGATCTCGGTGACCGAGTGGAACGCGCCCGCCGAGAAGGACGCCCCGGTCAGCCGCCCCGCCCCGCCGCTGTCGTCGGCCCGACTGAAGGCGCTCGTCCGGGCCGAGGAGTGGCACCCGATCATCGCGTCCCTGCCGGAGCCCGCACAGCCGCCGCTGGAACAGCCGGCCCCGCAGGGTCAGAACGGCGACGTGATCCTGGACAAGCTGATCAAGCAGCTCCCCGGCCGCCTTGCGGTGAAGGCGTCCGGCGGACAGGAGACGGAGTACGCGTACGTCGTGGTCGACGACGGAAAGGGCGAGAGCTTCGTGCAGATCAACGTCCAGCCGGGCAGGTCCGACGTCGAGGGCGAACTCTTCGGCCCCGACGCGAAGGTCCTGCCGGACGGCACGAAGGTCACCACCAGCCAGGGTCCGGGCGAGAAGGGCGGTGACGGCGTGCAGATGTGGACGGTCGACACGCTCCGCCCCGACGGCTTCCGGGTGGTGATCTCCGCCTTCAACGCGGCGAACCAGAACGAGCCCTCCACCCGCGAAACACCCGCCCTGACCCTCCCCGAACTGAAAAAGATCGCCACAAACAAGACATGGCGACCCTGACCCCCGAGGGGAGAACCGTCGTTGGGAAGAACGGGACGACAGGGTGACCTTCTTGTCCCGGTTCAGGTGTCCCGATCCTCCCAACGACCGGCTCAGGTGGGTTGTTGGGCGGCGTAGCGGAGGCCGTTCACGAGGAGGGTGATCATTCGGCGCGTGTGGTCGGTGTCGTCCTCGGTGGCGGGGACGGTGAGGTTGCGTGTGGCGATCAGCAGGTCCTCGGGGTCCACGTCGGAGCGGATCTCGCCGGCCTCCGCCGCCGCGTCGATGAGCGTGGTCAGTACGGGCATGAAGCGCTGCTCGAAGTAGGACGGCAGGCTGTCGTACGCCGAGTCCCCCGAGTGCAGGGCGGCGCTGAGCCCGCGCTTCGTGGCGAAGAAGAGCGCGAAGCGCTGGAGCCACCTGGTGAGCGCCTCCGCCGGTGCGTACTCCGCGGCGAGGGCGGGCGCTGCGTCGGCGCAGGCGTCGACCTCGTGGCGGAATACCGCGGCGATGAGGTCGGAGCGCTGCGGGAAGTGGCGGTAGAGGGTGCCTGCCCCGACGCCCGCCTTCGCGGTGATCTGGCGTACGGGCGCGTCCACTCCCGAGGTGAGGAAGACCTCCGCGGCTGCCGTGAGCAGGGCGTCCGTGTTGCGCCGTACGTCGGCGCGCACCCGCTTGGGCGGGGGCTCTCCGGCGCCGGCGGCGGCTTCGGCGTCCCGGGTCGTGTCCTCGCGCACGATGCTCCCTTGCTATACGGAACAGTGTTCCGTATTGTCGTTGCTGAACGTTGTTCCGTTTACGCAGCCTAATGCCCACGCCCCGCGTGGGCCAAGGGACGAGGAGTTCCTCATGCACTACCGCACGCTGGGCCGGACCGGGATCAAGGTCAGTCCGTACTGCCTGGGCGCGATGATGTTCGGCGCCATGGGAAATCCCGATCACGGTGAGTCCGTCAGGATCATCCACAGGGCCCTCGACGCCGGCGTCAACTTCGTCGACACCGCCGACTTCTACTCGCACGGCGAGTCCGAGGTGATCGTCGGGAAGGCGCTCAAGGGCCGCCGGGACGACGTCGTGCTGGCGACCAAGGCCCATCTGCCGATGGGGGACGACCCCAACCGGCGGGGGAGCTCCCGGCGTTGGCTGGTCCGCGCGCTGGAGGACTCGCTGCGCCGCCTGGGCACCGACCACGTCGACCTGTTCCAGGTCCACCGGCCCGATCCGGACACCGACGTGGAGGAGACGCTCTCCGCGCTCACCGACCTCGTGCGCGCCGGGAAGGTGCGGAACATCGGCGGCTCCACCTTCCCCGCCTCGGACATCGTCGAGGCGCAGTGGGTGTCCGAGCGGAGGGGCCTGGAGCGGTTCCGCACCGAGCAGCCGCCGTACTCGATCCTGAACCGGGGCATCGAGCGCGAGGTGCTGCCCGCCTGTGAGCGTTACGGCATGGGCGCCCTGGTCTGGAGTCCCCTCGCGGGCGGCCTGCTCACCGGGCGCTACCGGAAGGGTGCGGCGGCGGACACGCACCGGGCCGGCTTCGGCCACAAGCACCTCAGCGACGAGCGCCGGCTCGACGTGGTCGAGCAGCTGATCCCCGTCGCCCAGGACGCCAAGATGTCGCTGACGCACATGGCGACCGCCTTCGCGATCGCCCACCCCGCGGTCACCTCCGCGATCATCGGCCCGCGCACCATGGACCACCTCGACGACCTGCTCGCGGGCGCGGAGGTCACGCTGGACGACGAGACCCTCGACCGGATCGACGCCATCGTGCCCCCCGGCACCGACATCGGGAGGCTCGACATGGATTACGACCCTCCGGCCGTCCAGCAGGCCCGTCTGCGCCGCCGGCTGTCCGGCGAGCGCTCCGCCGCCTGACCGGGGGAACTCAGGCGGGGGCGGCTCCCGTCCGGCTGCGGCCGTACGCCGCGAGTGCGTGGAAGGCCGCCTTCGGCTCCCAGGGGAGGCCCGGGAACGCGGTGCCCGTGCGGCCGTCGGCGAGGACCCTGACCACGCCGAACGACGCCTTGTCGAAGTCACGGTCGTGGGCCGCGGGTCCCGGCGTCGTCGTCGCGTCGGGCAGGTCGTAGCGGGCGAACGTGTAGACGAAGGCCGCCTCGATGCCGGAGTCCTCGAAGACGCCGAGGAGTACGCGTACGTAAGCGGCCTGTTCCTGCTCGTCACGGACCACCGGGCGGGTGAAGCGCGCGGGGCGTGCCCTGTCGTCCCACTCGATGACCTCGTCGGCCCGGCTCGCGAGGGCGGCGCCGCCCCGGATGGGTGCGCAGCCGAACTCCGTGACCGCCGCGGGCCTGCCGTGCGAGGTCAGTGCCCGCAGTCCGTCGGCCAGTCGGCCCGCGTTCCCCGCGTCGCGGTAGCCGGCGTCGGTGGCCACCAGGTCGAAGGGCGTCCAGTCGACGCCCTCGAAGGGGAGCGAGGCGTACCCGACGCGGCCGCCGAACTCCGCCCGCACGGCGGTGACCGCGGCGCCGAGGAAGGCGTTGATCCGGGCGGACAACGCGGGGAGAGCGGCCCGCAGCCGTCGGGGGTCGGAGAGGACGGCGACCCGGTCGGCCGTGGTGGCGCCGGGGAGGAAGCCGTCGGTGAAGAGGGAGATCTCCGACCCGGTGAGGAAGACCACTTCGGCGCCGTCGCGCCGCAGCTTCTCCGCGCGGGCGGCGCTGTCGGTGAGGAAGTCGAGGAGTTCGTCCTGGCCGATGGCGTTGGTGAACGGGCAGTACCAGACGGCGAGTCCGGCCTCCGCCGCCAGCCGGGCGGCCGTCTCCAGGCGGTCGCGGTCGCCGCCGGTGACGCGGACGGCGTCGCAACGCAGCTCGTCGCGGATGATCTCCATCTCGCGGCGGACGACGGCCGGGTCGAAGGGCTCGCGGGTGGTGGTTCCGGCGCTGGTGAAGCCGGTGTCGAAGGTGATGCCGAAGGTGCGCACGGCCGGGCCCTCTCTGCGCGGAGGAAATTAGGGTACTCAACGTACCCTATGGGCTTCGGGTGCGGTCCGACGGATTTGGTGGGGCCGCGCTCCGTGCCGTAGACATCGGCGTACGGGACGAGAGGGGACGAGCAGTGCCGGAGGCCGGTGACGGGCCGAGGCGGGCCGGGGCGCGGCGGCGCGGGGCGGTGCTGGAGGACGCGATCCTCCGGGCGGCGGCCGAGGTGCTGGCGGAGTCCGGTGTCGCCGGGCTGACGATGGACGAGGTGGCCCGGCGGGCCGGCACGAACAAGAACGCGCTCTACCGCCGTTGGCCCGACCGTGTCGCGCTCGGCGTCGCCGCGTACCGCAGGCTCGCCGGGGCGGAGACCACCGTGCCGGACACCGGATCGCTGCGGGACGACGCCCTGGAGCTGCTGCGGCGCGCGAACAGCACCTGGTCGTCGCCGTACGGGGAGATCCTGCGCGGGCTGATCGCGGCGGCCGGCGGGACGCCGGGGCTGCTCGCCGAGCTGAGCGGCCCCGAGACGGGCGGCGGCGCCTACGAGGCCGCGTGGACGGCGGTGCTCGGCCGGGCGGTGTCCCGCGGCGAGGCCACGCACCGGGCGCTGCACCCCCGGGTCGCGTCCGCCCCCGTGGCGCTGCTGCGCAACGAGTACCTGGTGCGGGGGGTCCCGGCCGTGCCGGACGCCGTCCTCGTCGAGATCGTCGACGAGGTCTTCCTGCCGCTGGTCCACGGCCGGAGCGCGGGCCGGGGCACCGGCTGACCCGGAAGTGAGCTGTACCGGTCACGTACGCGGGTGCGCCTGGCAGAATCCGGCGTATGGCGGACATCATCTCGCGCGACGGCACGTGGAGTTTCGACGGGGACACGGTGCGCATCGTCCCGGGCGGCAAGGTGCACCCGGTGCGGCAGGAACTCGGCGAGCTGGCCGTCCCGCTGCACGCGGTCGCGGGGGTCTCCTTCGAGCCGGACCGCAAGGGCGGCCGGCTGCGGCTGCGGCTGCGCACCGGCGCCTGCCCGGTCCTGCGGGCCGCGGACGGCCGGCTGAAGGACGCCTCCGACCCGTATCAGCTGGTGGTGGAGAAGGACCGCACGGGCGTGGCGGAGTACCTCGTCGACGAGATACGCAACGCCCTGATCATCGAGCAGGTGCCCGACGGGCCGGTGGACCGCTTCCTGCTGCCGGGGCCGTCGGTGCCGGTGTCGGGTGGCGGCGGGGACGGCACGGCGTCCTTCGACGGGGAGACGGTCCGCCTCACCTGGAACTGGAAGGCCGAGGAGTCGAAGACCGCGGGTGGCGCGGTCACCCTTCCGCTGGCGGAGGTGACGGGGGTGCGCTGGATGCCCGCCATCGGTCTCGAGAACGGCTCCCTGCGCTTCGACCGGGGTTCCGTCTCGGCCTCGCCCGCCAAGTTCGACCCGTACTCCCTGGATCTGTGGGGGCTGTCCAAGCGGGAGTACACCGCGGTCCTGGTCGCCGCCGCCGTGCTCGTACGGATGCCGGCGCCCCCCGGGCCCGCCCTCCCGCTCGAAGCCTCCCTGGAGCCCGTGCCCTCCCCGGCGCCCGTGCCCGCCCCGTCCGCAGACGACCACGACGTCCTGCTGCGGCGGCTCCGCGAGCTCGGCGAGCTGCACCAGGCGGGCATCCTCACCGACGACGAGTTCGCCGCCGCGAAACAGGCCGTGCTGAAGCGGCTCTGACGGCGCGGGCGGAGGAGGCGGGGCCTCGCGGCGACGGGTCAGCCGAGTATCTCGGCCTGCTTGGTCATCGGGCCTCCCGCGTCACCGGTGTTGACCGTCCCGGCCGGTTCGAGCAGCAGGATGGCGGTCTCCTCCTCGGCCACCGGGCAGTGTTCCACGCCGCGGGGGACGACGAAGAGCTCGCCCGGGCCGAGCGTGACGTCTCCGTCCCGGAGCTGGATGGTCAGCCGGCCGGTGACGACCAGGAACAGCTCGTCGGTGTCCTCGTGGGTGTGCCAGACGAACTCGCCCTTCACCTTGGCGAGTTTCACCTCGTAGTCGTTGACGCCCGCCACGATCTTCGGTGACCACAGCTCGCTGAACCGTGCGAGCTTGTCGGCGAGGACGACGGGGACGGGGGGCGTGGGCATGAGGAGTCCTTCCGCGAGACTGTCGGCCCTGGGCGGTTGCCACGGTCGTTGCGCCCAGCTTGCAGCCTCCGAACTCCCGTTGTCCTGTACGTTCCTGACCAGGTGACCTGGCGCACTCCTCGTTGCACATCCGTGCGAGCGCTCACCGGTCCTGGGGGACTGTGGGCGTGGCGGCGCGGCGCGGGACGCGTAGGGCGGGTCGTACCGGGACAATGGCGCACGCGCCATCCCGTGGCGCCCGCGCCCTCTCCGGCCCGCGCGACCGCTCGACGGCGGTCGTGGGCACCGGATGTGCGGCAGACCAAGGAGGACCCGTGGTGGATGTCCCGGTGGACCAAGTGACCGGCGCGGTCGACGGTGTGCGTACGCGGGCCCGTGGGCAGCTCCTCGACGCCGGCCTGGAGCTGTTCGGGGTGTACGGCTACGCGCAGACGTCGGACTACGCCCTGTGCGCGACGGCCGGGGTGCCGGAGGAGGTGCTGCGGGAGGAGTTCGGCTCCCGGGAGGGCCTGTTGATGGCCCTGCACAACCAGATCACGACGGCCGGACTGCGGGCGTCCGAAGTGGCCCTGCTCTCCGAGGGGATGGACGACTGTCCCTTGGAGCAGCGCTTCCGGAGGCTCTTCGACGCGTACGTGTCGGCGGTGACCCGGGACCTGCGTGAGGCGCGGGTGACGTTCGTCGAGGTGCTGGGCGTGAGTCCGGCCGTGGACGTGCACTGCAAGCGGTGGCGTGACCTGTGGACCGACTTCCTCACCGGTGAGGCCGAACGTGCCGCTGTGCGCGGTGAGGTGGAGGAGCGGGACCACCGGGTGGTGGTGATGGTGATGGTGGGCACGGTCCACGAGCTCATGGCGCACCACGCCCGGCGCCCGCGCAGGGCACGGCCCGACGAGGTGTCGGAGGAGCTGACCAAGCTGGGGCTCGCGATGCTCGGGATCGAGATGGCGAGCTGAACCCGGAGCACCCCGGCACCGCTCAGAGCCGGATGTCCGCCGCTATGGGCAGGTGGTCGCTGCCCGTGGCGGGCAGCGACCGGACGCGGGTGACCGTCGCGGACCGGGTGAGGACCTGGTCGATCCGGGCGACCGGGAGCTTCGCGGGCCAGCTGAACGCGAAACCCGGACCCGGTGTGCCCATCAGCGAGGTGACCGGCTCCAGACCCCGGTCGTCCAGCGTGCTGTTGAGGTCGCCGAGGAGGACCACCCGGTCCAAGGGCTCGGCGGCGATGGCCTCACCCAGGAGAGCGGCGCTCTCGTCCCGCCGCCCGGAGGTGAGCCCGGTCGCGCCGATCCTTACGGAGGGCAGGTGGGCGACGTACACGGCGACCTCGCCCCGCGGTGTACGGGCGGTCGCGCGCAGCCCCCGGTCCCAGCCCGCACCGACGTCCTTCGGCCTGATGTCCACCAGCCGTACGCCGGTGAGGGGATGCTTCGACCAGAGCCCGACCGTGCCCTTCGTCGCGCGGTGGGGGTAGTCAGCGGCCAGGGCCGCCTCGAACGCGGGCAGGGCCGGGGCCGTCAGCTCCTCCAGGGCGACGAGGTCGGCGCCCGTCCCGGCCAACGCCCGCGCGGTGGCGGCCGGGTCGGGGTTCACGTCGCTGACGTTGTGCTGGACCACGGTGAACGTGCCGTCGGGTGCCTGGCCCCCGGAGAACAGCAGACCCCCGAAGAGCGCGGCCCAGGCGGCCGCGGGCAGCAGCAGCGCCGCCGACGCCAGGAGCGAGCGGCGCAGGAGCGCCGGGACCAGCAGGACGGGGACGGCCAGGCCGAGCCAGGGGAGGAAGGTCTCCGTCAGGCTCCCTATGCGGCCCGGGGTGTTGGGCACCAGGCCGGGGAAGACCAGCAGGACGGCTGTCAGCAGGCAGAGCAGGGCGGTCACGCGGCCCCGACGCCGGCTCCAGCCGGGCGCCCGCCCGTCCCGCTTCTTCTTCGTCACGCGTTCATGCTCCGTGAGGGTCAGGATCCGTGAGGGTCAGGGGGATCAGGCCGCAGCGGCCAGCGCTCCCGCGTACGGGCCGCCCACGCCCCAGGCCTGGTGCATCGCGTCGGCGAATGCCCCCGCGAGTTTGTGCTCACCGGTGGGGCCGGGGTGGGTGCCGTCGTAGGTGTCCGTGTGGATGTCGTAACCCGCGGGGTGCGAGGCCAGCAGGAGCGGTGACGACGCCGTGTCCAGGTCGGCGACCGCCTTCGCGAGCAGCGTGTTGAAGCGGTCGCACTCGGCGGCGAAGGGGGCGTCGGACTCCGCCCGGATGTTCGGGATGACGGGGAGCAGGACCAGCCTGATCCTCGGGTTGGCGGTGCGGGCCGCGGCGATGAACTCCCGCGCGTTCGCGGCGGTCCGCGTGCTGTCCGTGTAGAAGCCGAGGTCTATCAGGCCGAGCGAGACCAGCAGGACGTCGGCACGGGCCGCCGTGACCGTGTCGGCGATGGCCGGGGCCATGTGGAGCCAGCCCTCGCCCCAGCCGGCCAGGTGCCGGCGGGCGGGCGCGGGGAAGTCCGGGTCGGCGTAGGCGTGGGACAGCGGGGCGTCCGCCCCGGGGTCGTACAGCTCCGTACGCGGGCCGGTGATCGTGTACCCGCCGTCGCCGAGGGTTGCTCGGAGGTGCTGCCACATGCGGTAGCGCCAGGTGAAGTCGCCGGAACGCCCGATGGTCATGGAGTCGCCGACGAAGAGAAAACGCATGGCGACATCATGGCCGATCACCGCTCCGGCCTGCGACGTGACAGTGGACACTTGTGCCATGAGATCGCTGCTGACCGCCTCCGCCGCCGCCACCCTCCTGTTCCTGACGGGGACGGTGCCCGCCGTCGCGGACGACGGGGACGGGGCGGACCGCACCTTCACGATCGAGGACTCCCGCATCACCGAGTCCAGCGGCCTCGCCGCCAGCCGCATCCACCCGGGGATCTACTGGACGCACAACGACAGCGATGACGGACCGTACGTCTACGCCGTCGACTCCCGGACCGGGAAGACCGTGGCGACGATCACCATGAAGGGCGTGGGGGAGCCACGCGACGTGGAGGCGATCTCCGTCGGACCCGACGGGAATCTGTACGTCGGTGACATCGGCGACAACCTCGACGGCTCCTGGGACCACGTCTGGATCTACCGCTTCCCGGAGCCGGAGCGGCTCGCGGACGCCACCGTGCAGGCGACGCAGTTCGACGTGACGTACGCGGACGGGGCGCGCAACGCCGAGGCGATGATGGTCCATCCCACGACCGGGCGGGTCTACATCGCCTCGAAGAGGGAGGGCGGCGGAGGGCTCTACGAGGGCCCCGAGAAGCTGACCACCGGCGGGGACAACGTCTTCCGGCGCGTCGGCGAGGTGCCGTGGGTGACGGACGGGGCGTTCTCGCCGGACGGCAAGGAACTGGTGCTGCGCTCCTACTTCAGCGCCCGGCGCTACGCCTTCGAGAACGGCCGGCTCGGCGCCGACCACGCCGTGAGCGTGCCGCTCCAGGGACAGTCCGAGTCGGTGACGTACACGGCGGACGGCTCGGCGATGATGTTCGGCTCCGAGGGCAAGCAGAGCGAGGTGATCCGCGTCGGGGTGGAGGGCGGGGGCGGCGACAAGGCCTCCCCGAACGGCGGAGGCGGCGGGACGTCCTCCGACGACGGGGGCGAGGACGGCGTCTCGAAGAAGGGCACCGCGACGGGCGGCGCCGTGGCCGTCGTCGTCATCGTGCTGGCCCTGCTCGCGGCCAAGCGCCGCCGGCGGTAGGGCGCGAGCGTCCGGGGCCCGCGCCTCGCCCGTTCCGTTCAGGTGTCGTCGGTGATGGGCCGCAGCTCGTAGTGGAGCGTGCGGTCGCGCTTCAGCCGGTGGGTGAGCGGGACGGCCACGCCCTGGAGCGCCGGGTACTTCCGGGAGAGCGTCCGGGCGGCGTGGGTGTTCTCCTTCGAGTTCTGCGGCAGGAGCCGCGCCCAGGCCTTCACCGGCGGCCCTGTCGGCGCCCCCCGCACGGTGCACGGGGCGATCTCCACCACCGGATGGTTACGCATCCGGTCGACCTTCCAGGCCGAGGAGAACGTACGGATGTAGGCGTGGTCCCCCTCGACGGCGATGCTGACGGGGGTCTTGGCCGCCGATCCGTCCGGCCTGCGGCTGCTGAGCAGGACGGTGTACTGCTTCACGAACGGCTCCAGCTCACGGATCGTCTCCATACATCCCATGGTGCACGAAAGCGGGGTGATCCGGGCTGTTCGGTCACTGCTCCCCGCGCTGCCGGACCAGGGTCTCCAGGCCCTCGACGAAGCTGTTGACCGTGATGATCGCGCTGATCAGCTCGGGGTCGGTGAGCCCCATGCCCCGGAGGCCGGTGAGGGCCAGTTCGAGGCCGCGCAGGGCGCTCGGGCCGAGGACCGTGCGCGCCTGGTTGATCTTGAGGAGCCAGGGGTGGGCCCTTCGGCGGGACGCCGCGTAGGCTCCGCCCCATGCAGGCCGACGCGGCTCCCGAGCCCTTCTCCACCTCCCGTCTCGACGCGCTCCCGCTCGACGTCGCGCATGCGGAGGAGATGGCCGCGGTCCTCTTCGACCCCGCGCTGCACACCTATACGGGAGGCGCTCCGGAGGACGCCGACACCCTGCGCGCCCGCTACGAGCGCCAGAGCGCCGGCTCGCCCGACCCCGCCGAACGCTGGTGGAACTGGGTGCTCCGGGTGCGCGCCGACGGATGCCTGGCCGGTTACGTCCAGGCCACCGTGCGCGGGGCGCGGGCGGAGGTCGCCTGGGTGGTCGGGGTCCGGTGGCAGGGCAGGGGGTACGCGAAGGAGGGGGCGGCGGGACTGGTCCGGCATCTGCTGGACCAGGGCTCCGTCCGGACCGTCGTCGCCCATATCCACCCGGACCACGCCGCGTCCGCGGCCGTGGCCGCCGCAGCCGGGCTGCTGCCGACGGGCGAGCGGGAGGACGGCGAGGTGCGGTGGCTGCGGGACGCGCCCCGGGGCGCCGCTCCTGGCCGGGCGGCGGACTCCGGACACCATCCCTGATCACGACATGCCCGGAATTGTCTTATACCGTCGTAGAGCGCGGTGCGTGGAAACCGCCGCGACTGCCGAGCAATCGACGGAGGCCCTGGGATGGGCGAACTGGGGAGACTGGAGGCCCTGCGGCTCGCGGGACTGACGGCGGCGGCCGATCCCGGCATGGACCGGTTCGCGAGGCTGGTCTCCCGGTTCCTCCGCGTCCCGGTCTCGCTGGTCTCGCTGCTGGAGACCGACCGGCAGGTCTTCCCCGGCATGGTCGGTCTCCACGAGCCCTGGGCGGGGCGGCGCGAGACCCCCCTGAGCCACTCGTTCTGCCAGCACGTCGTCCTCGACGGCCGTCCGCTGATCCTGGAGGACACACGGGTGCACTCCCGGACCTGCGCCAGCCTGGCCATCCCCGACCTCCAGGTGATCGCGTACGCCGGGATGCCACTCACGGACGCCGACGGGCATGTCATGGGATCGCTCTGCGCCATCGACCACGTGCCCCGGAAGTGGACCGAGGACGAACTGCAGGACCTCGGGGACCTCACAGCCGCCTGCTCGGTGGAACTGCGCCTGCGGATCGCCACCGAGCGGATCCGGCAGGACCGTGACCACGCCGGCCTGCTGCTGCGCGCCTCCGTCGAGCTGGGCCACTCCCACGACCTCACGGACCTCACCCGCCGCCTGCGCCGCATGTTCGACGGGCCTTCCGATCCGTCCTTCGTGGGCCTGCTGCTCGCGGACGGCCAGGGGTTGTGGCGCGTGATCGATCCGGACGACGTGAAGCCGGTGGAGACCGCCATCGACCGCCTGGACCTGGACGCCGGCTTCCCCAGTACGCAGGCCATGCGCGAACAGCGCACCGTCTTCGTCCCCGGCCACGACGCACTCGTGGCCGGCTTCAGTCCCGAGGCCGTCGCCGGGTACGACGCGCTGGGGCTCCGCTCCGCGCTGTGCGTGCCGCTGCCGCGCTCCCGTGGCGTGCTGATGTGGTGCTGGCCCGGCCGCCACGTCCTGGGGGTGACGGAGGAGGCGGTCCTCACCGCGGTCGCCGGCTACGTCAGCCAGGCGGTGGACCGCACCCTGTTCGTCGAGACCCGGCTCAGCACCGCCGAACAGCTGCAGGCGGCGATGCTGACCGACCTTCCCACCGTGCCGGGCCTCGACATGTCCGCCCTGTACATGCCGGCCACCGACCAGGACATGGTGGGCGGCGACTGGTACGACGCCTACCTGCTGCCGCGGCTCCCTGCCGCCCCGCGGCGCGCTCTGATGCTGTCCATCGGCGACATCATCGGCCACGACGTGCAGGCCGCAGCTGTGATGGGCCAGGTCCGCAGCATGCTCCGCCAGGCCACCCTCGGCCATCCCGCGCACTCACCGGCCGCCGCGCTGGACGCGATCGACAGCGCCTTCGACGTGCTGCCGCTGGGCCCCGGCGCCACGGCGGTGCACGCCCGCCTCGACCCGGACGGCGACCGGTGGTGCCTGACCTGGTCCAACGCCGGGCATCCACCGCCACTGCTGCGCACGCCCGACGGCCGGGTCTCGGTCCTGGACGAGCACGACCTGCTCCTCCTCGGGGCAGCCGACGGCCTCGTCCGCCACGACCACGAGCTCAGGCTTCCTCTGGGCAGCGTGCTCCTGCTGTACACCGACGGGCTCGTCGAGCGCCGGGACACCGACATCGACGCGAGCATCGGCCGGACGGCGTCCACCCTGTCGGCACACGGTGACGAGCCGCTGCCGCAGCTCCTGGAGGCGCTCTCCCACGGCCTGGCGGACGCTCCGCAGCGGGACGACGTGGCGGTGCTCGTCGTCCGTGTCACGGGCGACGGGAACGGCCCGCCCGCACCAGCTCGGTGACGTCGAGGACGACCTCGGCGCCGATGGTGGCGGGGAGCGGGGCCTCCTGGCCCGGGGCGTAGACCTCGTGCCGGTCGTACCCAGCGGCCAGCGGTTCGGTCAGGACGTGGACCCGGCTGTGCTCGCGGTCAACGATCACGTAGACGGGGATCTTCGCGCCGGCGTACGCCACGACCTTGTTCCGCAGGTCGGCCTGGTAGTTCCCGGAGGTGACCTCCAGGACGAGGCGGAAGCAGGCGGGGTCGTAGCAGTTGTTCTCGATCAAGTGCTCGTCGATATCGGCGTCGACGATCGCGAGGTCAGGGATGGCGTAGTCCTCGGGGCCGCCGGGCAGCCACAGACCGATCGACTGGAGGACCGCGCACTCGCCGTCGTCGAGCCCTGCTGCCAGGAACGGGATCATGAGCGTGGTCAGCACGCTTGCGTGCGGCCCATCCGTGGGCGGAGCCACGGTGATGACGCCGCCGATGATCTCGACGCGGTATCCCGGGCGGAGTTGGTCCGAGAGCCGGTCGGCACTTCTGAGCAACGAATCCGGGGGGCGCTCGCGCTCGACTGCTGCTGCAGACATTGCGGGCCTCCTGGAACGTCTGGTGTCGAGAGCGTCATCGTAGGGCGGGGGCCCGGTATCCGTCGTGAGCCCGGTTCGTCACCCGGCTCAGTGAAGCGGAAACGGCCCCGCACACCCATGTGTGCGGGGCCGTCCAGGACGGGTGACCGTCAGAGCTTGTCGATCACGTAGTCGATGCAGGCGGTGAGCGCCTGGACGTCCGCCGGGTCGATCGCCGGGAACATCGCCACGCGCAGCTGGTTGCGGCCCAGCTTGCGGTACGGCTCCGTGTCGACGATGCCGTTGGCGCGGAGCACCTTGGCGACGGCCGCCGCGTCGATGCCGTCCTCGAAGTCGATCGTGCCGATGACCTGCGAGCGCTTCGCCGGGTCGGTGACGAACGGGGTGGCGTACTTGGACTCCTCGGCCCAGCCGTACAGGTGCTGTGAGGACGCTGCCGTGCGGCCGGTCGTGAAGTCCAGCCCGCCCTGGGTGTTCATCCACTTCAGCTGCTCGTTCAGCAGGAAGAGGGTGGCCAGCGCCGGGGTGTTGTACGTCTGGTTCTTCAGGGAGTTGTCGATCGCCGTGGGCAGCGAGAAGAACTCCGGTACGTGCCGGCCCGAGGCGTGGACGCGCGCGGCGCGGTCCAGGGCGGCCGGGGAGAACACGCCGATCCACAGGCCACCGTCGGAGGCGAAGGACTTCTGCGGGGCGAAGTAGTAGACGTCCGTCTCGGTGATGTCGACCGGCAGGCCGCCCGCGCCGGAGGTGGCGTCCACCAGGACGAGCGAGCCCTCGTCGGCGCCCGCGACCCGCTTGACGGGCGCCGCGACACCGGTGGAGGTCTCGTTGTGGGTGAAGGCGTAGACGTCGACGCCCGCCTCGGCCGCCGGGTCCGGGTGGGTGCCCGGGTCCGAGGCGATGACGGTCGGGTCGGACAGCCACGGGGCGAGCTTGGCGGCCTTCGCGAACTTCGAGGAGAACTCACCGAAGTTCAGGTGCTGGGACTTCGACTCGATCAGACCGTGCGTCGCGACGTCCCAGAAGGCGGTGGAGCCGCCGTTGCCCAGGATCACCTCGTACCCCTCGGGGAGGGAGAAGAGGCTGCGTACGCCGTCACGCACCTCGCCGACCAGGTTCTTGACCGGGGCCTGGCGGTGAGACGTACCGAGAAGGGAGGTGCCGGTCGCGGCCAGCGCGTCGACCGCCTCCGTCCGCACCTTGGAGGGCCCGGCGCCGAAACGTCCGTCGGCGGGCTTGAGGTCTGCGGGAATCTGGATGTCAGCCACGATCCGGAGCGTAGTCCCTCCCGGAAGCGGTCGAGGACCGTGTCCGTCCGATGAGACGCACGCTCCGGATCGTGGGCGGCAGGTGCGGGGCCGGATCAGCCGAGGTCGACCGGGAGCTCGTACAGGTCGTTCTGCGTCACGATCGGCTTGTTCCGCAGTTCGGAGGCCGGAACCGCGAGGTCCAGGTCGGGGAAGCGCTCGTACAGCGCGGGCAGCGCGACCCCCGCCTCCAGCCGGGACAGCGCGGCACCGGGGCAGACGTGCGGGCCGTGGCCGAAGGCGATGTGGCGGTTGGGCGAGCGGGTGATGTCGAACTCACCTGCGGTCGGCCCGTACTGCTTCTCGTCGCGGCCCAGTGCGCCGAACGAGACGATGAGGGCCTCCCCCTTCGGCAGGACCTTGTCACCGACCTCGATGTCCTCGGTCGCGAAGCGGATCAGGACGTGCGAGGTCGGGGTGTTCCAGCGCAGCGTCTCCTCGATGACGTTCTCCCAGGGCACCTCGCCGCTCAGCACGCGCTTGCGCTGCTCGGGGTGGGTCTGGAGCGCCTCCACCACGTTGACGACCAGGCTGATCGTCGTCTCGTGACCGGCCGCGATGATCAGCTGCAGCGTGTTGACGATCTCCTCGTCGGAGAGGTGGTCGCCCTCCTCGGAGGCCGCGATCAGGGCACTGGTCAGGTCGTCGCCCGGGTTCGCCCGCTTGTCGTCGACGATCTTCGTGAAGAGGGCGCCGAGGTCCGCCATCATCTGCGGGACCTCCTCGGGCGGGGTCTGCGTCGAGAAGAACTTCTCGAACAGCTCCTTGAGCCGGGGGTGGTCGGCCGCGTCCACGCCCATCAGCCGGCTGATGACGTTCATCGGCAGCGGGTACGCGAACTCCGCCTTCAGGTCGACGGTCTCGCCCTTGGGCAGCGCGGCGAGCCGGTCCAGGGAGGCGTTCGTCAGCTCCTCGATGCCGGCCCGCAGCTCCTCCACCCGCTTCACCGTCAGCGCCTGGGCGACGAGGCTCCGCAGTCTGCGGTGCTCGGTCCCGTCGACCGTCAGCATCGAGCGGCCCGGGTTGGCGAGGCCGATCAGCGGCCAGTCCATGGGGATCTCGCCGCGCCGCCAGGCGTTCCAGACGTCGATGTCCTTGACGACCCGGCTGTCGGTGAGCAGCCGGCGCGCCTCGGCGTGGTGCGTCACCGCGTAGCAGTGCACCCCGCCGGGGAGCTCCACCTCGGCCAGCGGCCCGGCGGCGCGCAGGGCTGCGCTCTCCGTGTCGAGGTCGGCGACGAGGGGATCGAGGGCGATCCGGGTCATTTCTGGCCTCCAAGTGCGGGGGTGGGCGTGAAGTGCACCGGCAGCTCCGTAAGCCCCCGCAGCCACGGGGACGGGCGCCGGGTCAGCTGGTCCTCGGGGACGGCGAGGTCCACGTCCGGGAGCCGGTCCAGGAGCACCTCGATCCCCGTACGGGCGATGACCTCCGCGGTCTCCTGGGCGGGGAACGGGCAGCGGTGCTCGCCGTGGCCGAAGGAGAGGAACGCGTTGTTGCCGCCGGTCAGGGCGGAGCCGTCGGTGCGTACCTGCGGGTCGCCGTTGGCGGCGGCGATGCCGAGGAGCAGCAGGTCACCGGCGCGGATGTGGCGTCCGCCGAGGTGGGTGTCGCGGGACGCCCAGCGGCCCGCGACGTTCTGGGTGGGGGTGTCCTCCCAGAGCACCTCGTTCATGGCCTCGGCGACGCTGTGCCGGCCGCCGGAGAGCGAGGCGGCGAAGCGGTCGTCGGTGAGCATCAGCCGCAGCGAGTTGCCGATCCAGTCGGCGGTCGGCTGGTGGCCCGCCGCCATCATCACCATGAGGTCCTGGGCGACCTCCTCGTCCGTGAAGCCACCCGGGTCCTGGAGCATCCGGCTCGCGACGTCGTCGCCGGGGCCGGCGTGCTTGTCGACGAGGAGCTGGTGCATGGCCGCACCGAGGTGCTGCTGTCCGGCCAGGGCCCGCTCACGGCCGTCGATCATGTCGTTGAGCGCGCCGACGAGGGGTCCTCCGACCTCGTCGCTGAAGCCGTAGATCTTCGCGAGGACGCGGGCCGGGAGCAGCATCGCGTACTCGGCGATGATGTCGGTGCGGCCGGTGGAGCAGAAGCCGTCGACGAGGTCGTCGGCGAACTCCTCCGCGTAGCCCTTGAGCGCGAACGGGTCCACGGACTCCAGGGCGTTGCTGATCATCGACGCCCGGACGGTGTGCCGCTCACCCACCGTGTAGAGGATCGACGGCTGCTTGCGGCCGATCATCGGGAGCAGCGGCCAGCCGTCCGGGATGTTCTCCCACTGGTTCCACAGGTCCGAGTCCCGGCTGAAGAGCACCGGGTCGTTGGTGACCTGGTGCAGCTCGCGGTAGCCGAGGATCAGCCAGGCCGGTATGTCGCCGTCGAGTGCGACGGGGGCCACGGCGCCGTGGTCGCGGCGCATGTCCCGGTACAGCCGCACGGGGTCGGTCTGGAACCGTGGCCCGGACAGGGGCACGGAGCCGTGGGACACGGGGCACTTGGTCACGGGGTCCGCTCCGGGGTCATCGCCGCGGCGCCCGTCCCGCCCGCGAGGGCCGCTTCGGCGCCCTTCGCGTGGGCGAGGGAGAGCGCGTGGAGGTGCTCGACCAGCGTGATCAGGACGTACTTGCTGGAGGAGCGGTCCCGGGCGTCGCACTCGACGAGCGGGACGTCGGGGGAGAGGTCGAGTGCCTCACGGATCTGCTGCTCGGTGTGGAGCGGGCCGCCGAAGTCGTTGCACGCGACGATGAACGGCGTGCCGTGGTGCTCGAGCCGGTCGATCGCGTACCAGGAGTCGGCGAGCCGCCGGGTGTCGACGAGGACGACGGCGCCCAGGGTGCCGGAGAAGAGGCGGTCCCACAGGAACCAGAAGCGTTCCTGGCCGGGGGCGCCGAAGAGGTAGAGGACCGACCGCGCGTCGAGCGTGATGCGGCCGAAGTCGAAGGCGACCGTGGTGGACGTCTTGGAGTGCACACCGTCGAGGTCGTCGACGGCCTCGCCCGCGCGGGTCATGGTCTCCTCCGTGTTGAGCGGACGGATCTCGCTCACGGATCGGACCATGGTGGTCTTGCCGACCCCGAAGCCGCCGACGACGACGATCTTCAGTCCGTTGTCGGCCGTCGCCTGCAGGGCGGCACGGTCAGAGGTTGCGGAGTCCAACGAGCACCTGTTCCAGGGTGTCGGTGTCGGGGAGCCGGTCCTCGACACGTGCAGTACGGGGGTGGCGGGCGCTGATCCGGCCGGTGTCGAGCAGGTCGCACAGCATGATGCGGACGATGCTGACGGGCAGGTTCAGGGTGGCCGAGATCTCGACGACCGCGGTGGGGCTGTGGCACATCCGCAGGATCGCGACGTGCTCCGACTGCATCCCGGGGGACGGTTCGCACTCGGCGACGACGAGCGTCACCAGGTCGAACGCGGCCGAGTCGGACCGGCTGCGGCCACCCGTCAGGGTGTACAGCCGGTCAGGGTCGTCGTCGCGTCCGGGGCGGGGGCGAGGGACCGATGTCATACGTCCGCTTTTTCCGTGGCGGGGGCCACCGCGTCACCGGTGGCGGGGTCGCGCGGCGGGGCGACGAGGTATTCGCCGAGCTGCTCGACGAGTTCGCTCATGTTGTGGCCGACGAGGCCGACGTCGGAGTCCTCGGCGGCCACGACCGCAAGGTGGGCGCCCGCGCCCGCCTCGACGATGAACAGCACACCGCCGTAGAACTCGGTCATCGCGGACCGTACGCCGCCGGTGCCGTCGCCGAACTCCATGGACGCGCCGTGCGACAGGCTCTGGATGCCGGCGGAGATCGCCGCCAGCTGGTCGGCCTGGTCGACGGAGAGTTCGGGGGTGCGGCACAGCTTCAGGCCGTCCCGGGACAGGACGAGGGCGTGCCGGGCGCCGGGCGTGCGGTCGAGCAGCCCCTCCAGCAGCCAGTTCAGCTTCTCGTCGGTGGTCGCGCTCATCGGGTGTTGCCTTCCGGGTGCGGGGAGTTGGCTCGTACGGCCTTGCTGAAGGTGCTGAAACGGGCAGCCTGCACCTTCGGGTCGGTGGTACGGGGCCTGGGGGTTTCGGCTCCGCCGGGGGCGGCATCGCCGGTACGGGCTTCGGCGGCGGCCAGGGTGCGGCCGCGGCGGCGCTTGGGCAGGCCGCTCTCTCCGAACTGGGGGACGGAACCGGTGGACTCGGACGCCGACTCGGGTTTCCCGGGCACTGCCGCCGTGCGGGACGCGGGCCCGGAGGAGTCCGCCGTGGCCCGGCCCTGGTTCTCCGCGTCCGGCGTCGCGTGGTCGGGCTCCGGTTCGGGGTGCCGGGCGGACCCGGGGAGCGGGGCGGACACGGGCGTACGGGAGATGAGCTCCTGCGGCAGCATCATCAGCGCGCCCGTGCCGCCGCGCGCCGACGGCCGGAAGGAGACGGTGAGGCCGTGCTTCCTGGCCAGCCGGCCGACGACGGCGAGGCCGAGCCGGGTGCCGGAGAGGCCCGTGAGGTCCTGGTTGTCGGCGGACACGGCCCGTTCGGCGCGGCGCAGCTGCACACCGCTCATCACCAGGCCGCTGTCCTCGACGGTGACGACGATGCCCGCCGGAACCTCCTCGACGTACACATGCACCTCGGCGGTGGGCGGCGAGAAGTTGGCAGCGTTGTCAAGGAGCTCGGCCAGGGCGTGCATCACGCCCTCGGCGGCGTGGCCGGCGATCGCCACATCGCTGGTCGAGTGGAGGCGGATGCGCTGGTAGCCGCCGATACGGCCCATCGCGCCGCGCAGGATCGACTCCATCACGATCGGCTTGGCCCAGCGGCGACCGGAACGCGCCCCGGTCAGCACGGCGATGGAGTCGGCGAGACGGCCCGCCTGGGCGGTGCGGTGGTCCAGGTGCAGCAGGTCGCCGAGCACGTCCTCGGCGGTGTGCCGGTGCTCCATCTCACGCAGGTCGGCGAGCATGCTGGTGGCCAGGGCCTGCATCCGGCCGGCGGCGTTGGCACACGCGGCGACCGCGGCGGAGCGCTCGGTCTCGCTGCGCCGGGCGCGGGCGGTGAGCCGCGCGGTCTCTGCGGTGAGCCGCTCGTGCTGCTCGGCCGCTTCGGCGGTGACCCGTGCGACACGCTCGTCCGCCTCGGCGGTGACCCGGGCCGCCTCGGTCGAGGCCGCCGCCCGGATCCGGGCGGTCTCGGCGGTGAAGCGCTGCGCCTCGGCGGCGGAGGTCGAGACGAGGCGGGAGGTCTCGGCGGTGAAGCGATCGGAGTCGGCGGCCCGCAGGGCCCGCAGATGGCGGGCGGCGGCGAGCGTGTGGACCGTCACGGCCACCGCGACGCACAGCAGCGCGGCGGCGGCGCCCGCCCCCCAGGCGAGCGGTGTCCGTACCGAGGCGGGAGCGGCGGAGACAGCCCACAGGCACAGAGCACCGGTTACGGCTGCCGAGATCAGCAGGGCGAGTGCGGTCGGCCGGAGTGAAGGGCGCAATCGGAGTCCTCGGGGCGGACGGTGCGGCGGGAGGGGCAGGTGCGACGGAGGGACATTCAGGACACATCGGTGTGGTGATGGTGAAAGAACCACAACTGGAGCTGATTGTTCCTGATCAAGTCACGGCAACTATAGGAGAATTGGCGACTTGTTTGGGGATTCCTTGTGGCCACTTCTGTGTGAAATCTGGCTTGAAGTGACCTCTTCCGCCCCGGCTGATGGGCGTTCCCCGTGTTGCACGGGGAGCTGGATGGTCGAGTTGTGGTGAATCAGGAGCTATGTCCCCTGTGCGGTGCTTGATTTGTCACGATCGTCGCCCTCGGGCCGGTGGCCAGCTAGTGTGAGCGCTCCGGTGCGTCCGACCTCCCAGGTCGGCACTGCCGTAAGACACACCGCGCGCCTTGAAGGGGGAGGCGCCGCGTGGCCCCGACGGAGGACGCAGGCAACCGTGGACGCGCAAGGCCGTGGGCGGGACGAGGGAATCGACCCCGCAGACCAGTGGGTACTCAACCCGGACACCGGTGATTACGAACTGCGACTGACTCCCTCCCCAGGGCGATCATCCGCGTCGGCCGGCACGCCGGACGCCAGAACGCCCGGACCGCGCCGCAGGCCGAGCCCGGAGACGGCACCGCCCGGCGACCGGGCCACCGTGCCCGGCCAGCGCGGGGGCCGCCGGGGTTCCGGCGGCGGGCGCGGGGACCGCGACGACAAGCGGAAGCCGGGGAGCCGGGCGGCAGCGCCTGCCACCGGGCGCCGCAAGGCGAAGCCGAAGAAGTCCCGCAAGAAGAAGGCGCTGGTGTGGTCCGGCGGTGTGCTCGCCTTCCTGCTGGTGGGCACCGGTACGGCGGGCTACCTCGTGTACCAGCACTTCAACGCCAACATCACCGCCGTCTCCACCGACGGGGCCGGCACCGGCGGCTTCAGCAAGGACCGGGCGATCAACGTCCTGGTGATCGGGACCGACAAGCGGACCGGCGAGGGCAACGAGGGCTACGGGGACGCGGGGAGCGTCGGCCACGCCGACACCAACATCCTCTTCCACGTCTCCAAGGACCGTACGAACGCGACCGCGCTGAGCATCCCCCGTGACCTGATAACCGACATCCCCAACTGCCCGACCACCCTGGAGAACGGGGAGCAGAAGGACATCCCCCCGACGTCCGGCGGTCGCTTCAACGCCAGCCTCGGGCAGTCCGACCGCACCCCCAGCTGCACCATGCGGACGGTCACCGAGCTCACCGGTCTGGAGGTCGACCACTTCATGGTGGCCGACTTCAACGCGGTCAAGTCCCTGACGACGGCCGTCGGAGGTGTGGACGTCTGCCTCGCCAAGGACATCGACGACAAGGACTCCCACCTCAAGCTGTCCCAGGGCGAGCACACCCTCCAGGGCGAGCAGGCCCTGGCCTTCCTGCGCACCCGGCACTCCGTCGGATTCGGCAGCGACCTGAGCCGCATCGAGATCCAGCAGCAGTTCCTGGGCTCACTGATGCGCAAGCTGAAGTCCAACGACACCCTGACCAGCCCCACCAAGATGTGGTCGCTCGCCGAGGCCGCCACCAAGGCGCTCACCGTGGACGACAAGATCGCCGACATAAACCAGCTCCGCAAGCTGGGCATGGAGCTGGCGTCGGTCGACCCGAAGAACATCACCTTCACCACGGTCCCGGTGCTGGACAACCCGGACGACAAGGCCACCGTCATCCTCGACCAGTCCAAGGCGCCGCAGGTCTTCTCGATGATGCGTGAGGACGTCTCCTTCACCGCCGTGGAGAAGCAGGAGAAGGCCGCGGCGAAGGCGAAGAACGACGCCAAGCTGAAGGGCGCGAAGGCCGACCCGGCGGACGTGCGGGTCGACGTCTACAACGGCGGCGCCCCCGCAGGCTCCGCACAGGGCGCCCTGGACTGGCTGCAGAACGAGCAGGGCGTGCTGAAGTCCACCAACAAGGCGAACGCGCCCGAGAAGGTCAAGAAGACCCAGCTCGTCTACGCCCCCAACCAGGCCGACCAGGCCCGCAGTCTGGCCGCCATGATGGGCCTGTCGGCCTCGGCCCTCAAGCCGACGACGACGGACGCGGGCGAGATGGACCCGATGGTCCTGACCCTCGGCCCGGACTTCACGGAAGCGGGCAGCCCGCTCTCGGCCCCCGGCAAGACGCCGGACGGCGTCCAGCGCGTGGAGGCCGACAAGGCGGTCTGCGCCAAGTGACGCCGGCCGGCCCCGCGAGCCACCGCGGGGCGGGCCACGGACCGGCCGCCCCGTCTCAGAGCGTGGCGACGGCCTCGCTCACCGCCGCGGAGAGCCGCTCGTTCTCCGGGGCGGCGCCGCCGGGAAGAGCGAAGCGGCGCCGGGTGTATCCGTAGGCCACGCCGTTGACCGGATCGGCGTACGCCTGCGACCCCGCGGCGCCCGAGTGCCCGAAGGCGCCCTCGCCCAGGGCCGGGTAGTGCCCTTGCTGCGCCTCGAAGCCCAGGGCGAAGGGATCGGTCTGGGCGGTCACCACGTCGGTGCCCTTCCACCGCACCCGGCCGGCCTCGGCCACCGTCTCCGGGGTGAGCAGCGGCGGCAGGCCGTCCAGTCCGGAGACCGCCGCCGCGTACATCCCCGCGAGCCCCCGTGCCGAGCCCACCCCGCCGACCGAGGCCGGGCCGAGGGCGCGTACCGCGCGGGTGTTGGCGAAGGCGACCAGGTCGAGCGGCGGGTCCTCGGCGAAGCCGAACGCGAGCGCCATGAGACTGTCCGGGTCGAGCGGGTTCGCCGCGGCCTCCGCCTGCTGCTCGGGGGTGGCCACGGCGGGGCGGACGGCCACGTAACGGGGTTCGAGCTCCTCGGGCAGGCCCAGGTGGAAGCCGAGTCCGTACGGGGCGCGCACCCGCTCCTCGAATATCTCCTGGACCGACCGCCCGGTGACCCTGCGGACCACCTCGCCGGTGAGGGCGCCGATCACCAGCGCGTGGTAGCCGACCTCCGTGCCGGGCGTCCAGTAGGGCCGCTGTCCTGCCAGCCGCCCGGCGATGACGCGGTCGTCGGCCAGCTCCTCCACGGTGAACCCGCCGTCGGCCCAGATCAGCCCGGCCCGGTGCGACATCAGCTCGCGCACGGTCAGTCCGCCCTTGCTCTCGGCGGCGAACTCCGGCCAGTAGGACGCGACCGTACGGTCCGGGTCTATGACCCCGTCCTGGACGAGAAGGGCGACGACGAGATGGGCGGCGCCCTTGGTCGAGGAGTACACGGCGGGCAGCGAGTCACCGTCGATGCCCTCCCCGGCCCACAGGTCCACGACGAGCCGGCCGTGGTGGTACACGGCGAGCTGGCTGCCCGGCTCGGTGTGGTCCGCGGCGAGCACGGCGGCGAACTCCTCCCGTACGCCCTCGAAGCCCGCCGCGACCGTGCCGTGCACGGTGATGGTGATGTCGCCGGTGTCCGTCATGAGACGCCCCCTGGAGTGATCGACCTGATCGGTACAGGCCCCAACTCCCTTACGTGACGGCTTCATTCCCCGAGGGGCGACGGAATTTCAGGGCGGCGTGCCCTGTTCGCGCGCCACGATCTCCCGGGCGAGCGCCGCCAGTCGGGGCAGTGCGGGATGGCCGGGGCCGTCCCGGCGGGCCAGCAGGACGGGCAGCGGCGGGGCGTCGTCCAGCGGCACGTAGACGACACCCGCGTACGCGTGCATACGGGCGGTGGAGGTCCCCGAGACCCCGACGCCCCGCCCGGCCGCGATGGCGGTGAACCAGTCGTCGGTGTTGGCGACGGTGACGGTGGCGGCGGGACGGGCGTCCGGGGGCCACAGGCCGAGCGTGGTGGTGCCCGAGACGGTGTTGAGGACGACAGGGTCGCCGGTCAGATCCGCCAGCGACACGGAGGCGCGGGCGGCGAGCGGCCCGTCGGCGGCCACGGCCGCCACCCGCTCTTCGCTGAACAGCACCTCGGTGACGAGCCCCGGGGTCTCCACGGGCCCGCGCAGCAGCGCGGCGTCCACCTCGCCGCGGGTGAGTCCGGCCGTACGGTCGTCGATGCGCAGCAGTTCCAGCGGGGTCCCGGGGTGGCGTCGCTGCCAGGCCCGCAGCAGCGGCGTGGTGTACGGGCCGAGCGCGGACCAGGCGTGCCCGATCCGCAGCGGCCGCTCGTGCGGCCCGCCCGGGTCGACGGCCTCGTCGAAGGCGCCGACGGCGGCGGCCGCCTTGTCGCGGAAGGCGACGCCTTCGGGGGTGAGAGCGAGGTGGTGGGTGGACCGGTCGACGAGCCGGACGCCCAGGTGCCGCTCCAGGGCGGCGAGCGTGCGGGAGACGACGGGCTGGGTGACGCCGAGCAGGGCGGCCGCGCGGGTGACACTGCCCTCGTCGGCCACGGCGAGGAAGGCCCGGAGGTGCCGGACCTCGATGGGGCGGCCACCGGTGCCCATGCTCTGTCCAGTGCTCATGCCTGCGGAGCATAACGGGAGCACAATCGGCATTTCACGGGAGGCGCACGGGTCCCTACGGTGAGGACGTGAACGGCGCGCCTTTGGTGCCGTACGGTAGACCCCTTGGTGCACTGCACTAGACCTCGATGGGCCTCGATCGACCGAATGGAAGGTTTCCGGTGAACGACCCGCGCGCCGCCGCAGAGCCCGCCGCCGCCGTTGCCGTACCCGAGGCGGTGTCCGCGCTCGACGAGCCGGGTCACGGCCGGCCGGGGCGCCCCGGCGCCCGGAGGGCCGCACTCGGTCCGGTCGCGCTGGTGGTGGCGGGCGGGCTCTCCGTGCAGTTCGGCGCGGCGGTCGCCGTCCTGCTGATGCCGAAGGCGGGCGCGCTGGGCGTCGTCACCCTGCGTCTCGCCGCCGCCGCCGTCGTCCTGCTGGTGATCTGCAGGCCGAAACTGCGGGGGCACTCGCGCGCCGACTGGGGGACGGTGGTCGCCTTCGGTGTCGCGATGGGCGGCATGAACATGCTCTTCTACCAGGCCGTCGACCGCATCCCGCTGGGCGCGGCCGTCACCCTGGAGGTGCTGGGCCCCCTGGTCCTGTCCGTCGTCGCCTCCCGCCGTTTGACCAGCCTCGTCTGGGCGGCTCTGGCCCTCGGCGGTGTCGTCCTGCTCAGTGGCGGCGGCTTCGACCGCCTGGACCCCGTCGGGGCGGCGTTCGCCCTGGGTGCGGGCGTGATGTGGGCGCTGTACATCCTCTTCAGCGCCCGCACCGGCCGCCGCTTCCCGCAGGCGGACGGGCTGGCCCTCGCCATGGCGGTGGCGGCGGTCCTCTCGCTGCCCCTCGGCATCATGGAATCGGGCTCGAAGCTCGTCGTCCCGACCACGCTCGCCCTGGGTGCCGCCGTGGCGCTGCTGAGCTCGGTCCTCCCGTACACCCTCGAACTCATGGCCCTGCGCAGGCTGCCCGCGCCCACCTTCGCGGTCCTGATGAGCCTGGAACCGGCCATCGCGGCCACGGCGGGTTTCCTCCTCCTCGACCAGGCCCTCTCGACCACCGACGCCCTCGCCATCGCCCTGGTCATCGGGGCGAGCATGGGCGCGGTGCGCAGCCAGACGCGGGGCGCCCGGAAGCGGTGACCTCACGCCCCGGGGGCCGGTCTGTCCGTTCCGCCTGCGTGGCGAGGCGTCCGATCCTAGGCTGGGCGCGATGGCCGACCTGGAGGAACACATGCCGGAACGCGACGATCTGCTCGCGCTCGTGACCGATCAGCGAACCAACTTTCTCTACACCGTCGCGGAACTCGACGACGCCGGGGCCCGCGCCCGGACGACTGTCAGCGAACTGACCCTCGGCGGGCTCCTGAAGCACCTCGGGCAGGTGACGCGCGGCTGGCTCGACGTCGTCGAGGGCACCGCCCCCGCCAAGGTCGACTGGGCGGACCTCGACCCCGACGGCAACCGGATGACCGACTCCGAGACGGTGCCCGGGCTGCTGGAGGCCTTCCACGCGGCGGCGGCAGCGTTCGACCGTACGGTGCGCGAGGAGGCCGACCTCGACCGTGAGGTCACGCTCCCCGCGTACCCCTGGTCGCCCCCGGAGCCGGTCGTCTGGACCGTCCGCCACGTCCTGTGGCACATCTTCCGGGAGATCGCCCACCACAGCGGCCACGCCGACATCATCCGCGAGGCGCTGGACGGCGCCAGCACCACGGCGAAGATGGCCGAGGCGGCGTCGAAGGGGCAGTGACTCCGGCGCGGGCTCCCGGCCCGGTGGCCGCGACCCGCGCACGGGCGCGCGGCGGCCACCGCGCCGGGAGCGGGCGGGGGAGGCACGATGGAAGGGAGTGGAGGAAGGAGGCCCGCGCATGGATTCCGCAAAGGGAACCGATGAGTACGACGGGCTGTACTCGCACACACCCTCGCAGGCCGAGGGCGAACGCGACGACCCACCCGCACGCGGCAGGACCCCCGATCCCCACCCCGACGTCCCCCGCACCGAACCCTCACAGGCCGAGGGCGCCCGCACGGACTGAGTCGGTCGTTGGTAAGTTACGGACGGGATCGCGCCCGGAATGTCCGATGCGGGTGCCCGCAACTTCCCAGTGAACGAGGGGTCGATGAGCGGGGGTGGGCGAATAAATCATGCAAGCGTGCTTGCTTGTTTTGTGGGGCGCTGGCATGCTCCGGGGCACACCGCCACGCCCCGAGGGGAGCGCACCGTGCCCGACGCATCGGCCGTGACCGCCGCCGTGCTCGACGACATGCGTGAGGAGAGCGACGAACTCGACCTGCTGGTAGCGGGTTTGAGCGCGCACGAGTGGGCCGCGCCGACCCCCGCCGAGGGGTGGACCGTCGCCCATCAGATCGCCCACCTGAACTGGACCGACGAGGTGGCCCTGACCGCCGCCACCGACCCCGGAGCATTCGCCGCCGAGGTCGAGAAGGCGCTGGCCGCCCCCGAGACCTTCGTGGGCGAGGCGGCTCAGGAGGCCGTCACCGCCCTCACCCCCGAAGCGCTGCTCGTGGAGTGGCGGGAGGGCCGGGCCCGGCTCCAGGAGGCACTGCGTGCGGCGCCCGCCGGGACGAAACTGCCCTGGTACGGGCCGCCGATGAGTATCGCCTCGATGGCGACAGCGCGGCTCATGGAGACCTGGGCGCACGGCCAGGACATCGCCGACGCGCTCGGCGTGACCAGGAAGCCGACCGCCCGGCTGCGGCACGTCGCCAGGATCGGCGTACGCGCCCGGGACTACGCCTACGTCGTACGGGGGCTGCAACCGCCCGCCGAGCAGTTCCGCATCGAACTGCGGGCCGACGACGGCGGGTTGGCCGTGTACGGGCCGGAGGGTGCCGCCCAGCGGGTCACCGGCCCGCTTCTCGACTTCTGCCTGCTCGTCACCCAGCGCGCCCACCGGGACGACCTCGCCGTCGAGGCGGTGGGCGCGGACGCCGGGCAGTGGCTGGACATCGCGCAGGCCTTCGCCGGGCCTGCGGGGGCAGGGCGGCCCCGGAAGGCGGACCGGTGACCCGGCCGCTGCGCATCGGCAACGCGTCCGGCTTCTACGGCGACCGCTTCGACGCCCTGCGCGAGATGCTCACCGGCGGCCCGCTGGACGTCCTCACCGGGGACTACCTCGCCGAACTCACCATGCTGATCCTGGGCCGCAGCCGCCTCAAGGACCCGAAGCGCGGCTACGCCTCCACCTTCCTGCGGCAGTTGGAGGAGGGGCTCGGACTCGCCCACGAGCGGAACGTGAAGATCGTCACCAACGCCGGCGGACTGAACCCGGCCGGACTCGCCGACGCCGTACGGGAGCTGGCGGGACGTACCGGGGTGCCCGTGCGCGTCGCGCACGTCGAGGGCGACAGCCGGCCCGTGCCCGACGGTCACCTCACCGCCAACGCCTACCTCGGCGGCGGAGGGATCGCCGCCTGTCTGCGCGCCGGGGCCGACATCGTCGTCACCGGCCGGGTCACCGACGCGGCCCTCGTCACCGGGCCCGCCGCCGCCCACTTCGGCTGGGGGCCGGAGGACCACGACGCCCTCGCCGGGGCCGTGGTCGCCGGGCACGTCCTGGAGTGCGGGACCCAGGCCACCGGCGGCAACTACGCCTTCTTCGGCGAGCACGACGTCCGCCGGCCCGGGTTCCCGCTCGCCGAGATCCATGAGGACGGCAGCAGCGTCATCACCAAGCACGACGGGACGGGCGGTGTCGTCGACATCGGTACCGTCACCGCGCAGCTGCTGTACGAGACGGGTGGCGCGCGTTACGCCGGGCCCGACGTCACCGCCCGGCTGGACTCCGTACGGCTCACGCAGGACGGGCCCGACCGGGTGCGGATCAGCGGCGTACGTGGTGAGGCCCCGCCGCCCACGCTCAAGGTGGGGCTCAACCGGCTGGGCGGGTGGCGCAACGAGGTCGTCTTCGTGCTGACCGGACTCGACATCGAGGCCAAGGCCCGGCTGGTGCGGGAGCAGTTGGCCGATGCCCTGGACCGCGCCGGTTCGAAGCCCGCCGAGGTGCGGTGGGAGCTCGCCCGCACCGACCGGGCCGACGCTGCGACGGAGGAGACCGCGAGCGCGCTGCTCCGCCTCGTCGTCCGCGACCCGGACGCGGAGGCCGTCGGCCGTGCCGTTTCCGGGGCGGCCGTTGAGCTGGCGCTCGGCAGCTACCCGGGCTTCCATGTGACCGCCCCGCCCGGGAAGGGCGCGCCGTACGGAGTGTTCGAGGCGGCGTACGTACCGGCGGGCGAGGTCGAACACGTCGCCGTACTGCCCGACGGGACCCGGGAGGCCGTCCCGGCGGCCGGCCCGTACCGGCGGCTGGAGGACGTCGCGGAACCGGAGCTGCCGGCGCCCCTGCCCGCCGGGCCCACCCGCACCACCCCCCTCGGACGGATCGCGGGCGCCCGCAGCGGCGACAAGGGCGGCGACGCCAACGTCGGCGTGTGGGTCCGTGACGACGACGCCTGGCGGTGGCTCGCCCACGAACTGACCGTCGCGCGGTTCCGGGAACTGCTGCCGGAGACCGCCGGGCTCACCGTCGTACGCCATGTCCTGCCCCGGCTGCGGGCGCTCAACTTCGTCGTCCACGGCCTCCTCGGGGAGGGCGTCGCCGCGCAGGCGCGCTTCGACCCGCAGGCCAAGGCGGTGGGGGAGTGGCTGCGGTCCCGGCACGTCACCGTGCCCGTACGGCTGCTGGACCGACCGGAGGTGCACGCATGACCGTCCTGCCCACCGCGCTCGACACCACGGGGCCCGAGTACGCGGCGAACCGCGAGGCCATGCTCGCGAAGCTCGCCGAGCTGGAGACCGAGCACGCCAAGGCCCTGGCGGGCGGCGGCGAGAAGTACGTGGCCCGCCACCGGGGGCGCGGCAAGCTCCTCGCCCGGGAGCGCGTCGAGCTGCTCCTCGACCCGGACACCCCCTTCCTGGAGCTGTCCCCGCTGGCCGCCTGGGGCAGTGAGGCCCCCGCGTACACAGTCGGCGCCTCGCTCGTCACCGGCATCGGGACCGTGTCCGGCGTGGAGTGCCTGATCACCGCCAACGACCCGACCGTGCGCGGCGGGGCCTCCAACCCGTGGACGCTGAAGAAGGCGCTGCGCGCCAACGAGATCGCCTTCGCCAACCGGCTCCCCTGCATCTCGCTGGTGGAGTCCGGGGGCGCCGACCTGCCCTCGCAGAAGGAGATCTTCATCCCCGGCGGGGCGCTCTTCCGCGACCTCACCCGGCTGTCCGCCGCCGGGATCCCCACCGTCGCGGTCGTGTTCGGGAACTCCACGGCCGGTGGGGCGTACGTCCCCGGCATGTCCGACCACACCGTGATGATCAAGGAGCAGTCCAAGGTCTTCCTCGGCGGCCCGCCCCTGGTGAAGATGGCCACCGGTGAGGAGAGCGACGACGAATCGCTCGGCGGAGCCGGGATGCACGCCCGCACCTCCGGCCTCGCCGACCACTACGCCGTCGACGAGCACGACGCGCTGCGGCAGGCCCGCCGGATCGTCGCGCGGTTCAACTGGCGCAAGGCGCACCCGGATCCGGGCCCGGCGGAGCCGCCGAAGTACGACGAGGACGAGCTGATCGGCATCGTGCCCGGCGACCTCAAGGTCCCCTTCGACCCGCGCGAGGTCATCGCCCGCCTCGTCGACGGCTCGGACTTCGACGCCTTCAAGCCGCTGTACGGGGCCAGCCTGGTCACCGGCTGGGCCCGCCTGCACGGCTATCCCGTGGGCATCCTCGCCAACGCGCAGGGCGTGCTGTTCAGCGAGGAGTCGCAGAAGGCCGCACAGTTCATCCAGCTCGCCAACCAGCGCGACATCCCGCTCCTCTTCCTGCACAACACCACCGGCTACATGGTCGGCAAGGAGTACGAACAGGGCGGCATCATCAAGCACGGCGCGATGATGATCAACGCGGTGTCGAACTCCCGGGTCCCGCACCTGTCCGTGCTGATGGGCGCCTCCTACGGCGCCGGGCACTACGGCATGTGCGGCAGGGCCTACGACCCCCGCTTCCTCTTCGCCTGGCCCGGCAGCAAGTCCGCCGTCATGGGTCCCCAGCAGCTCGCGGGCGTCCTCTCGATCGTCGCCCGCGCCTCATCCGCCGCGAAGGGGCTCCCCTACGACGACGAGGCCGACGCCGGGCTGCGCGCCATGGTGGAGCAGCAGATCGAGTCCGAGTCGTTGCCGGTGTTCCTCTCGGGGCGGCTGTACGACGACGGGGTCATCGACCCGCGCGACACCAGGACCGTCCTCGGGATGTGCCTGTCCGCGATCCATACGGCACCGGTCGAAGGCGCGCGCGGCTTCGGCGTCTTCCGGATGTGAGGAATCGGATGATCACCGCACTGCTTGTCGCCAACCGGGGCGAGATCGCCTGCCGGATCTTCCGCACCTGCCGTGAGCTGGGCATCTCCACCGTCGCCGTGTACTCCGACGCGGACGCCGGTGCCCTGCACGTACGGGAGGCCGACACCGCCGTACGCCTGCCGGGGGCCGCACCGGCCGATACGTATCTGCGGAGTGACCTCGTCGTCGCCGCCGCGCTCGCCGCGGGCGCCGATGCCGTGCATCCGGGGTACGGCTTCCTCTCGGAGAACGCCGGGTTCGCCCGGGCCGTGCTGGACGCCGGCCTCGTCTGGGTGGGGCCGCCGGTGAAGGCCGTCGAGCTGATGGCGTCCAAGACCCGCGCCAAGGAGCTGATGGCCGCCGCCGGGGTACCGCTCCTGGCCCCTGTGGACCCGGGGAGCGCCACCGCCGGCGATCTGCCGCTGCTGCTGAAGGCGTCGGCGGGCGGGGGAGGGCGGGGGATGCGCATCGTGCGCGAACTGGCCGCGCTGCCCGCCGAGCTGACCGCCGCCTCCGCCGAGGCCGCATCCGCCTTCGGGGACGGCGAGGTCTTCGCCGAGCCATATGTCGAGCGGGGCCGGCACGTCGAGGTGCAGGTCATGGCGGACGGGCAGGGCACGGTCTGGGCGCTCGGCACCCGCGACTGCTCGCTCCAGCGCCGCCACCAGAAGGTCATCGAGGAGGCCCCGGCCCCGGGTCTCGACGACGGACTGCGGCAGCGGCTGCACGACGCGGCCGTCGCCGCCGCCCAGGCGGTGGGCTACCGGGGCGCCGGGACCGTCGAGTTCCTCGTGTCGGCCGAAGGGCGCCCGTACTTCCTGGAGATGAACACCCGGCTCCAGGTCGAACACCCCGTCACAGAAGCCGTGTTCGGCCTCGACCTCGTAGCCCTGCAACTGCGCGTCGCGGAGGGCGAGGCGCTCCCGGCCGCCACCCCGCCCGGGCCCGCCGGACACGCCGTCGAGGCCCGGCTCTACGCCGAGGACCCGGCGCGAGACTGGCAGCCACAGACCGGAGCACTGCTCACACTCGACGTGCCCGACGAACCCGGCATCCGCCTCGACACCGGCTACACCGGCGGCGACACCGTCGGGGTGCACTACGACCCCATGCTCGCCAAGGTCATCGCCCACGCCCCCACCCGCACCGAAGCGGTCCGGCTCCTCGCCCGCGCCCTGGAACGCGCCCGCGTCCACGGCCCGGTCACCAACCGGGAGCTCCTCGTACGCTCCCTGCGCCACCCGGACTTCGTCGCGGGGCACCTCGACACCGGCTTCTACGACCGGCACCTGGCGGCCCTGACCACGTCGGCCCCCGGCGGCGAGGAGGCCCGCCGCCTGGCCGCCACCGCCGCGGCGCTCGCCGCCGCCGTGGAGGCGGCCGGCGGACCGGGCCCCACCCGCCACGGCGCCTGGCGCAACCTCGCCTCGCAACCGCAGACCAGGCGTTATCGCGGTGAGCCCGACGGCACCGAGTACGAGATCGCCTACCGCACCGGCCGGGACGGCGTCCCCGCCCCCGCGTCGGGCGAGCGGGTCCTCAGCGCCCGCCCCGGCGCGGTCACCCTCGAAACCGGCGGTGTGACCCGGCACTTCACCGTCACCACCCAGGGCGACCGGGCCCATGTCGACACAGCCGCAGGCGCGTACACCTTCACCGCCCTGCCCCGCTTCACCGACCCCGCCGAGCGCACCGAACCCGGCTCCCTGCTCGCCCCGATGCCAGGCACCGTCGTACGTCTCGCCGCCGGGCTCGCGCCCGGCGCCGCCGTCGAGGCCGGACAGCCGCTGATCTGGCTGGAGGCGATGAAGATGGAGCACCGCATCCTCGCCCCCGCCTCCGGCACCCTCACCGCGCTCCACGCCGTCCCCGGACTCCAGGTCGAGGTCGGCGCGCTGCTCGCCGTCGTACAGGACGCCACGGAAGCCCCCGCGCACCAGGAGGAGACGACCCGATGAGCACCGTTCTCGAAACCCCGGAGCACCAGGCCCTGCGTTCCGCCGTCGCCGCACTCGGCAAGCGCTTCGGCCGCGCGTACAGCACCGGCCTGGCCCGTAAGGGTGAGCACCCCCGCGAGCTGTGGGAAGAGGCCGGCAAGCTCGGCTACCTCGGCGTCAACCTCCCCGAGGAGTACGGCGGCGGGGGCGCGGGCATGGCCGAGCTGTCCATCGTCCTGGAGGAGCTGGGCGCCGCCGGGAGCCCCCTCCTCATGCTGGTCGTCTCCCCGGCGATCTGCGGCACGGTCATCGCCCGCTTCGGCACCGAGGAGCAGAAGCGGACCTGGCTCCCCGGCCTCTCCGACGGCTCCCTGACCATGTCCTTCGGCATCACCGAGCCCGACGCCGGCTCCAACTCGCACCGCATCACCACCACCGCCCGCCGGGACGGCGGGGACTGGGTGCTCAGCGGCCGCAAGGTCTTCATCTCCGGCGTCGACATCTCCGACGCCACCCTGATCGTCGGCCGCACCGAGGACGCCCGCTCCGGCAGCCTCAAGCCCTGCCTCTTCATCGTCCCCCGCGACGCCCCGGGCTTCACCCGTACGCAGATCGACATGGAACTCCAGGCGGCCGAGAAGCAGTTCGAGCTGGTCCTCGACGACGTACGGCTCCCCGCCGACGCGCTCGTCGGCGAGGAGGACGCGGGCATCCTCCAGCTCTTCGCCGGCCTGAACCCGGAACGCATCATGGGCGCCGCCTTCTCCATCGGCATGGGCCGCTACGCCGTCGGACGGGCGGTGGAGTACGCGAAGACCCGCACCGTCTGGAGGGACGCGCCCATCGGCGCCCACCAGGCCATCGCCCACCCGCTCGCCCAGGCGCACATCGAGCTGGAGCTCGCCCGGCTGATGATGCAGAAGGCCGCGAAGCTCTGCGACGACGGCGACGACACCGGCGCGGGCGAGGCAGC
The DNA here is from genome assembly GCF_040686735.1 of Streptomyces sp. NPDC079167. Lineage (NCBI taxonomy): Bacteria > Bacillati > Actinomycetota > Actinomycetes > Kitasatosporales > Streptomycetaceae > Streptomyces > Streptomyces sp. NPDC079167. Next base: position 118,521 of record NZ_JBFBLO010000006.1, on the reverse strand, counting down.
CAACATGGCGAAGTACGCCGCCGCCGAAGCCTGCGTCAGGGCCGTCGACCAGGCCGTCCACACCCTCGGCGGCAACGGCCTCACCCGCGAGTACGGGCTCGCCTCCCTCGTCACGGCGGCGCGTGTCTCCCGTATCGCACCCGTCAGCCGGGAAATGATCCTCAACTACGTCTCCCACCAGACCCTGGGCCTGCCGAAGTCGTACTGACGTCGTCCCGACGAGTCCGGCCGCGTCCCAGGTCTCCCCATCCGCCCCCGCAGGGGCGATTCTGGCTCTCCACCCGCGTCGAAGGGGACCGCCATGGTGTTCCACAGCGAGTACGCAGACGTCCCGCCCCTCGAAAGACCCATCCACGAAGCCGTCCTCGGCAACGCCCCGGACTTCGGTGACATCCCCGCCCTGATCGACGGGACCGACGGGACGACCGTCACGTACTCCCAGCTCGACACCTTCCACCGGCGCATCGCGGCGTATCTCGCCACCGCCGGCCTGCGCAAGGGCGACGTCCTCGCCCTGCACAGCCCCAACACGATCGCCTACCCGCCCGTCTTCTACGGGGCGACCCGGGCCGGCGCCACCGTCACGACCATCCACCCGCTGGCCACGCCCGAGGAGTTCGCCAAGCAGCTCACGGACTCGGGCGCCCGCTGGATCGTCACCGTCTCCCCGCTCCTCGACGTCGCCCGCCGGGCCGCCGCGCTCGCGGGCGGCATCGAGCAGATCTACGTCTGCGACCAGGCCGAGGGCCACACCTCCGTACTGGACATGCTGGGCTCCGCCGCCCCCGAGCCCGACATCGCCTTCGACCCGGCCGAGGACATCGCCGTACTCCCGTACTCCTCCGGCACCACGGGCACCCCCAAGGGCGTCATGCTCACCCACCGCTCCATCGCCACCAACCTGGAGCAGCTGCGGCCCCTCGTCCCCCTCGGTGAACGCGAACGCATCCTGGCGGTGCTGCCCTTCTTCCACATCTACGGGCTGACCGCCCTCATGAACGGGCCGCTGCGCTACGGCGCCACGGTCGTCGTGCTGCCCCGCTTCGACCTCGCCCAGTTCCTGGAGACGATCCAGACCCACCGCATCACCGGTCTGTACGTCGCCCCGCCCATCGTCCTGGCCCTCGCCAAGCACCCGCTCGTCGGCGACTACGACCTCTCCTCGCTGGAGTACGTCGTCAGCGCGGCCGCCCCGCTGGACGCCCGGCTGGCCGCCGCCTGCTCCACCCGGCTCGGCGTGCCCGCCGTACGGCAGGCGTACGGGATGACGGAGCTCTCGCCCGGCACCCACGTCGTACCCCTCGACGCGGAGAACCCGCCGCCGGGCACGGTCGGCAAGCTGCTGCCCGGCACCGAGATGCGGATCGTCTCGCTCACCGACCCCGGCGCCGACGTGCGCGACGGGACCGACGGCGAGATCCTCATCCGCGGCCCTCAGGTGATGAAGGGCTACCTCGGCCGCCCCGACGCCACCGCCGCCATGATCGACGAGGAGGGCTGGCTGCACACCGGGGACGTCGGCCGCGTCGACGCGGAGGGCTGGCTGTACGTCGTCGACCGGGTCAAGGAACTCATCAAGTACAAGGGCTACCAGGTCGCCCCCGCCGACCTGGAGGCCCTCCTCCTGACCCACCCCTCGATCGCCGACGCCGCCGTCATCGGCGTCCCCGATTCCGACGGCAACGAGATCCCCAAGGCCTACCTGGTGCGCCGGCCGGACGCGGGGGACCTCACGGAGGACGACGTCATGGCGTACGTCGCCGAGCGTGTCTCCCCGTACAAGAAGGTCAGACGGGCCGAGTTCATCGAGGCGGTGCCCCGCGCGGTGTCCGGCAAGATCCTGCGGCGGGAGCTGCGCGACCGGGAGAAGGCGCGATGACCCTGGCGGCCCCGGCCCACGACCGGGGGATCACCACCTTCACCCTCGACTCCCCGGCCAACCGCAACGCGCTCTCGGCCCGGCTCGTCGGCGAGCTCACCGAGGCGCTGGCCGGCAGCGCGGCCGACGACACCGTACGCGCCGTCGTCCTCACCCACACCGGCAACACGTTCTGCGCGGGCGCCGACCTGACCGCACCTCCCGAACCGGCGGCGTTCGTCGCCCTGATGCGCGCGATCGTCGCGCTCCCCAAGCCCGTTGTCGCCCGGGTCACCGGCCACGTACGGGCCGGGGGCCTCGGGCTGCTCGGTGCGTGCGACATCTCCGTGGCGGGCCCGGAGTCCTCCTTCGCCCTCACCGAATCACGCCTGGGTCTCGCCCCCGCCGTGATCTCCCTGCCCCTGCTGCCCCGCCTCGACCCACGCGCCGCCGCCCGCTACTACCTCACCGGTGAACGCTTCGACGCGGTGGAGGCGGCCCGCATCGGCCTGGTGAGCGTCGCCGCCGAGGACGCGGACAAGGCGCTCGTACCGGTACTCGACGGACTGCGCAGGGCGTCACCCCAGGGGCTGAAGGCATCGAAGGAGCTGGTCACGGCTACTGTGCTGCAGAGTTTCGACAGTCACGCCGAAGACCTCATCGCCCGCTCGGCAGCGCTTTTCGCCTCCGACGAAGCACGGGAGGGGATGACGGCCTTCCTGGAACGACGGGATCCCGCATGGGTGCTGTGACGCCCCCCAAGCAGGACAGGAGCCGCGCCACCCGGCAGCGGCTCCTGGCATCGGCGGTCGCCTGCCTCGCCGAACGCGGCTGGGCGGGCTCCACCGTATCCGTCGTCGCCGAACACGCCGGGGTCTCGCGCGGCGCCGCCCAGCACCACTTCCCCACCCGGGAGGACCTGTTCACGGGTGCCGTCGAGTACGTCGCCGAGGAACGCTCCGCCGCCCTGCGCGCGCTGCCCGTGCAGGGCCGCGCGGAGGTCGTCGCCGCGCTCGTCGACCTCTACACCGGGCCGCTCTTCCGTGCCGCGCTCCAGCTCTGGGTCGCCGCGTCGAACGAGGACCAGCTCCGCCCCCGCGTCACCGAACTCGAAGCCCGCGTGGGCCGCGAGACCCACCGCATCGCCGTAGAACTCCTCGGCGCCGACGAGACCCGCCCCGGGGTACGCGAGACGATCCAGGGCCTCCTGGACATGGCCCGGGGCCTGGGCCTGGCCAACGTCCTGACGGACGACACGGCCCGCCGGGCCCGAGTGGTAACCCAATGGACGGCCCTACTGGACGAAGCCTTGGGCTGACCCGCGGCGCTCGGTGGGAAGTTACGGACGGACAGCAGCCCTGTATGTCCGGTTCGGGTGTCCGTAAGCTCCCACTGACCGTCGGCCCGCTCAGGGCCGGGGCGGGGTGAGTTCGGGGTGGTCCAGGATTCTGAGCCAGGTTCCGTCGGGCTGTCGCCGGACGACCTGGGCGCGGGCCCCCGCCCCGTCCTTCGGCGGCGTCGACGTCAGGGCGATGTCTCCGCCGACCAGGGTCGGCAGCGGCGGCTCGTGCTCGAAGTGCGGCCGGCCGGCCAGCACCTTCTCCCACAGCGAGCGGATCGCCTCCCGCCCCTTGGTGACCTCGCCGGGCGGGTAGGCCAGCACCGCGTCCTCCTCGTAGAGCGCGGCGACTCCCGCCGCGTCGCCGGCGTTGGACCGCTCGACGAACAGGCGGGTGAGGTCCTCGGGGCGCAGAGCCTTCTCGTACTCGGGCACGGTTCCTCCTGGTCCGGTTCTGATCTCTGTCCTTCCAGCGTGGTCGGGTGCCGATGAGAAGTCCAACAGATGGTTCTGATGGAAGCTAGAATCTGTGGTCATGGACCTGAGGCAGCTCGAATACTTCGTCGCCGTCGCCGAGGAGCGCAACTTCACGAGGGCGGCCGAGCGGGTACACATCAGCCAGTCCGGTGTCAGCGCCCAGATCCGCCGGCTGGAGCGGGAGCTCGGGGCCGAGCTGTTCGACCGTTCGTCGCGCACCGCCGCCCTCACCGTCGCCGGCAGGGCAGCCCTCGAACACGCCCGCGCCGCGCTGGCCGCCGCCGAGTCGGTGGGGCAGGCGGTGGGCGAGGTGACCGAGCTGATCCGTGGCCGGCTCACCGTCGGAATGGTCATCGGCTGCACCGTCACCCCGCTGTTCGACGCCCTCGCCACGTTCCACCGGGCACACCCCGGGGTCGAGATCTCGCTGCTGGAGGACAATTCCGACCGGCTCGTCGAGGGCGTGCGCTCCGGCGCCGTCGATCTGGCGCTGATCGGGACCGCTGCCCCCACCCCCGAAGGGCTGGACGCCCTGACGATCATCAGTGAGCGGCTCGTCGCCGCCGTTCCGGACGGGGACCCGCTGGCCCGTCAGCAGCGGGTGACACTGCCCGACCTGGTGGCGCGGCCCCTCATCTGCATGCCACCCGGCACCGGCCTCCGTACGCTCCTCGACCGCGCCTGTGCCGCCCAGGGCCTCCAGCCCCTGATCGCGCTCCAGGCCAGTGCGGCGGACGCCGTCGCGGATCTCGCCACGCGTGGGCTCGGGGTCGCCGTCCTCAGCGAGTCGATGGCCGCGAGCCACGGCGACCGGCTCACCGCCCGCATCATCGACGACGTCGAGACGCCGGCACTGCTCGCCCTGGTGTGGCGGAACGCGAACAACCCGGCGCTGCGCGAACTGCTCGTCCACAGCCGGCGGGCGTTCACCGCGCCCGCCGGGAGCGGGGACACCGACGGCGGGTGAGTTCGCGGCAACGGCGCGTGCGTGGGGCAACTCCCGCGCGGTGACAGGCAGGCCGGAGCGTCAGCTGGACCTCGGGGGCGCTCCGTCGGGCTCCGCCAGGGCCTGCACCTCGGCGTAGGGGAGGGGCGCGGGGGTAGCGGGAGGGCGGCGGCCGTCACGGATGGCGGTCGCGGTGTTCACCGCCGCCGCGAGGGCGCTGCGGTGGAGCAGCGAGCCGAGGCTGACCCTGCGGACGCCCAGCTCGGCCAGCTCGGCGAGGGTGGGGCCGGCCGGTGCGTACAGGATGTTCAGGGGGACGGTGACGGCTGCCGTCAGAGCCGCGATCCCGTCCGGATCGGACAGCGCCGGCACGAACACCCCGTCCGCTCCCGCCCGTTCGTAGACGGTGAGGCGCGCCGCTGTCTCCTCCTCCTGGCGTCCGAGCCAGTGGGTGTCGGTGCGTGCGTTGACGAACAGCGCGGGTACGGCGGCCTTCACCGCGGTGATCTTCGCGGCGTGAAGTTCCGCGGGGGCGAGGGTGCCGTCCGGGCGGCCGTCCTCGAGGTTGATCCCCGCGGCGCCGGCGTCGGACAACTCCCGGGCCAATTCCGCCACTTCCTCCGGATCGTCGCTGAAGCCCCCTTCCGCGTCGACGGTGAACAGGAAGGAGCTCTCGCCGAGCCGGCGGGCCAGCGCCAGGGTCGCGTCGAGCGTGACGGCCGCTCCGTCCGGCAGGCCCGCAGCCGCGGCCACGCCCAGGCTGGTGGTGCCGACAGCCTGGAAGCCCTGAGCCGTCAGAGCGGCGGCCGAGGCGTGGTCCCAGACGTTCGGCAGCAGGAGTGGGGCGGCGGCGTGGTGGTGCAGCTGGGCGAAAGCGGTCAGCGGGCGCCGGGGTGTGCCGCCGGGGGAGGGGGACGTCATGTACTGACGCTAGAGGTGGGACGGTTCGGGGCCTGCCGAACCGTCCCCGTGGGCGCGTCGAAGCGGGTCCTCCCGCCCAGCGGGACGGGCGCCGCCGGGGTCGGCCGTACCGGGCTTGGACGAGGCTCCCTCTGGCGCTCAGGCGTGTCGGCATCGCCTGTGCCCTGGCCCACGACGCCCGTGTGATCCTGTTGGACGAACCGACAGCGGGTCTCGACCCTCATCAGCGTTCTGTGTTCCGTGAAGTCCTGGGAGACGTCGCGGCGAGCACCCCGGTGCTGATGTTCACCCATGACGTGATCGACCTGGCCGATGAGGCCGACACCGTCACCCTCATGGAGTCGGGGAAGGTGCGCCACCACGGAGGGACCCAGAGCTTCCTCGACCACGCCCGCCCCGAGGCCGCACCTGGGCGCAAGGCGGAGTCGGCATACTCCGCCCTCATGCGCCTCGACCGTTGACGGTGAGCGGCCCGCCGGGAGGTCGGGGGTGCCCCTGTCAGTTCCCCAGGTCCGCCAGCTGGTCGTAGCCCGGGATCGAGCGGGGGTCGCGCGTGCCCGGGCCGACGTACGTCGCCGAGGGGCGCACCAGGCGGCCGGTCCGCTTCTGCTCCAGGATGTGCGCCGACCAGCCCGCCGTACGGGCGCAGCTGAACATCGACGTGAACATGTGGGCCGGGACCTCCGCGAAGTCCAGCACGATCGCCGCCCAGAACTCCACGTTCGTCGCCAGGACCCGGTCGGGGCGGCGGGCGTGCAACTCCTCCAGGGCGGCCTTCTCCAGGGCCTCCGCCACCTCGAAGCGCGGGGCGGCCAGCTCACGGGCCGTGCGGCGCAGGACGCGGGCGCGGGGGTCCTCGGCGCGGTAGACGCGGTGGCCGAAGCCCATCAGGCGCTCACCCTTGTCCAGCGCCTGCTTCACATAGGCCCTGGCGTCACCCGTCCGCTCGATCTCCTCGATCATTCCGAGGACCCGTGAAGGCGCACCGCCGTGCAGGGGGCCCGACATGGCGCCCACCGCCCCGGACAGCGCCGCCGAGACGTCCGCGCCGGTCGACGCGATGACGCGGGCGGTGAAGGTGGAGGCGTTCATCCCGTGCTCGGCGGCCGACGTCCAGTAGGCGTCGACGGCCTTGACGTGCTTCGGGTCCGGCTCACCGCGCCAGCGGATCATGAACCGCTCCACCACGGACTCCGCCTTGTCGATCTCGCTCTGCGGGACCATCGGCAGCCCCTGGCCACGGGCCGACTGGGCGACGTACGACAGGGCCATCACGGCGGCCCGTGCCAGGTCGTCGCGGGCGGTCTCCTCGTCGATGTCGAGCAGCGGCTTCAGGCCCCACACCGGCGCCAGCATGGCGAGCGCGGACTGCACGTCGACGCGGATGTCGCCGGAGTGGACGGGGATCGGGAAGGGCTCGGCGGGCGGCAGACCGGGGTTGAACGCCCCGTCCACCAGCAGACCCCAGACGTTGCCGAACGACACATGGCCGACGAGGTCCTCGATGTCGACGCCGCGATAGCGGAGCGAGCCGCCTTCCTTGTCGGGCTCGGCGATCTCCGTCTCGAACGCGACGACTCCTTCAAGTCCGGGTACGAAGTCGGACATCGGGCGGCTCCCTCGACTCGGCGGCTGTATGACGGCCACAAAGGCCGGTCCAGGCATACTGGCGGGTTACCACGACGCGGGGAAGAGTGACGTCCGGCACAGCCTCCCGGCTCGCGGACCGGCGATCCCGCCCCTCCCCGCGGGAATTCCGGCCCGCTGCGGCAGGATGGGCCCGTGACCGCAGCAGATGCCACTTCGTCCTCCGCTTCCGCCTCCTCTCGCGTTCCGTCATCCGATTGCACCACCGATCCGGCCGCGATGCGCGAGCAGTACCGCTCGGAGGACTTCGTCGAGCAGGATCTCGCCGCCGACCCCATGGACCAGTTCGCCCGCTGGTTCCGCCAGGTCGCCGGGGGCGGCGCGCTCCACGAGCCGAACGCGATGGTGGTCTCCACGGCCGACTCCCGGGGCCGGCCGTCCTCCCGGACCGTGCTGCTGAAGCACTACGACGACCGCGGCTTCGTCTTCTTCACCAACTACGGATCCCGCAAGGGCCGCGAGCTGACGGCGAACCCGTACGTCTCGCTGCTCTTCCCCTGGCACCCGCTCGCCCGCCAGGTCGTCGTCACGGGCACCGCGTCCCGCGTCGGGCGCGAGGAGACGGTCGCGTACTTCCGCACCCGCCCGCACGGCTCCCAGCTGGGCGCCTGGGCCAGCGAGCAGTCGACGGTGGTCGGCTCCCGCCAGGAGCTGACCGACCGCTACGAGGAGCTCGCCGCCCGCTACCCGGAGGGCGAGAAGGTCCCCGCGCCGCCGCAGTGGGGCGGATTCCGTGTCGTACCGGACGCGATCGAATTCTGGCAGGGCCGCGAGAACCGGCTGCACGACCGGCTGCGCTACGTCCGGGACAGCCCGGCCGCCGACTGGCGTGTGGAGCGCCTCTGCCCGTGAGCCGGCCGGAACGGGCCCGGACACGCAGAAACCCGCAGGCTCTGGTCCCTCCTTGCGGAGGAGCCGGCCGGACTTACCGGCGAGCCTGCGGGTCGGTGACTGCTTGGGATTGGCCGACAACCGGCCTGCACTGCAAAGAGCGCGACGACGGGCGTCAGCCCGCAGTCACCTCACGAGTCCGAGAAGAAATCACTTCCGGAACACCTCCTTTCTTCGCTGATAGGAGCCTACAAATGCCCGGAGGCTGTCTCAACCCATTTATTCGGTGGGTTCGCGTCTGGTGCTGTACATGTATCCGTCGGCCCGTTGCAGCAGCCGCAGGTTCGTGCAGGAGACGTTGAAGCGACCCTGTGGCGTCGTGAGGCTGTGCTGCCCCGAGGCTCGGACGGAGATGCGTCCGGTCCATGTGCCTGCCCATCTGCCCTTGGGTTGGAACGCGCGTACGAGGTCACCGGTGGCGAACCCGTGGTGGCGCTTCCGGCGAGTGCGGGTGAGCCGGGGAAATCCGTACCGGTCGGGGGTGGTGCGCGCATAGGTGCCGCGCCCTGTTGCTGTAACGATCTGCACCTGATTGGGCACACGGACGGTGATGGCTCCGGCCTGGTGGTCGAGCTCTCCGACGCAGAGGGCATCGAGCGTATGGGTCTTCGGCAGGCCCATCGCGGTGCGGTTCCACTTCGTACGCCCGCCCGACCATGTGTGCACCGGCAGTCCGAGAGCTGAGAGGCCCTCCGCGACGAGACGCCGGGTGGCGTTCATGACAGCGGCGTCACGAAGCGGTGCCTTGAGCTGCGCGCGGATGGTCGCGAGTCGGCCCGGCCGATGCGCCAGGAAGGCTTCGACGGGGGTGGAGCCCTTGGCCTGGTTACAGGGGATGCAGGCGAGAGTCAGATTGGAGATGCGATCGGAACCACCACGGCTGCGAGGCTGGATGTGGTCGATGTTCAGGGGAACGCCCGAGACTCCGCAGTAGGCGCAGGTGTGGCCCCATTTGGCGAGCAGGAATTCGCGGATCTCGGTGCCCGCGAGGGTTCCGGTGCGGTACTCGGTGGCTGTCAGATCGTGGCCGACGCCCATGGCATGGGTATCGAAGACGACCTCCTCGATGTGGATCTCGGTGACGGGAGCGAGTCCGGACAGGCGGCGGCTCATGCTTACCGTGGTGTCGACCCGGTGTTGTACCGACGGTGGCAGCCAGTCCTTTCGGCGTGTGCGGTTGTGTGACCTGGGCGCGCGGTAGCGGCAGTTCGCCGAGCGTCTCCTGTGCCGGTACCCGGCTCGTTGCCTCATAGCCCGATGGATCTGGGTGCCCCGGTGACGCAATTCGACGGAGACGAGGCCGCGCCTCATGGAGACCCGTGTTCCGTCCGGTGCGGATTCCTGCTTGCTGTCGGTGAGCGCGATCCCGGTCCCTCGGGAACCGGGATCGATGCGCAGGTGCACGCCGGAGACGTTGGACTCAGCGCGTGTGCGGTCCTTGATGCGGATGGTGAAGGGCGTGTGCCGTACGACGACAGCACGTCCTCGGGCCAGCAACTCGCGCGCGCGGGCGGGATGACGGGGCATGAGTGGTTCGCCGCCCTTCGCGAGGACGAAAACTCTGCCTGCCACCTTCCCGGCTGTGCGGTGATCTTTCCGCGTGGGGACGTTACCGGCCCCGGTCTCTGCCTGTTCGGCGTGACGCCGACGGAGCCCGGTGCAGAGCCCATCGGTCTCCCCTCGCCCATGTTCCCTGCCGGTGTCCCGTGCGGTGACGGGGTGTCCATGAGCCGTTTCGTCCCTGCTCCCAGGGGTGTCTGCTCCCACGGATTCCAGAGCGAGCTGCTGAGGAAGCACAGCTCGGTGGGTCTGCTCGCCTGCGGGAAACGTAGTCATCAAGGGCACCTGCCTTTGATCGACGATCGTGATGACTGGGGCTGTTCACTCGTTCTGCCTCGCGGGAGGCAACGGGAGCGAGTGATCTCCTTTCAACGTGTTGGCCTGAAGGTATCTGCCCGGGGCGGTGAGTCCGGAGTGGCCGGCCGAACACCACACGGGGGCATGATCTTCGGGTGAATGCCGAACACAGGGCTTGCCTGGTGATAACTGCGTTGATCCGGCAGATTTCCTGGAAGTGGCTGTGTGGTGGCTCACGTTCGAGTTCAATGGTCTGACGTGCGGCAATGCGGAATCCGCGGCGGAATATGCCATGCAGGGGGTACGGAGTGAGTGCTTCCAGGAGCACCGGGACCACCGACGAGATCGGTCCGGACGAGGACCCCGGGCGGGAGCCCCCGGCGGTGGCGATACCGGGGTCCCGGCTCCTCGCCGCGCTGCTCGACGGCATGGACGCCGCGCTCTGCGCGTTCGACGCCCACGGCACCATCACCCACTGGAACCGCGAGGCCGAGCGGATCCTCGGCTGGAGCGCCGACGAGGCTGTCGGACGGCGCGGCTTCGCGGGGTGGGCCGTGCGGAGCGCGGACGCGGAGGACGTGCACGGGCGGCTGCTGGCGGTCATGGAAGCGCCGGGGCGGCAGGTCCACGAGTTCGCGCTGCTGCGCAAGGACGGCGGGCGTGTCCTCGTACGGACCCAGTCGTCGGGGGTGCGGGGCGAGGACGGGAAGCCCGCCGGGGTGTACTGCGCGTTCAGCGAGGTGCACGCGCAGATCGATCTGGAGCGGTCCATCGCGATCGGCGAGGCCCTGTTCGAAGACGCGTCCTGGGGTGTCGTCGCCGTGGACGTCGACCTGCGTCCGACCGTGGTCAACGCCTACGCCGCCCGGGCGCTGGGCGGCGGGCGTACGACGCTGCTGGGGCGTCCGCTGGGTGAGCTGATCGTGCAGGGCGTCGAGGACCTGGAGGGGGCGCTGCAGCATGTCCTCGCCGAGGGCGCGCCGTCCGCACCGGCCGAGCTGTGGGTGACCCTGCGGACCGCCGAGGGTGAGCGGCGGCGCTGCTGGCGCAGCGGGTTCCTGCGGCTGGCCTCGCCGCTGGCGGAGGAGCCGGTCCCGCTGGGGGTCGGATGGCTGTTCCGGGACGTCACGGCGGCGAAGCTCGCGGAGCAGGAAGCGGACCGGGTGCGTTTCCGGGCCAACCAGCTGCACCGGGCGGCGCGCCAGGCGGCGGAGTGCGAGGACCCCATGGAGGCGGCGACGACGTCGCTGGACTTCGCGCTGGCCGGGTTCGCCGACCATGTGGTGGTCGACCTGCTGGGTCTGACGGCGGGGGAGAAGCTCGTACGGGCCGCGTCCACGCCTCACGACGCGCCGGGCCCGTGTCTGCCGGTCTCCGGCGGCTCGCTCCCCGTGCGGTACGGGCCTGGGCACCCCGCGTGCCAGGCCGTGGAGCGTACGGGTTCCGTGCGGGCCGTGGCGCCGCCGGGCGCGGGCGAGGCGTGGGCGGTGGAGCACCAGTGGCCGGGGGACTCGGCGCACGCCCTGTGCGCGGTGCTGCGGAGCCGGGGGCGGACGCTGGGTGTGGTGACGTTCCTGCGCTCGGCGAACCGGGGCGCGTTCGAGCGGCCCGACGTGATGTACGCGGAGAGTGTGGCGGTCCGGGTCGCCTCGGCGGTGGACCTGGCCCGGCTGACGGCCGGGCCCGAGCCGGTCTGAGCCGGAGCGCCTGCCCCCTGCCGTCTCCCGGCACCGTGGCGGAGCGCTCGGTGCCGGTGGCGGAGTGCTCAGTGCCGGTAGAAGATGCGGTCGCCGTACTCCCGCATCACGCGCCCGTTCCACTCGTGGCCGCCGTCGACGTTGCCCGAGCGCAGCAGCGGCGGCTCGATCCCGCGGGCGACGAGCTCCTCCGCGGCGGTGGCCATCATGGCCTGCATCAGGGCGCTGGTGACGACGGTCGACGCGGGGGCGAACGGCGCCTCGACGCCCTCAGCGCTCAGCTCCGCGTCGCCGATCGCGATCTTGCTGTCGAGCACGATGTCGCAGTGGTCCCGGAGGAATCCGCCCGACACGTGCCGGGACCTGGTGCCCGTCGTGTACGCGACCGAGGTGACCCCGACGACCGTCAGGCCGAGCGCCCGCGCGTTCTGCGCCATCTCCACGGGCAGGGCGTTCCTCCCCGACAGGGAGATGATCACGAGGAGGTCGCCGGCGCGGGCCGGGCTGGAGTCGAGCACGGCGCTCGCGAGGCCGTCCACCCGCTCCAGCGCGGAGCCGAGCGTGGCCGGCATGACGTCGACACCGACGGTGCCGGGCACGGCGAGCAGGTTCATCAGGGCAAGGCCGCCCGCACGGTAGACGACGTCCTGCGCCGCGAGCGAGGAGTGCCCGGCGCCGAAGGCGAAGAGCCGCCCGCCCGCGGCGACGGTGTCGGCGATCGCGGCACCCGCGGCGGCGATCGCTCCGGACTCCTCGTCGCGCACCCGCTCCAGCAGGCCGATCGCGGCGTCGAAGAACTGACCGGCGAGCTTGCTGTCGCTCATCGAGGAGGCCTTTCCTGCGGGGTGGGGGGCCGTGCGGTGCCCGTGTCGCGGATCACGTTGCGGTCTGGACCAGTGGACTGTCAATAGCGCTCCGGGCCGCCCGCCGGCACGGAGTCACGACGGCGGGGCACGGTTGTCGGTGCCATGCGTCAGAATTGGTGGAGGGCCATCGCACGACGACTTCATGTCACAGCATCGAGGGGCACGTATGTCCGGACTGATCGATACCACGGAGATGTATCTCCGCACCATCCTCGAGCTCGAAGAGGAAGGCGTGGTCCCCATGCGCGCCCGCATCGCCGAACGGCTGGACCAGAGCGGTCCGACGGTCAGCCAGACGGTGGCGCGCATGGAGCGGGACGGCCTGGTCCAGGTCGCGGGGGACCGCCATCTGGAGCTGACCGAGGAGGGGCGCCGCCTGGCGACACGGGTGATGCGCAAGCACCGGCTCGCCGAGTGTCTGCTCGTCGACGTCATCGGCCTGGAGTGGGAGCAGGTCCACGCCGAGGCGTGCCGCTGGGAGCACGTGATGAGCGAGGCCGTGGAGCGCCGGGTCCTGGAGCTGCTGCGGCACCCGACGGAATCCCCGTACGGGAACCCGATCCCGGGTCTGGAGGAGCTGGGCGAGAAGGCCGAGGCCGATCCGTTCCTGGACGAGGGCATGGTCAGCCTGGCCGAGCTCGACCCGGGTTCGGAGGGCAAGACCGTCGTGGTGCGCCGGATCGGTGAGCCGATCCAGACCGACGCACAGCTGATGTATTCGCTGCGGCGGGCGGGGGTGCAGCCCGGTTCGGTCGTCAGCGTGACCGAGTCGGCCGGCGGGGTGCTGGTCGGATCCAGCGGTGAGGCGGCCGAGCTGGACTCCGAGGTCGCCTCGCACGTCTTCGTCGCCAAGCGCTGAGCAGGGCGTTTCCATGCACCGGTGCCCTGCCCGCGAGTGCAGGCGCCGGTGCGGATGCACGTGCAGATGTGAACCGGTAAGCCCGGTTTCTGTTTTCCGCCCGGAATCGCAGCGCCCGGGCGAAACGCGTGCCAGGCTGTGGCCAGGCCTATGACCTGAGGGTGCCGGCAGAGTCTGCCGGGCGGTCGGGGAGGGAGCAGGGAATGCGCCCGTCGCACTGGCATGTGCACCGTGGGGTGACTGCCGGGCTTTCCGGCGCCCGTACGCCGGGCGCCCGTACGCGTCCCGGGGTGTTCACCCGCACGCGTCCCCATGGCTTCACGCCGCATTCCGGTGTCGTGCCCCGCGGTGCGGCCACGGCCGGGCCGGGTGTTCGAATCGCGCCGGTGGGCCTCCGCACCGCTCGGGCGGCCGGCGGGACGGCTCCGGCGGTCCGCCGGGAGTGCGGATCCGTCCGTGACGGAAGAGGGGACGGCCCCGGCGCCCGAAGGCGCCGGGGCCGGTCCTCCCCTGCGCTGACCTGGAGCCCCGAGCTCTTCAGGTCAGTCCCCGCGGACCCCTGTCCCCGAGCGGTCCGCTTCCCGGAGAAGGTCTCCCCTGGGGAGCCTTCGTCAATCCTGAACCACTGTCACTCAAACGTGGGATGTTGCGAGCCAGAAGCGGGTTTTCGAATAAAGGTTCGATAGTCTGGCACGCGCGAACACATGGTGATCGAGGACCAGAAGGGGGTGCCAGAACCTATGGTGCGGCGCATCGATGTGACCGGATCGGACGGCGTACGCCTCGCGGCCTGGGAGTTCGCCGATCCGCCCAAAGTGCGCGCGGAGGCCGGACAGGCCCCCGGGATCTTAATGCTCCACGGGCTGATGGGCCGGGCCACACACTGGGCCTCCACCGCCCGCTGGCTCTCCGAGCGCCACCGCCCGGTCGGCCTCGACCAGCGCGGCCACGGGCGCAGCGAGAAGCCGGCCGACGGGCCGTACACCCGCGATGCCTACGTCGCGGACGCCGAGGCCGCGATCGAACAGCTCGACCTCGGGCCGGTCACCCTGATCGGGCACTCGATGGGTGCGCTCACCGCCTGGCAGCTCGCCGCGAAGCGTCCCGATCTCGTCAAGGCGCTGATCATCTGCGACATGCGGGCCTCCGCGCTCGGGGCGGCATCCCAGCGTGAATGGGCGGACTGGTTCAACACCTGGCCGCTCCCCTTCGCGACGCTCGCCGACGTACGGAAGTGGTTCGGTGAGGACGACCCCTGGGTGGAGCGGCCCAACCCCTCCCGCGGTGAGTTCTTCGCCGAGGTCATGGCCGAGAGCGCCGACGGCTGGCGGCCCGTGTTCTCCCAGGAGCAGATGCTGACGTCCCGGGCCACCTGGGTCTACGACGCCCACTGGGAGGAGCTGGCGCAGGTGCGCTGCCCCACCCTGGTCCTGCGCGGGATCGACGGGGAGCTGGGCAGGGCCGAGGCCCAGGAGATGGTCCGCGTCCTGCCGCGCGGGCAGTACGCCGAGGTGGAGGACGCCGGCCACCTCGTCCACTACAACCGGCCGGAGGGCTGGCGCCGGGCGGTGGAGCCCTTCCTGGAGCGCCTCTCCGACGGCTTCCGGGACGACCGGGAGGCCGTGAGCCCCTGATCCCGGGACGACCGGGACGACCGGGACGACCGGGACGGCCGGGAGGGTCCGTGAGCCCCTGATCCCGGGAGGCCGGCCCGGACGCCCCGCCCTGGGAGCCGGCCCCTCAGCCCTTGCTGACCGCCGCCAGGATCTCCGGGAGCCGGTCCGCCGTGCGCGGCGCCGCCAGCCGCACGCCCAGCCATCCGATGAGCGCACCGTAGGCCGCCCCCACCGGCAGCAGCAGCCACAACTGGTCCTGATGGTCCGCCACGTGCATCCAGATCGTCAGCCCGATCACCGGCCCGCTGAGCACCGCGGCCGCGACCATGCCGCCGAGGATGGAGATCCAGGCGAGCCCGGCCTGCCCCGGCACGACGTTCTTGAACGCCCCGTCCTGAGGGATCGAGTACGGGAAGAGGGCCGAGGCCAGGGCGCCCGTCGCCAGCATCGCGCCCAGCAGGGCGAACGACAGCCCCATGACCCCCGGCAGCGCCGCCCAGTCCCCGAGCACCGCCGCGGTCACCACCGTCACCACGACCGTGTACGGCAGGGTGATCAGCAGCAGCGCCAGCGCGCGTGCCCGGAGTTCGGCATAGGCGTCCCGGGTCGAGGAGACGGAGAGGGCCACCATCCAGAAGGCGGACGTGTCCTGCCCGAACTGGTTGTACATCTGCATGCCGAGCATCCCGGCCGCGAAGCACGCGAAGTAGACCGACCCGGTCCCCTGCACCGCGTTGAGCACCGGCACGATCAGGCCGATCGCCAGAGCCGTCACCCAGGACGCCTTGGTCTTCGGATCCCGTACGACGTAGCGCAGGCTCCGCTGCATCACCGTTGCCGTACGCCCGTCGGGGAGCAGCGAGAAGAGCCCGGAGCGGTCCGCCCCCGAGCGGCGGGCCGACGGCTCGGCGGCGGCGAGCGTGGAGCCGTCCGGTGACGTCATCAGCTTCACCAGGCTCCGCTGCCACAGCCACATCAGGCCGCCCAGCGTGAGCAACGAGACCAACAGCTGACCGAGCGCCGCCCCGTACGACCCCTCCGAAGCGGACCCCACGGCTCCCAGGGCCGAAGCCGGCGGCAGCCAGCGCACCACGTCCGCGACCGGTTCCAGCGAGGACAGCCCGCCCGCCCGGCCGAGACGCTGCGCGCCGAAGTTGACGAACTGGATGCCCACCGCGATCACCAGCCCGCTGAGCACCGCGAGGTCGCGGCCCTTGCGCGAGGTCAGCAGCCGGATGTTGGCCGTGGCGACGGACCGCGCCAGCGCCACACAGACGAGCAGCGTCAGCGGCACGGCGACCACCCCGAACGCCACCGCCGCGGCGCCGTGCGCCACCGCGATCACCGAACCGAAGGCCAGGGCGAGCGTGAAGAGCGGGCCGATGCCGATCAGCGAGGCCACCAGCAGCGCCCCGATCAAGGGGCGGGGCCGCAGCGGCAGCATCACCAGCCGGCTCGGGTCCAGGGTCTCGTCACCGCTCGGGAAGAACAGCGGCATCACCGCCCAGCCCACCGCCACCACCGCGGTCAGCAGCACCACCAGGGTGCCCGCCTGGGCGTGGCCGCGGAGCGCGACCAGGCCGATCACCTGGCCCACCGCGAACAGCAGGGTGAGCACGAGGGACGCGACATAGGCGGCCCGGCGCCCGGACGACTGGCGCAGTCCGTTGCGCAGCAGCGTCAGCTTGAGCCGTACGAAGACGGGGACGATGCCCTGGCCGGGCACGGCGGGGACGGCGGAACCTGCGGGGGCGTCGAGCACCGTCATCGGGCACCGCCCAGCCAGTCCAGGGAGTCCCCGGTGTCACGGGAGCCCGCGCCGACCAGTTCCAGGAAGGCGTCCTGCAGGGAGGCCGCGTCGCCGCGCACCTCGTCCAGCGTGCCCCGGGCGCGGATCCGCCCCGCCGCCATGACGGCCACCCAGTCGCAGAGGGACTCGACGAGCTCCATCACATGGCTGGAGAAGACCACGGTCGCGCCGGAGCGGGTGTAGCGCTCCAGCACCCCGCGGATGGTCTGTGCCGACACCGGGTCGACACCCTCGAACGGCTCGTCGAGGAACAGCACTTCGGGGTTGTGCAGCAGGGCGGACGCCAGCCCGATCTTCTTCCGCATCCCGGTCGAGTAGTCGACGACCAGCTTGTGCTGCGCCCCCGCGAGATCCAGCACATCGAGCAGCTGGGTGGCCCGCTTGTCGACCTCGGCGCCCGGAAGTCCGCGCAGGCGCCCGGTGTAGCCGAGGAGTTCACGCCCGGAGAGGCGCTCGAAGAGCCGCAGACCCTCCGGCAGCACCCCGATCCGGGCCTTCACCTCGACCGGGTCGCGCCACACGTCGTGGCCGGCGACCTCGATCCGCCCCATGTCGGGCCTGAGGAGCCCGGTCACCATCGAGAGAGTGGTCGTCTTCCCCGCGCCGTTCGGACCCACCAGACCGATGAACTTGCCGGCCGGCAGCTCCAGATCGATCCCGCCGACCGCGACCTGCTCCCCGAACCGCTTCCACAGCCCCTCGACCCGTACGGCGGGCGGTGGCGTCGCAGCCCCGCCCGCGATGTCCGTCCTGCCCGCGCTGTCCGCCTGGTCCGGCATGGCACTGCCTTTCGATATCCCCACGTGTGGGGAACACCCTACGAAAGACGTGTCCGGGCGTCGGCCGCCTCCCGGGCGCAGGCGTACGCGAGCGGGCTGATCAGCTCCTCCGCGTCGGGCAGCCAGAGATCGGCGCGGGAGGGCCTGCGGGCCCACTGCACGGCGCCGCGTCCGGCCACCCGGGTCGGCGGTGCGGCGACGTAATGCCCCTCGCCGGCCCCGGTCAGGCCGATCGCCCCGGCGTCCCAGCCCAGTTGCCGTACGAGTCCGGGTGCCTTGGCGGCCGCGCCCGGCAGGACGAAGAACACCATCCGGCGGTCAGGGGTCCGGGTCACCGGGCCGAGCGTGAGGCCCATGCGCTCCATCCTGGCGAGGGCCAGGAAGCCGGCGGACTCCGGTACGTCCAGGGCGTCGAAGGTCCGGCCCGCTGGCAGCAGGACCGACGACCCGGGCTGCCTGGCCCACATCCTGCGGGCCGCGGCGGCGCTGCCGGTCGCCTGGCCCGCCCAGTCGGACCGGGTGGGATGGGCTCCGGGGGCGGCGCAGCCGGCGTCACCGCACGAGCAGCGCTCCGTGCCCCCGGCGGCGTCGAGCCAGGTGCCGGGGAACACGTCCCAGTGCCGCTCCTGGGCGTACCAGGCCGCGGCCTCGAGCAGCTGTTCACTCCGCTGTCGGGGGATCCGGGCGGCTTCCGTCACTCCGATGGGCTCTTCCACGCCCCGCTCAACTCCCGCCGCCACCAGGGGTTACGGGCGCGTGCGCGTCCTTCGGGAGGGATCGATCCTGCATGCGGGGCGCACGGATGCACGGCCGGGGGCGCGTGGGAGGAAACACACCGGTGTGCGGGTAACCAGGTGCAGGACTGCGCCAACTCGCCACCACTCGTACCCGATACAGATGAATATGCGCATTTCTCGTGCCGTGCCGGGCAGTGATTCCAGCACCGAACCACTGCGGTCCCAGGGGGAAATATGGCAGCCAGACCTCTCGTCGCCCGTCAGCCGAACGAACGGCTCCAGACGCTCATCCAGGAGGCGGCGTGTTCCAACGCCGGTCTCGCACGCCGGGTGAACATGGTCGGCGCGGAGCGGGGGCTCGATCTCCGTTACGACAAGACGTCGGTGGCCCGCTGGCTGCGCGGACAGCAGCCACGCGGCAGGGCGCCGGGGATCATCGCCGAGGCGATCGGGCGCAAGCTCGGCCGCACGGTCACGATCGACGAGATCGGCATGGCCAACGGCAAGAGCCTGGCCTCCGGTGTCGGCCTGCAGTTCGCGCCCACGGTGCTCGGCGCCGTCGAGCAGGTCTGTGAGCTCTGGCGCAGCGACGTGGGCCGCCGCGACCTGCTGTCCGGATCGGCGGTGGCCGCCTCCGCCCTGGTCGAGCCCAGTCGCGACTGGCTGATCACAGGCGCCGACCCGCAGGTGGCGCGGACCTCCGGGAACCGGGTCGGCATGCCGGACGTGGAGGCGGTGCGGGCGATGACGGCCGCGCTCGTCGACCTCGACCACCGCTTCGGCAGCGGACATGTGCGCCCCGTCCTGGTGCACTACCTCAACAGCGTGGTGTCCGGGCTCCTTTCGGGGGCGTACCGCGAATCGGTCGGCCGGGAGCTGTTCGGCGCGGTCGCCAGACTCACTGAGCTCGCCGGTTACATGGCCGTGGACACCGGGCAGCCCGGACTGGCCCAGCGGTACTACATCCAGGCGCTGCGTCTGGCCCAGGCCGCGGGCGACCGGGCCTACGGGGGCTATGTGCTGGCCGCGTCGATGAGTCATCTCGCGGCGCAGCTCGGCAATCCGCGCGAGATCGCCCAGTTGGCGCGGGCCGCGCAGGAGGGTGCGCGGGGACGCGTGACCCCGCGGGCGGAGGCGATGTTCCACGCGGCGGAGGCCCGGGGCCACGCGCTGATGGGCGATGCCCGCACCTGCCAGGCCGCGGCGGGCCGGGCGCTGGCCGCCCTGGAGCAGGCCGAGCCGGAGAAGGGCGACGACCCGGCCTGGATCGCGCACTTCGACGCGGGCTACCTCGCCGACGAACTGGCGCACTGCCACCGGGACCTGGGGCAGGCGGAGCCGGCCGCCCGGCGGGCGAAGGAGGCCCTGGCGGCCCTCCCGGAGTCCCGGACCCGGCGCCGGGGCATCGGCCTGGTGCTGCTGGCCTCGGCGCAGGTCCAGCAGCGTGAGGTGGAGCAGGCGTGCCACACGGGGCTGCGGGCGATGGAGCTGCTGGGGACGGTGCGCTCCAGCCGGGGTGCCGAATATCTCGATGATCTCCAGCAGCGGTTCGAGCCGTACGCGGACGAGCCGGCGGTCCGTGAGTTCGGCGCCAGGCTGGAGCTCCAGGCCGCCTGACCGGCGTCTTCGGCGAGTTGACCATGAACAGCGCCGTGGCGGCCCCAGGTGTTACCCCCTGTGTGAAGGGGTGGTGAGGCTCTTGGGCGCTTGGCGCGGGGCTCCGGGCACCCGGTAGCGTGAGCCGACGTTCCATAGGTTCACACGTTTCACACGTAGGAGTCCCGGTGACGCAGAGCGGACAGGGTGACGAGCCGCAGCTTCCCGCTGTACGGCACGCCCACGAAGGTGTCGTGCTGCCCCCGGAGGGCGGTGCCCCCTGGAACGCGGGGGGACCGGCGGGCGGGCAGCCGGACCAGGCCGTCCCCGCGGGCGGGCAGCCGTGGGGCCGGCCCTGGGGGCCACAGGCCGCGCACCAGGACGGCCCGACGCCGGGGCAGCTGCCGCCGGAGCAGCACCAGCAGGGCGGGTACCAGCAGCCGCAGCACGGGCAGTACCAGCAGCAGTACGCGCCCCAGCAGGGCCAGTACCAGCAGCACCAGCAGCAGCCGTACGCCCAGCCCCTGCCGCCCGAGGCCGCCGCGCCCGGGCAGGGCACGGTGCGGGGCGGGGACGCGGACGCCACGCAGTACATCGCGCCCGTGCCCGGCGGCCACCTCCCCGGAGGGCTGCCGCCCGAGCTCCCGGCGGAGTCCACCCGCTACCTGGGGCAGTCACCCGCCCCCGCGCAGCCGTCCGACGCCGACGCGACCCAGTACATACCCCCGGTTCCCGGCGGCGCCCCGTACGGGATCCGGCCGGGAACCCCGGGTGACCGGCAGCCGCCCGCGGAGTTCGACAGCCTCTTCCGCAGCGACGAGCCCGCGGGCGCCACGCAGCAGATGCCCCGCTTCGACGGGCCGCCCCGACAGCAGCGCCCCCAGCAGCCGTACCAGCCCCACCCGGGCGCCCAGCAGCCGCCGCAGGGCGCCCAGCCGGGTCCTCAGGGCTTCCACGGCGGGCACGGCGGGAACGGTCCGCAGGAGCCGGCCCAGGGCGGGGACGCGCCGCGCAAGCGGTCCGCGGCCATCCCGCTGATCGCCGCCGTCGTCGTCGGCTGCGCCGTCATCGGGCTCGGCGCGGGCGCGCTGATGAGCGGGGGCGACGAGAGCCCCTCGGACGACAAGCAGACGGTGGCCTCGCAGAGTTCGCCCGCGTCCGATCCCTCCGAGAAGAAGGCGGACGACCCCGCGCAGCCGCAGGCCGTGGAGCTCGACAAGCTGCTCGCGGACAGCAACAACAGCCGCTCGGCGGTGATCGGCGCGGTGGAGAAGATCAAGGAGTGCAAGGCCCTCGACCAGGCGGTCACCGATCTGCAGGGCGCCGCCGCGCAGCGCCGGGAGCTCGTGACCCGGCTCGAGGCGCTGAGCGTCGACCAGCTCCCCTCCCACGAACAGCTGAAGACCTCCCTGACGAAGGCGTGGCAGGCGTCGGCGGAGGCCGACGACCACTACGCCACGTGGGCGAGCCAGGCCAAGAACAACAAGAAGAAGGTCTGCAAGGGGGGCAAGGCCGGATCGACCGACGCGACCGCCAAGGCCGCCGCGTCGAGCAGCGACGCCACCGTCCAGAAGCGCACTGCGTCGAGCCTGTGGAACAAGATCGCGCAGAAGTATGGGCTGACCGAGCACGCCCCCACGCAGCTCTGACGCCTCCTCCTCCGCCCCCGGCGCCCACCGGTGGCGGAGGAGGGCGTCAGCCGCCGGACCGGGCGTTCACGAGGGTGTCCGTCACATCCACGAACCCCTTCTTCGCGGCGGTGAGACGGCCGTCGCGGACCACCTGGAACGTCACCCGTCCGTTGACGATGCGCCCGTAGGCCGCCGTGCCGACCATGTCCTGGAAGCGCCAGCGCAGCACCGGGGTGAGGCCGCCGGTGTCCACCTCGGTGCCGCGGTTGAGACTGACGGAGATCCCGCCCGCCGTGATGTCGGACCGGTCCATCGCCTCGACGACGGCCTTGAGCGCGGTGTACGCGATCCAGGTCGTCTGCACGCCCGTGTCCTCGGGATCGATCCGGTCGTCCCCGAAGGCGTACTCGGTGATCACGTCGCGCATCTCCCTCCAGCGGGCGTCGCCGGACGCCGGGTACCAGCCGGTGACGAGGGCCCCCTCGAAGGGGCTGTCCGCGCCGCCCGACCGGTCGATGAGGCCCTGGCCGACGCTGCCCAGCACGGACGAGATCCGCACCTCGCTGCCCTCGGGTTCGAGCCGGCGGAAGGAGTCGAAGAACGTCTCCGTGCCCTTGCCGAGCACCGCGGTCACACAGCCGTCGCCGGCCTGGGCGAGCGCCTTGGACGCCTCGGACGCGTACGACGTGGCCTCCTCTGCCGCGCTGATGTCGTAGGAGGCGGGGCGGTCGCTGCGGCTGAGGCTCGTGTCGAGGAGCCCGGGCATGGAGTCACCGACCAGGGTGTCGGGCCGCACCAGCGACACCCGCTCACAACTGGCCGCGAGCTGCTCCCCGTTGCCCGCGACGAGGGCCGGCTGTCCGCCGTTGACCGGGTAGGAGAGATAGCTGGTGAACTCGTCGGCGGAGGCGCCGTACCCGCCGATGTACGGGATGCCGGCCGCCTCCAGCGGCGCCAGGAACGCCCGCCCGTACCTGCTGTACGAGCCGACGACCGCCGCCACGTCCTCGTCGGCCGCCCGACGGGCGCACTTCGACGCGCCGGCCGCGGTGTCCTGCTCGTTGCAGGTGAGGACCCGCAGCTCATGACCGTCGATCCCGCCCTTCTCGTTGATCCATCGGGCGTAGGTCCTGGCCATGGCCGGCATGCCCGCCATGTTCACGGTGTCGGCTCCGGTGGTGTCGGGTGCCCACGTCATGACGGTGACGGGCTCCCTGGAGTCCCCCGGGCCTCCAGGGAGCACACCGCAGCCGGACACCAGCAGTGCCCCGGCCGCCACCGATGTGAGGAGCCTGTAGGGGCGGGGGGAGGTGAGGCGTCGCCATCCGGTCATGGGCATGAACTTTTGCGGTTCACGGGTAACGCCACAGCGTGCTCCGGTCAACGCAGGGTGACGTGGAGGTGAATTACGGGGGGCCGCGCACGGCCCCGGCGAGGGAACGTACGATCGGCAACCGTGCAGCAAGGTTCGGAGAACACTTCCCGTCGCGGCCGTCGCTCCTCCACCATGGGCGGCATGCCGCTCAACGACATGCCGTGGTGGCGCTGGCGCAGCAACGTGCGCTCGGCGCTGCACATGCTCTCCGACCCCGTCTTCCACCACGAGTGCTGGCTCGCCGGCCGGGAGGGGTACGGCGACGTCACCGACGCCGTGTACCGCCTGGTCGAGGACACCTGGCTGGACAACTGGTCCGCCGAGAAGTACGTGGGGACGATCTTCCGCGACTCCGCCGAGGCCGCCCTAGTGGACGTCGCCGCCCTGCGGGTGCTGCGCATCATGCACCAGATAGGCGCCGACGCGCCCGTCTCCGCCTATCTGGAGCACCCGGGCTGGCAGGAGGCCGTGGTGGCCGCCCGCGAGGCCCATGTGATGCTCGCCACCAACGACGGCGAGGACCCCGACACCCCGCCGCGGTCCCTGGACGTGCTCCGCATCATGACCAGATCGGCGTGACCTGCGAAGGGTGTGGCACCCTACGGGAATGACCGCGCCGCAGCCCGCCGAATCCGTACCCGCTGCCTCGGACACCGCCGCCGAGCAGTACGTCCTCACGCTCTCCTGCCCTGACAAGCAGGGCATCGTGCACGCCGTGTCGAGCTACCTCTTCATGACCGGCTGCAACATCGAGGACAGCCAGCAGTTCGGCGACCACGACACCGGTCTCTTCTTCATGCGCGTCCACTTCTCGGCGGACGCCACGGTCACCGTGGACAAGCTGCGCGCCAGCTTCGCCGCGATCGGGGACTCCTTCCGGATGGAGTGGCAGATCCACCGGGCGAGCGACCGGATGCGGATCGTGCTGATGGTCAGCAAGTTCGGCCACTGCCTCAACGACCTGCTGTTCCGTTCCCGCACCGGCGCGCTGCCGGTCGAGATCGTGGCGGTCGTCTCCAACCACACGGACTTCGCCGAGCTCGTCGCCTCGTACGGCATCCCCTTCCGGCACATCCCCGTGACCAGGGAGAACAAGCCGGAGGCCGAGGCGCAGCTGCTGGAGCTGGTCCGTGGGGAGAACGTCGAACTCGTCGTCCTGGCGCGTTACATGCAGGTGCTCTCGGACGATCTCTGCAAGCAGCTCAGCGGCCGGATCATCAACATCCACCACTCCTTCCTGCCGAGCTTCAAGGGCGCCAAGCCGTACCACCAGGCCCATGCGCGTGGGGTGAAGCTGATCGGCGCGACGGCGCACTACGTGACCGCCGACCTCGACGAGGGGCCGATCATCGAGCAGGAGGTCGAGCGCGTCGGGCACGGAGTCACGCCGGACCAGCTCGTCGCCGTCGGGCGCGACGTGGAGTGCCAGGCGCTGGCCCGCGCCGTCCAGTGGCACGCGGAGCGGCGCATCCTGCTCAACGGCCGACGTACGGTCGTCTTCCCGTAGGACCGGTGGGTCCTCCGAGGGCTCAGAGCCGGCTGAGGGACGCCGCGGCGCACAGCACGTCGCGGATCGCCTCGCGGTCGCCCTCCTGGCCCGCCGCGGCTTCCACCGGCAGCACATGACCGGCGACCAGCCGGCAGAACTCCACCCCGTCGAGCGCGACCTGCGCGACCGTGCGGTCCGGGGAGCCGAGGGCCGCCGGGGAGTCCAGTGCGATGTACCAGTCGCCGCCACCGCGGCCCTCGACCTCCAGGTGGAGGGAGCGGCCCGGTGAGCCGGCGGTGACCAGGTGGCGGGCCGGAGCGGCCAGCCCTGCGCGGCGGCGCGCGGCCAGGGTGGCGGGCAGCAGCCGGGCGGCGAGGTCGATCATCCGGTGGAGATGGGCGGCGGCGGGCGGCTCGTAGGGGTAGTCCACCGCGTCCGCGATGTCACCGCCGTGCACCCAGCACTCGAAGGCCCGCTCCAGGAGCGAGTCCTGCAGCGGGAGGGCGAAGCCGCCGTACGGGACGGAGAGCTCCGAGACGCCGCGGCCGGCGAACGACACCGTGCGGACGAGGGAGTGGCTCTGGTCACGCCACGGCTCCCGCACGGTCCGGGTCGGCGGCCTGCGGGCGGCCGACCAGTACGCCTCGGTGCGCGTGGTCGGCGGCAGGGGCTGGTCGCCCTTCCCGAGGGGGTCGTCCAGGCCGAGCGCCCTGGAGACCAGGCCGTCGACCGCCATGAGATGGCCGATCACCCCGGCGACCGTGGTCTTGCGGTTCACCTGCCGGTCGTCCTCGAACCACTTCAGCCGCACCGGCGCGTGCCACTCCGAGTCGCCGATGTCCCGCAGCAGCGCGTCGAGCCGTGCGGTCTCCGCGTCGTACGGCGCGGCCCACGTCGGCACGGGAATGCGCGCGGGGCGGCGGCCCAGGCAGCCCTCCAGGACCCGGGAACGGAGCATCGGGTCCAGGTCGAGGGTGCCGTCGCTGTGCAGCAGACCCACCGCGTCGCGCAGCCGCAGTGCCTCGTCGGCGCAGGGCGCGCACGAGGTGAGGTGCTCCTCGACGGCCGCTGTCTCCTCGGCGGAGCAGGCGGCCAGGGCCCAGGCGCCGAGGAGGGACTTGAGGACCTTGTGGGGCAGCTGCGGAGCGGGCGGTTCCGGGGGCCCGGGCGGCTCCGGAGGTTCGGGTGGCTCGTGCGGCTCCGAGCCGCCGGGCCGGACCGGCGGCAGCCTCTCCCGGTCGTCCGCGGCAGCCCTCGGCCCCGGTATGCGCCGCTCGACCGGCTGCTCCCCGTCGCGGCCGTCGCCGCAGTGGCCGCCGCTCATGGCGTCGGTCCGTATCCGGGCGGCGCCGAACCGGGCGAGGGCCGGGTGTTCGCGGTGGCGAGCAGCTGGAGGCCGAGCCGCAGCCGGCGCCTGGCCTCGTCCCCGGTGACGCCGAGGTCCGCGGCGGCCTGCCGGTAGTCCCGGCGCTGGACGTACGCGAGCTCCAGGGCGGCGCGCAGCGGCGCGGGCATGGAGGCGACGATGTAGTCGGCCCGGGCCGCCGCTGTGGCCTTGAGCACCCGGTGCTCCAGCTCCTCCGCCCGCGCGTCCGCGTCGTGCCCCTCGGCCTCGCCGTGCGTGCTGCGGATGCGCTGCACGGACCGGCGGTGTGTGAGCCGTGCCACCCAGGAGCGCATGGAGCCGTGCCTGGGGTCGTACGCGTCGGGGTTCTCCCAGACGTAGCCGAAGACCTCGCGCGTCACCTGGTCCGCGGCGTCCTCGTCGTCCAGCATGCGGTGGGCCTGGCTGTGCACGAGGGCGGCGAACCGGTCGTAGAGCTCACCGAGGGCGGCCGCCTCGCCACGCGCCAGCCGCTGCTGCATCCGGCGGTCCCAGCGCGGTGGTGCGTCCTTCGCCATCCAGCCCCCAGCCCTGTGCCTCTCGTCATGTCGAATGTAGTCGGCGGCCTGGTCCGGACACGTACCTTTGCGGCAAGTACGTCCCTCAAGTGCCACCGGATGATAGGGAATGCTTCGCCCCTTGCCTTTTCCTGACCGCGTAAACGATCCTGAAGTGATCATTTCTGGATGAATCCTGTGCCAGGCCGGTGGGCGGAAGGGCGTTTCACGAGGCGGGTACGCGGGCAGCCGCGAGGAGGAACGGAAACTTCCGGATCCTCCGGAGCCCCCGGAACGAGAGGCCGAGTCGCGTGACGCTGAAGGTGTACGAGACCGAGCAGGACGCGTGGACCGTGCTGCGGATCCACGGCGAACTCGACCTCGTGAGCTCACCCGTCGTGCGTCAGTCCGTCCACGGGGCGGTGGCCGAGGGACGGCACGACGTGGTCCTCGACCTCTCCGGGGTCCTCTTCTGCGACTCCAGCGGTGTCGGCGTCCTGATCGCCTCCCGCCGCCTCATGAAGTCCTGCGGCGGCCGTCTGCGGATCGTCCTTCCGGCCCGCGGCGCGGTCGACGGCTCGCACGTCAACAAGGTGCTCGGAGCCCTGGGGGTACGCCGGCTCTTCGAGGTCTACCCGGACTCGGACGCGGCCACCGACGACGAGTCCCAGCCGCTCACGGCCTGAGACGCCGGGCCGGGGCGAAATCGTCACACCCCTGCCGACCATCGGTGACACGTGACGCCGCCCGGCGTCGTACGCTCCCCGCATGGACAGCGCAGAGTACGAGCGCAAGATCGCGCACCGCTTCGCCGCCTTCGACCAGGACGGCAACGACTACATCGACCGCGCCGATTTCAACGCCGCGGCGGCCCGTCTGCTCGCCGAGTTCGGCACGACGGCCCGCTGCGACCGTGGCCAGTCCCTCTACACGGGCGCCGAGGCCTTCTGGCAGGGCATGGCGGGCATCGCCGACGTGGACGGGGACCAGCGCGTCACCCGGGAGGAGTTCGTCGGCGGGGCCGTGAAGCGGCTGCGGGACAACCCCGAACGGTTCGCGGAGATCGCGCGCCCCTTCCTGCGCGCGGCGCTCGGCGTCGCCGCCGGCACGGACCCCGAGGGCGCCGGGCCCGCCTCGGCGCCGGTCGCCGCGGTCGAGCGCGCCCTGCGGGTGCTGGGTGCCGCGGACGACATCGCGAGCGTCGCGGCCCGGAGCCTGGACACCGACCAGGACGGCCGGATCGCCGAGACGGAGGCGGTCGCCGCCTTCTCCGCGTACTTCACGGTGATCGAGCCCGACGCGTAGCCGCGCGGGCACAGCCGGTGCGCGGTCACCGTGACCGCGCGTGGCCGTGCGTCAACACGCCCAACGACATGAGCAGTTCGTGGCCTTCCGCGGCCCGGCTCGGGGAGTGCCCCGGCCGGGCCGCTGTGCACGGTCAGGGGTGGTCGTGGCTGACCGGAGGCGTACGGAACGCGCGGAGCGGGTGACGCACCGCATCCGGACCGGGGGTGCGCCGCCGGGGCGGGCTGTCACCGGGCGGAGTCGCGGGCCCGCGCTCGGGTACGCTCCGTGGGATGCGAGTGGTACTGGAACCGGAGGATCCGGGTACGGCCCCTGTGGCCGCCCCGGCCGGCGCGCGGTGCCCTGCTCGTGACCCACGGAGCTGCGACGGGCCTGCCGGGGACTCGGTCCCCGGGGTGCCGCTGCGCTTCTGTTCGACTCTCCGCAGCACGCGTCGCACAGTATGGACCACGCGTACTCCTTCGCGCTGGAATATGCCCGAAGCGCTTGTTGCGGTGACTGTACGTCAACCATGCTGTCTCGCAGTGGAGTCACGTTCCGTGACCCTGAGGAGGCGCTAGGCGATGTGTCCGCCGGTTCGGATGGTGTGAGCGGTGCAGGTGCTTCAGGTTCAGCTGGAGGTCGGGCCGGATCCCGCGGAGGTGGGACGGGCCCGCAGATGGGCGCGGTCGCGGCTGATCGGGTCCGGGATGGAGGACGACGAGCCGCTCGCGGAGACTCTGATCCTGCTGATCTCGGAGCTCGTCACCAACGCGGTGGTCCACACGGGCTGTCCGGCCGTGCTGCGGATGCTCTTCGGCTCGGCGAACCCGGCCGGTTCGGCGGGGACGGTGCGGGTCGAGGTGGCCGACACCAGCTGCCGTCCGCCCCAGCCGCGCCACGCGGAGGGCGAGGACACCAACGGCCGCGGCCTGGAGCTGGTGGACGGTCTGGCCGACCGCTGGGGCTGGCAGCCGGAGGGTGCGGGCAAGCGGATCTGGTGCGAGGTCGACCGGAGCGGCCCGGTGATGGTCCCGGTGATCCAGGAGCAGCCCGGCGACCGGGCCCGCGCCTGAGGACACCTGCTCAGGCCGAGCGGAACGTCCGCCGGTAGACCGTGGGCGACACCCCCAGCGCGGCCTGCACATGCTGCCGCAGGGAGGTGGCCGTACCGAAGCCGGCGTCCCGCGCCACCTGCTCGATCGACAGGCCCGTGGACTCCAGCAGGTGCCGTGCCCGCTCCACCCGTTGCTGCGCGAGCCACTGCCCGGGGCTCACGCCGACCTCCTCGCGGAAGCGGCGGGTGAAGGTGCGCACGCTCATCGACTCCTGCCGCGCCATGTCGCGCAGCAGGATCGGCTGGTCCAGCCGGCCGAGGGCCCAGGTCCGTGCGGCGGTCGTCGTGGCGAGCCCCGCCTCGGGCAACGGGCGCCGGACGAACTGCGCCTGACCGCCGTCGCGGTGCGGGGGCACGACGGTGCGGCGGGCGATGTCGTTGGCGACGGCGGTGCCGTGGTCGCGGCGCACGATGTGCAGGCAGAGATCGATCCCGGCGGCCACACCGGCCGACGTCAGGACGTCCCCGTCGTCGATGAAGAGGACGTCCGGGTCGACGCGGACCTTGGGGAAGAGCCGCTGGAAGTGGTCGGCGGACGCCCAGTGGGTTGTGGCGGGCCGCCCGTCGAGATACCCGGCGGCGGCGAGGACGTAGCCGCCCGTGCAGATGGAGACCATGCGGGCCCTGGGCCTGATGTACGCGAAGGCCGCGGCCAGTTCGTCGGTGAGCCGGCCCTCCTCGTGGACGGGCCCGAGTTCGTACGAGGCCGGGACGACGACGGTGTCGGCGGTGGCGAGCGCCTCGGGGCCGTGCTCGGCCAGGATGCTGAAGTCGGCGTCGGTGCGGACCGGGCCCGGCGGGCGCACGGAGCAGGTCACGACGTCGTACAGCTTTTCCCCCGCGCCGGGCGTCTCCGCGCCGCGTGTGCGGCCGAAGATGCGCTGCGGGATGCCCAGTTCGAAGGGGATCACCCCGTCCAGGGCGAGCACGACGACGCGGTGGGGCATGCGGACTCCTGCTCTCCCGCGGAGAGCATCCCGCGGATTGGGTGCGGCCGTCTCCGGCCTGATAAACGTAACGGCCATGAAGGAGAAGCCGGCCGGCCGCGCGTCCATTCCCCGGGCCGCCGTCGTCCGCGCGGGGGCCGCCGCTGCCGCGCTCGTGACCGTGGCGGCGGGGCTCGGCGTGCGCTCGGCGGCGAGCGGGGACGTGTCCGGGTACGCGGGCGACGCGCTCTACACCGTGCTGATCCACGCCCTGGTGGTCCTCCTCGTGCCCCGCGTACGGCCGCCGGTGGCCGCGGGCGTCGCGCTGGCCTTCAGCTGGGCGGTGGAACTGACCCAGCTCACCGGCGTACCGGCCGAGCTGGCCCAACGGAGCGCGTGGGCACGGCTGGTGCTCGGTTCGACGTTCAACGCCCCGGATCTCCTCTGGTACGGGGTGGGCGCGGCCCTGGCCTGGGCCGTCCACAGCGGCTTGCGGGCCGGGCGCTCCTGACCCCGGTGGCCCGATTCCTGCGATGAGTGTCCTCCCGGCCACTCGTCCCGGGACGGCCGCCGGCCGGATGCTGGGCGGCGTGACCCCGACAACCGACAGCGCGACGTTCGAGCGCGCCCCTCGCCGCCGCTCCCGCCCGCGGATCCACCGCGCGTGGATCGTCGCCGCCGTCACCTTCGTGACGATCATCGGCGGCGCGGCCTTCAACTCCCTGCCCGGCCTCCTCATCGAGCCCCTCAACGAGGCATTCGACTGGTCGTACGGCGAGATCGGTCTCGCCGTCTCCCTCGACATGGCGCTGTACGGCCTGTCCGCGCCGTTCGCCGCGGCGCTGATGGACCGGTTCGGTATCCGCCGTGTCGTGGTCGTCGCACTCGTCGCGGTGGCGACGGGAGCGCTGGCGAGCGTCTGGATGACGGCGTCCTGGCAGCTGATGCTCTACTGGGGCCTGCTCGTCGGGCTGGGCACCGGCTCGATGGCGATGGCGTTCTCGGCGACCGTCACCAACCGCTGGTTCGTGGCCAGGCGTGGTCTGGTGACCGGCATCCTGACGGCGGCCGGGGCCTCCGGCCAGCTGGTCTTCCTGCCGCTGTGCGCCTGGATCGTCGACAAGCACGGCTGGCGCCCGGCCTCGGTGACGGTCGCGCTGGCGGCGCTCGTCGTCGTCCCGTTCGTCTGGCTCCTGATGCGCGACCACCCGGCCGACGTGGGCCTCGCCCCGTACGGCGGCACGTACGTGGAGAAGCCGGCACCCGCGACGGGCGCCGCGGCCCGCACCGTACGCGTCCTGTTCGAGGCGGCGCGCACGGGCCCGTTCTGGCTGCTGGCGGGCTCGTTCGCGATCTGTGGTGCCTCCACCAACGGCCTGATCCGTACCCACTTCGTGCCCTCGGCCCACGACCACGGCATGGCGATCACCGCGGCGGCCTCCCTGCTGGCCGTCATCGGTGTCTTCGACATCATCGGAACGATCTTCAGCGGCTGGCTCACGGACCGCTTCGACGCCCGCAGGCTGCTGGCCGTCTACTACGCCCTGCGCGGGATCTCGCTGCTGTTCCTGCCGATGCTGATGGCGCCGACGGTGCGGCCGTCGATGGTCTTCTTCATCGTCTTCTACGGACTGGACTGGGTCGCGACGGTCCCGCCGACGCTGGCCCTGTGCCGGGAGCAGTACGGCGACGACAGCGCGATCGTCTTCGGCTGGGTCCTGGCCTCGCACCAGGTCGGGGCCGCCCTCGTGGCGTTCCTCGGCGGTGTGGTCCGGGACGTGACCGGCTCGTACGACCTCGTCTGGTACGCCGCGGGGGCCCTCTGCGCGACGGCGGCCCTGATGGCCCTGGTGATCCGCCGCAGGGCGACGGCCCCGGTGCCGCCGGCCGTCCGCTGAGGGCGGCGGTCAGCCGGCCCTCGCCACGCGGGCGGCGATCTTCCGCGCGTCCAGCGCCATCTCTCGGAGCATCCCGCTGATCGGGTTGGTGAAGCCCGTGAAGTAGAGGCCCGGTGCCCCGGCCGGGGTGCGGGCGCCGTGCACCACGGGCCGGCCCCGGGCGTCCAGTACGCCGAGGTGGCCGACCAGGCCCTCCAGGGCGCGTTCGTACCCGGTGGCCGCGATCACGGCGTCCGGGGTGATCCGGGTGCCGTCGGCCAGTGCCACGGCGTCCCCTTCGAACGACTCGACCGCTGCCACCGGCACGACCCGGCCGCGCTTCACCGCGTCGATCAGCCCGACGTCCTGGACGGGGATCGCACCCTCCTTGACCCGCGAGTACAGGCCGGTGTCCGGGCGGGGGAGGCCCTGGGCCGCCAGATCGGGGACGGAGACGCGGCACAGCACGCTCCCCGCCCGGTCGACGAGTCCGACCGGCAGCCTGCGGACCAGGACGGCGGTGGCCTGGGCGGGCCAGCCCGCCGTGGAGCGGCGCACGATGTGCGGGACCGTGCGGACCGCGATCCGCACCCGGGACGCGCCGCCCTCGACCAGGTCGACGGCGATCTCGGCGCCCGTGTTGCCGATGCCGACGACGAGGACGTCCTTGCCGGCGTACGGGGCCGGGCCGCGGTACCGCGCGGCGTGCGCCAGCTCGCCGGTGAAGTCCTCGCGCCCCGGCCACGGCGGGATCCGCGGGGTGTGGTTGAAGCCGGTGGCCACCACCACCGCCCGTCCGGTGAGCACCCGGCCGCCGGTCGCGCTCAGCTGCCAGCCCGTGCCGTCGGCGGTCCGCTCGATCCGGGACACCTCGACGCCCGTCACCACCTCCAGCTCGTGGTGCTCGGCGTACTTCTCCAGGTAGCGCACCATGTCGTCGCGCGACACCCAGCGCCCGAACCGGCGGGGCATCGCCAGCCCCGGGAGCGCCGACCAGCGCCGGGTGGTGTGGAGGTGCAGCCGGTCGTAGTGGTTGCGCCAGGACGTCCCGACGCCGCCGGACTTCTCCAGCACCACCGCTCGTACGCCCTGTTCCCGCAGGGCCGCCGCGGCGGCGAGGCCGCCCGGGCCGCCGCCGATCACATAGACCGGCCGGCCGTCCGTGCGGTCGACGGAGGCGGTCGGGGCTTCACCTGGGGCGGGGGTCGATTCGGGCATGGTCCGGAGCGTAATAGGACATGGACATGATGGGTTCCGGTCCGGACGGGAATCGGTTGCGAAATGATCACGGGCCGCGGCGGCGGCCCTCACAGCCCCGGAGCGCCCCACACCGGGAACCAGCGTGAGAGGTCCCCCTCCACCCGGAGGTCGTCGCCCAGCGTGGCGCGCACCTGGAGTTCCAGCTGGTTGTCGCGCTTCTCGCCGCCGCCGGGTGCCGGGGCGAAGGGGTAGAACGTCCCCCTCTTGTAGAGGTAGACCAGCGCCAGCGCGCGCCCCTCCGGGTTCCGAAATCCGATCATCGAGCAGAGCAGATGAGGGCCGAAGCCGCCGTCCTGGAGGAGGGTGTTGACCGCGTGCAGGTCGTTGACCAGCGCGGCCGTGCCGTCGTCACCGGGTTCCTGGCGGGCGAGCAGCCAGGTGTAGCCGTACGCGTCCCGGCTGAACTCGACCGGGACCCCGCCCCGACCGGTGTCCGCGTCGAGCAGCTCCCGGACGTCCTGCTGGATACGGGCGAACGTGCCGCCCTCCACCCCGGCGAAGCACACGGACCCGAGCCCGGTCGGCGTGAAACCGGTGCCGGCCTGGAGGGTGAGCGCGGCCGACGGCACGGCGAAGAGCTGGTCGAGATCGGGGCGGACCGGTTTGCTGCGGCCCAGGATGCTGTCGAGCAGGCCCACGGAGGCTCCTTACGGGTGGGACAGGCCGGCGGAGATGCGGGCCAGCTGGTCCAGACGCTGTTCGAGGGTCGGGTGGGAGGAGAGCAGCCGGCCCAGGCTCTCCTTGGCGGCGAAGGCGGGCACGAAGTAGAAGGCGTTGTACGGCTCCGCCTTCCGCAGGTCCTCCGTCGGGATCCTGGCCATCTGTCCGCTCACCTTGGTGAGGGCGGAGGCCAGCGCAGAGGGCCGCCCGGTGAGCAGGGCGGCCGTGCGGTCGGCGGAGAGCTCGCGGTAGCGGGAGAGCAGCCGGGTCAGCAGGAAGCTCAGGGCGTACACCACCGCGCTGATCAGCGGGATGAGCATGAGGATGACGCCCGCGGGGTCGTTGCCCCGGCTGCGGGCGAAGCCGCCCCACAGGGCGACCCGGGTGACGATGCCGGCGAGGACCCCGAGGAACGACGCGATGGTCATCACGGCCACGTCGCGGTGCGCGACGTGCGACATCTCGTGGGCCAGGACGCCTTCGAGCTCCTCGGGTTCCAGTCTGCGCAGCAGCCCGGTCGTGGCGCAGACCAGGGCGGTCCTCTCGCTCCGGCCGGTCGCGAAGGCGTTCGGGACGTCGCTCCGCGCGATGGCCACCCGGGGCTTCGGCATGTCGGCCAGTGCGCAGATCCGGTCGATCGCACCGTGCAGCTCCGGCGCCTCCTGCGGGGTGACCTCCCGGGCGCCCATGCCGTACGCGGCGATGCGGTCGCTGAACCAGAACTGGGCGATGAACAGACCGCCCGTGATCACCAGGATGACCGGCCAGGAGCCGCGCAGGGCCGCGAGCAGTACGCCCACGAGGACCACGTACAGCAGGCCGATGAAGAACATCGTGCCCACCATGCGGGTGGTCAGGCCCCGGTCCGGGGCGTAACGGGAACGCGTGCGTGCCATGGGTGCCTCCAGCGGCTCGCCTGCCTCCCATAGTGCCCCTTTCCGGTAGGAACCGTATGAAGAGTGCTCAGGGCCAGAGGAGCTCGCGGGTCCAGCCCGCCCCGTCCCGGCGGTAGCGCAGCCGCACATGCCGACGGCGGCCGTCGCCCTGGAAGAACTCCACCTCCCGGGGCTCGACGACGTACCGCGTCCAGGTCTCCGCCTCGGCCTCCGGCTCCGCCCGCGCCCGCTCCCAGGCCGCCTCGGAGGCCCGTACGAGGTCCTCGTGGGCGGGCAGCACCTCGCTCTGCGAGCCGGTCAGCGCTGCGGCCAGCGCGCCGGTGGACCGTGCGTGCAGGTCGGCACGGCTCTCCTCCCGGCTCGCGGGGGCGGCCGCGCCCCGGACGCGCACCTGGCGGCCCTGCGCGGGCCAGTAGAAGCCGAGCGCCGCGTACGGCCGGGCGGCGAGCTGCCGGCCCTTCGCACTGGTGGCGTGCGTGGCGAAGTGCCAGCCGCGCTCGTCCGCGTCGTGCAGCATCAGCGTGCGTACGTCGGGCAGGCCCTCCGCGTCCGCCGTCGCCAGGGTCATGGTGTGCGGCTCGGTCTGCCCTGCGGCCACCGCCTCGGCGAACCAGGTGCGGAAGAGGGGGAGGGGCGCGCCGGGTGCGGTGGACGGGTCGAAGCCGGGGAGTGCCACGTCCCAGACGCGCTGCGCGTGGAGCAGGTCGCGGAAGTCCTTCTGTGCATCGCTCATGGGCCCATTCCACAGCGTCCCGCGCCGGTGCGGAAACGCCGACGGCGGACCACAGGGGGTGGTCCGCCGTCGGTGAGACAGGACGTGGGGAGCCGCGAAGGGGGCGCGGTGCCCGGCGTGTGCGGGGGAGTCCTGGCCGGCCCCTACCTGACCGGCTTCTTGCCGGTGATGCCCAGATGCACCAACAGGGCGAGGGCCGGCCGGAGTTCGGCCTGCTTGACGCCCCAGGTGGAGAAGCTCTTCGCGTGCGAGGCGACCCCCGCCATCATGACGACCAGGGAGCCCGCCACCGCGCCGGGGCTGACGTCCTTGTCCACCTTGCCCTTGGACTGGAGCTCCTTGACCGCGTCCGTCAGGGAGTTGGTGACGGAGCTCAGGACCTTCATGCGGATCTTGTAGAACCGTTTGTCGCCCTCGGCCGCGCCGAGCTCGACGACGCGGAGGATCGCGTCGTGGCGCCGCCAGAAGTCGAGGAATCCCTCGACGAGTTCCTCGGAGGCCTGCCAGCCGGCTTTGCCGACCCAGGAGCGGTCACCGACCAGTTCGGTCAGTCCGGCACCTTCCTTGGCCATTTCCTCGGCGAGTTCGAGAACGGCGCCCTCGACGTCGGGGAAATACTGGTAGAAAGTCGCGGGTGAAGTCCCCGCCTTCCGTGCGACGTCGATGACTTTGACGTCCCGGTACGGCGAGGAGCTGAGCATCTCGCTGAGGCAGTCGAGCAGCTTCTGCCGCGTCGCCTGACCTCGCCGACCAGCCACGCGGCCGTCGACGGTGCGTACTTGTCCTGTCATGCCGTCAGCTTACCGAGGGGTGATCCGGGCGCTATCTGACCGACTGCAAATGGGGAACACCCCAGTGCGGGCGGGGTGAACAGCGCAATTCCGGGAGCGTCGTGATCCATTTTTCGTGCGGACTCACCCGTTTATGGAATTGCTCCTCGTCCCGCGCCCCAGGGGCTCCGGTGCGATGTTGTTATCAACAGCCTGTGGATAACTTCGGTGGACAACCCCTGTCCACGCAGGTCGCCGGACCTTCACGATCCGGGCAAAGGTTCTATTCACCCCTCGGGGCGCGCGGAAAGGCCCCCGACGCTACGTTGAGTGTGACGGGCGTCACGGCGATCCATGTGAAGGAAGGACCCGGGCCATGGCCGTATTCGCGCACTCCGCGCCGTGCTGGGTGGATGTGCAGCTCTCCGACCTGGAGGCCGGCAAGCGGTTCTACGGGGGGCTCTTCGGCTGGACCTTCCGGGCGGGTGACGGCATGCCCTTCGCGGATGCGTACAGCGAAGGCGAGCTCGTCGCCGCGCTCGCGGCCAAGCGGGACGGCCGCATGCCCACGACCTGGGGTGTCTACTTCTCGACCGACGACATCCGCGCCACCGTGGCCCTGGTGAGGAAGGCGGGCGGCCAGGTGATCACCGATCCGGTGCGGGCCGGCGCGGCCGGGATCCTCGCCCAGGCGGCCGACCCCGGCGGCGCGGTCTTCGGCCTCTGGCAGGCGGGGGAGCGCGCGGGTTTCGAGAAGCAGAACAGGCCGGCGGCCTTCTGCTGGACCGAGGTCTACACCCGGCAGCCGGAGCGGGTGGACGCCTTCTACGAGGAGGTCTTCGGTTTCCAGGGGACGGACATCGAACTGCCGGGCGAGGCGGGGGCGGCCGAGCCGTTCCGCGTCTGGTCCCCGGCCGGGACCGAGCCCGGCGAGGACACCGCCGTCGGTGGACGCGCGGTCCTCACGGACGCGTTCCCCGCGATGCTGCCCAGCTACTTCCTCAGCTACTTCGCCGTCGTCGACTGCGACGGCACCGCCGATGCCGCCGTGCGCCTCGGTGGCCGGATCACGGCCCCTCCCCTGAACATCCCGTACGGGCGGATGGCGGTCCTCCAGGACGACCAGGGTGCGGCTTTCGCCGTGCTCCAGCCGACCGAGCTGCTGCCGTAGCCCTTTCGGGACGTGTCCTGAAAGGGATGGAGTGCCACACAACACTCCGTTCCGCCCCCGGGTTCGCAACCGGGCCCCGAGCCAGGAAGAATCAGGGTGCGCACCGCCGAGTGGTGCCCAGTGGTGAGACGCTGCACAGGGCGGGATTTCGCGGGCTTCTGTTCCTGAGGTCCGTACGGGGAGGTGGCAGGCAAGTGGAGCAGCTGACGCAGCATGACCCGAGGCGGATCGGCCCGTTCGAGGTGCTGGGACGGCTCGGGGCCGGCGGCATGGGGCTGGTCTATCTGGCGCGGTCGGCGTCGGGCCGGCGGGTGGCGATCAAGACGGTCCGCACGGAACTGGCCGAGGACCAGCTGTTCCGGGTCCGCTTCACGCGTGAGGTGGAGGCCGCTCGCGCGGTCAGCGGTTTCTACACCGCCGCGGTGGTCGACGCCGACCCGAGGGCGGCCGTGCCCTGGCTGGCCACCGCCTACGTCCCCGCCCCCTCCCTCGAGGAGATAGTGAATGAGTGCGGGCCGATGCCGACGCAGGCCGTGCGCTGGCTCGCCGCCGGGATCGCCGAGGCACTCCAGTCGATCCACGGGGCGGGGCTCGTCCACCGTGACCTGAAGCCGTCCAACGTCCTGGTCGTCGAGGACGGGCCGCGGGTGATCGACTTCGGTATCGCGTCCGGCGTCTCCAACACCCGGCTGACCATGACGAACGTCGCGGTGGGAACACCCGCGTACATGTCTCCGGAGCAGGCCCGCGACTCGCGCAGTGTGACGGGTGCCAGCGATGTGTTCTCGCTCGGCTCGACCCTCGTCTTCGCGGCGACGGGTCACGCGCCCTTCCACGGGGCGAATCCGGTCGAGACCGTGTTCATGCTGCTGCGGGAGGGCCCCGACACCGAGGGGCTGCCCGACGACCTGCGCCCGCTCATCGAGTCCTGCATGCAGATGGACGCGGCCCGACGGCCCAGCCCCGCCGACCTGCAGTCGCAGCTGGCCCCGCACCTGTTCGCCTCCGGCGGAGACGACAGCGGCACGGCGTCGGCCTGGCTCCCGGCCGCGGCGACCGCGATGATCGAGCAGCGCCGCGGCGGTGGCCGTGCCGTGGCAGTCGCACCCGCGCCCGTGGTCGTGCCGCCGCCCCCGTCGCAGCCGCCGCCCGGCGCCGACCGGTACGAGGCGTGGCGCGGCGGCGGCGACCTGCGGACCGCGCCGGCCCCCGCGCCGGTGTCGGCGTCCGCCCCCGACGGCGGCCCCGTGCGGCTGCCCAACGCCAAGGTGCCGATCGGCCCCGGGCCCCGCCCCGTGGACGTACGGGGTCCCGCGGCCGCGCACGCCGACCCGGCGACCGGGTGGGTCCGGGCGCCCGGGCAGACGTCGGCCGTGCCGACCGCTCCGGTGCCCGCCCCGGCCCAGGCCCCGGACGCGGCACCCGCCGCGCCGGACCGCTGGCGGCCGTGGCGTTTCCGTATGTCGAACGACGTGTGGGGCACGCCCGTCGTGGTGGGCGACCTGCTCTACGTGACGTCCTTCGAGGTCCACGCCCTGGACGTGGGCAACGGCCGCCGCCAGTTCAAGACCCGCGACGTCGCCTGGTCGATGGCCGTCGACGGCGGCCGGATCCACGCATCGGACGGCCCGTCCCTGTACGCCCTGGACGCGGCGACCGGTGCCGAGCGGTGGCGGCTGCGGACCGACGCCTGGGTGTACGCCCTGAAGGCCGACCGGGGCACCGTCCTGACCGGGACGCGAGGCGGTGGCGTACAGGCGTGGGAGGCGTCCAGCGGCGAGAAGCTGTGGGAGACCTCCGGGGTCCAGACGGACTTCGAGACGCCGGAGGCGGGCCCCGTCCTCCACGACGGCACGGTGTTCCTGTGGCAGGACGCCCGGCTGCGCGCCGTAGACGCGCGCACCGGCACGGAGCGGTGGTCGTACCCCGTCGGCGACGCCGCCTCCTGCGGCGGGGTCCCGGTGCGGGTCACGCCCGCGCCCGACGGCTTCGTGTACGTCGCGGCGGGGACCCGGGTGCTGGCGGTGGACACGGTCTCGGGCCGGGTGCGCTGGCACTTCGAGTCACCGGCCGCCTTCCTCTCCCCGCCCGCCTTCGCACCGGGGCCGGCGGTCACCGGCGGCGGGGTGTACCTCGCCGACTACCTCGGCACGGTGTACGCCCTGGACGCGTCCACCGGCAAGGACCGGTGGCGGATCGCGACGGAGGCCCGGCAGTCCATCGAGCCCGTGCTGGTGACGGCGGGCAACGTGCACGTCGGCAGCGGCAGCGCGCTCTACACCCTGGACGCGGTCACCGGCACCCCGAAGTGGCGTTTCGCGGCGGGCGGCGACGTCGTCGGCACACCGGTGGTCGCGGACGGCCGGGTGCACTTCGGCTCGGCGGACCACGTCCTCTACACCCTGGACGCGGCAGGCGGCCAGCTCCGCTGGAAGCTGGCCACGGGCGGCGAGATCACGGGCTCCCCGGTGGCACAGGCGGGCGTCGTGTACGCGTGCAGCAAGGACCGCTGCGTGTACGCCCTGGACGCGGTCAAGGGCACGGGGACGGGGAACAGGGCCCGCGCCTGACGCACTCAGGGGTGGGGCGGGTGGTACCGGTCCCGGCCCTGCTCGTCCCCCTCGTCGGGGCGCTGGACGGGGTACTGGGCGGTGTCCTCGTCGGCAGGGGACGCCCGGTGCCGGCCCGGCCCGGTGTACGGATCCGCCTCGGGCTCCGGTCCGGGGGACGTGTACGCGGCCGGGCCCGGCTCCTGCGTCGGCGGCCAGGTGTCCGGGCGGTCGTCCGGCGGCACGGGATACGGCTCGGAGGTACGCCCGGTCCGTGCCGCCGACCGATGCCGCCCCGACATCAGCAGTGCGCCCAGCAGCAGCAGGAGGCCGCCCGCCAGCGCCTGCGCCACGCCCCACCCCAGCCCGTTGCCGTCACCGTCGACCGTGAGGCCGCCCGCCTCCTGGCCCTGCCGGACCATCCACAGCACGGTGAAGCCGAGCGTGATCAGGCCGGCGAGGGCCACGACCCAGCGCAAGCGGAACACGACCCCGACGAGGGTCACCAGGGCGGCGAAGAGGAACGGCAGCAGGATCGAGCCCATCACGGACGACGAGGCGCCGCTGATGCCGTCGAACAGGTCCTGGATGCGGTAGTCACGTCCGAGACGGCCGTCGAACCAGCTGTGGAAGGGGCTCTGCACGGCCGCCGCGGCTCCCACCAGCGCGACGACGGAGCCGAGGACATTGCGGATCATCGACAGCCTCCCGGGCCAAGGCGCACGGCTGTGCGCACCGCTCCCCGCGCTCGACGCTACGCCCGGCCGATCGGCCCTGCCATCGGAGACGAGGGAGACGATGACCAGACCGTGACAGGGCCATGACGGGACCATGGGCAAGCGCCCGGGATGCTGTGCGTTACGGTGTCGCGCGGCCGTGCGACGGCCGGGAAGCCGACTACAGCAAGGGGGGCTGCGTCGATGATGCGGCGACAGATGAGGTTCGCGGCGGTACTGGTCGTGGTGGTGCTCGCGCTCACCGGGTTCTCCACGTCCAGCAGCGGAGGCAAGAGCGGGAAGAGCCGCAGCAGCGGCGGTTCGGGCGGCGGCTGCTCCAGCTCTAAGAAGAGCAACGGCAGCTACCACGACTACGACGACGACTACGACAGCTCGTCGAGCTCGTCCGGCGGTTCCACGTACGAGTCGGCCACTCCCGTCTCGGAGACGGTCTCCCTGCGGGTCATCCGCTGCGCCCAGCAGAAGAAGGGCAAGCGCAGGGCGTACACCGCCTCGTCGGTCGAGGTCCGCTCGACGGCGACGGAGGAGCACACGTACGACGTGGACGTGACGTTCGTCGACGCCAAGGGTCTGACCGTCGACACCGGCGAGGCCGACATCACTCTCGCCGCCGGCGAGAAGCAGATCATCTCGGTCCCCATGGACAGCCCGCGCTCGGTCTCCCGTGTGAAGCGCTGCCAGGTGACTGCGGAGCTGCGCTACTGATCCTGCCGGGTATGATGCCCGGTATGGCAACCAAGAAGTACACGGTCACGCTGCCCGAGGAACTCGCGGAGGAGATCCGCAGCGAGGTGGGGCCCGGCGCGTTCAGCGCGTATGTCACGCAGGCCATAGAGCGTCAGCGTGAGCAGGACCGGCTGGGCGAGCTGGTGGCGTGGATGCAGGAGAAGGACGGGCCGCTCACCGAGGAGGAGCAGGCGGCGGCGGCGGCGGAGCTCCGCGAGATCGAGCGGTGGTTCGAGGAGCGTGCGCCCGGGGCCCACGGAAGGGCGACGGCCGCGTGACTCCTGAACTGTGCTTCGTGCTGGACTGTGAGGCTCTGTCGCGGGCCGTGTCCCGTGAGCGGGTCATGACGGGGATTCTCACCAAGGCGCACCAGGTGGGGGTCCGCGTGGTGACCAGCTCCATGACCCTCATCGAGGCGTACCACGACAAGATCCGGAGCGCTGAGTGGAACTGGGCCATGTCCCGCATCGTCGTGGAGCCGGTGACCAAGGACGTGGCGGACGAGGCGATCGCCCTGCTGCGTGAGGCCGGCCTGCACGGTCACAAGTACGCCATCGACGCCGCGCTCGCGGTCGTCGCGGGGCGGCAGCGGGGGCGGGTCGCTGTCTTCACCTCGGACGAGGACGACATGCGGAAGCTGTGCCGTCCGCAGG
This sequence comes from Streptomyces sp. NPDC079167, assembly GCF_040686735.1. Classification (NCBI taxonomy): domain Bacteria; kingdom Bacillati; phylum Actinomycetota; class Actinomycetes; order Kitasatosporales; family Streptomycetaceae; genus Streptomyces; species Streptomyces sp. NPDC079167. Next base: position 76,890 of record NZ_JBFBLO010000006.1, on the reverse strand, counting down.
TGCAGGTCCGGGCATTGTGACCGGCACGCATGGAGCGGGGCCCGAGCCACCCGGCTCGGGCCCCGCTCCATGTACGCGGACATGCCGCGGCCGCGACGGCTCCCCCTCCGCGCCGCCGCGGCCGCTCCCCGTGCGGGTGAGGTCTAGCTGGCCGGCTCGCTCGTGGCGTGCGCGTCCTGGGTGGTGAGGTCCCCGCCGGTGGCGTGCGCGTCCGTCGGCTTGAGCGGCGAACCGGTGGCGTGGGCGTCCTGGGTGGTGATCTCCTCGCCGGTGGCGTGCGCGTCCGTGGGCTTGAGGATGTCGCTCTTGTCGGCCATGAAGTTCAACTCCTGAAGAGGTTGTGACTGCGGACGGAGAGCCCACCCGGCGGTTCCCCCGTGGATCGCCGGGTGGGCCTCCCAGGGCCGATCACCCTAACGGTGAGGCCACTCGCCAATCCGCCTGCCCCCCGACGCGACGGATCGATGAGTAGAGAGTGCCGTGGGGCGATAAACGATTGATGAACGCCGGTCAGGAGGCTCTGGCGACAGTGCTGGGGGCGAGCAGGTCACGTACGGAGGCGGCCTCGGGCGAGTCGAGGTCGTCGTAGATCGAGAGTGCCTCGTTCCAGCAGACCTGGGCGCGGTCCGTCTGACCGATGCCCGCGAGCCCGCGGCCCAGCGTGGTGAGCACGTTGGCCCGGCGCCATTCACCGCCGATACCGCGCAGGATCGCCAGTGCCTGCTCGGCCTGCGACGCCGCGTGGGCGGGCTGACGGATCGCCAGGTGCAGCTCGGCCAGCCGGAACAGGGTCATGCCGTGCCAGAGCTGCTGCCGGCTGTCGCGGAATATCGACATGGCCTCGGTGAGCACCTCCTGGGCGGAGGCCGTCTGCCCGGTGCCGGTGAGCGCCAGTCCGAGGGCGTACTTCCCGTTGGCGAGGCGCAGGGCCAGTCCCGAGGTGTCCGCCTCGTAGATGCCCACCCCCTGCTGGGCGAGGTTCACCGCGCTCGCCGTCCTCCCCGTGGCCAGATGGACACGGGAGAGGTTGCACAGGGCCGAGGCCTCGCCGGGCTTGTTGCCGTCCGCGCGGAAGGCGGCCAGCGCCTCACTCAGGTGGTTCTCGGCGTCGGAGTGCCGGTTCTCGTACAGGGCGATGATTCCGCGCTGATTCGGTACCTGGCCGAGGGAGACCGGGTCACCGGCCAGCCGGCCGAGCTCCAGCGCGCGCCGGGCCTCGGTCTCGGCCTCCGCGAACCGCCCGGAGACGCTGAGGGCATGGGTCAGCATCGTCCTGGCCCTGCCCTCGGCCTGCGCGTCGCCCGCGGTCTGCGCCGCGTCGCTCACGGCTTTGGCGGCAGTCGCGAACTGGTGGGAGTTGGCACCGGATTCGCCCAGGTCCACCATCGCCATGAGCAGGTCGGCGGCGCGCCGCGGCATGCCCGAGCCGGCGGACTGGGCCGCGCAGGCCAGCAGTCCGCTGGACTCGGAGAAGAGCCAGTCGAGCGCGGTCTCACGCACCTGGAAGGTGAGTCCGGGGTACCCGGTCCGCGAGAAGTGGTCGAGCACCCGCTCCCCCGGCCGCTCCAGCGCGTACACCCCCGCCGCGGTGGCCAGGTAGAAGTCCAGCAGCCGTGACAGCGCCAGCTCCCGCCCCGCCGGGGGCTGTTCGTCGCGTTCCGCGCATGCACGCGCGTAGAGCCGCACCAGGTCGTGGTAGCGGTAGCGGCCGGGGGCGGCGGACTCCAGGAGGCTGGTGTCGACCAGGGTCTCCAGGAGGTCCTCCGCGGTGTGGAGGTCGAGGTCCAGGAGGGCGGCCGCCGCGGCGAGGGAGATGTCCGGGCCGTCCGCCAGGCCCAGGAGACGGAAGGCGCGGGCCTGGGCCGGTTCCAGCTGGCCGTAGCCGAGCTCGAAGGTGGCCTTCACCGCGAGGTCGCCCGCCTGGAGTTCGTCGAGGCGGCGGCGTTCGTCGGCGAGCTTCGCGGCCAGGACCGACACCGTCCAGGTGCGGCGGGCGGCCAGCCGGGAGGCGGCGATGCGGATGGCCAGCGGCAGGAAGCCGCACGCGGCCACCACGTCCAGGGCCGCGTCGCGCTCCGACCGGACGCGTTCGTCGCCGACGATGCGGGTGAAGAGCTGCAGGGCCTCCTCGGGGGACATCACGTCCAGGTCCACGAGGTACGCACCGGCCAGGTCGACCATGCGTACGCGACTGGTGACCAGGGCCGCGCAGCCCTCCGTGCCGGGGAGCAGGGGCCGGATCTGGGCCGCGTCGTGGGCGTTGTCGAGCAGCACCAGGATGCGACGGCCGTCCAGCGTGGAGCGGTAGAGGGCGGCGCGCTCGTCCAGGGAGTCGGGGATCGCGGAGTCGGGTGTGCCCAGGGCGCGCAGGAACGCGCCGAGGACGGTCTCGGGTTCGGCGGCCCGCGCGCCCGCGCCCTGGAGGTCGACGTACAGCTGGCCGTCCGGGAAGTGCGGGCGGGCCTGGTGGGCGAGGTGCACGGCGAGGGTCGTCTTGCCGACGCCGCCGATCCCGGCGAGCGCGGAGACCGCCATCACGGTGCCCTCGGCGGCCGCCAGCCGGGCGCCCAGCTCGCGTACGAACGCGGCGCGGCCCGTGAAGTCGGGAACCGTGGCCGGGAGCTGGGCCGGGCGGACCGGTACGGCGACGGGCGCCGGCTCGTCCGCGGGGCGGGCCAGCTCCTCGTCGGCCTGGAGGATCCGCTGCTGGAGCTGGGCGAGTTCGGGGCGCGGGTCCACGCCCAGCTCCTCCGCGAGGAGGCGGCGGGTGTCGGCGTACACCGCGAGGGCCTCGGCCTGCCGGCCGCTGCGGTAGAGCGCGACCATCAGCAGCTCGCGCAGCCGTTCGCGCAGCGGATGGGCCGCTGTGAGGGCGGTGAGTTCGGAGACCGCCTCCGCGTGGCAGCCGGCCTCCAGGTCCAGGTCCAGCCGGGTCTCGGTGAGCTGGAGGCGCCACTCCTCCAGCCTGGTCCGCTGGTTCTCCGCGTACGGGCCGGGCAGGGAGGCGAGCGCCTCGCCGTCCCAGAGGCCGAGCAGCTTGTTGATCAGGGCGCGGGCCTGGCCCCGGTCCCCGCCGCCGCGTGCCTTCTCCGCCTCCGCCGCCAGATCCTGAGCCAGCGTCAGGTCGAGTGCCTCGCGCGGGATCCGGACCGCGTAGCCCCCGGACTCGCTGACCAGGGTGTCCTGGCCAAGGATCTTGCGGAGCCGGGAGGCGTACGTCCGTACGGTGGCCAGCGCCTGGGACGGAGGGTCGTCGCCCCAGAGGGCGTCGATGAGTTCGCCGGCGGTGGCGGTGCGGCCGTCGCGCAGGAGGAGGGCCGCCAGCAGGGCGCGCTGCTGCGGGGACCCGGAGGGCAGGAGCTCGCTGCCGCGCCAGGCGCGTACCGGGCCGAGTACGGTGAAGCGCAGATCGGTGCCGGCCGGCCGTTCCCGTGGAGCGCGCTGCTCCGGAACGCGCACACCGGGTCCGTTGTCGCGGTCCATGATGCCCCCTGTCCTGCTTGCCCCGCCGGTCCTGCTGATCCCGCTCTGCTTCGTACCGCTGGTATCGCGGTCAACAGTCTGCCTTGTTATGGGCGGGCTCGTCAGTATCGGGTGGTGCTCTGCACAGGCCCTCGACATGAATCGGGGGGCGGGAGCCCGCGCGGGAGGCGCGCGCGCCTACGGGCGGCGCTTCGGGTCGGGCAACTGGTCGCGCAGCGCGGTGAGCTGGCGCGAGGATTCCACGGCCCGGGTCTCGTCCAGGGTGGCCAGTGCCAGGAGCAGCGCTTCGGCGACGAGCAGGCCCGTCAGCGACTCGGCCGTGATGCCGGTGGGGGTGTGGGGCGCGGTCAGGACGGCCGCGACCCGGTCCGCGTAGGCCCCGCCCAGCTCGTCCGTCACCAGCACGACCTTGGCGCCGACCGCGCGTGCGCGCTCCGTCATCACGGTCAGCTCCACCAGCCGCCGGCCCGGCTGGAAGATGACCACGGCGTCGCCCTGCCCAGGGCGAGCAGCTGGCCGGTGTCTGACCACGGCCCTGCGGCTGCACGGCCGGGACGAGGCGCTCGCCGACGGTCCGCTCGACCAGGTGGGTCTCGGGCGGTCGGCCCCGAAGTGCTGGTCCTCGACGAGGCCGTCGCCGCGCTGGACGTCTCGATCCAGGCGCAGATCCTCGCGCTGCTCGCCGGGATCCGGCGGGACACCGGGGTCGCGCCGGTCTTCGTCAGCCATGACCTGGCGGTCGTCCAGCACATCACGGACGAGGTGCTGGTGATGCGCCGCGGCACCGTGGTGGAGCAGGGGCCGACGGCCGGGGTGCCGGCCGCGCCGCAGGACCCCTACACCGGACTGCTGCCGGCCTCGGTGCCCCGTGAGGGCTGGGACCCGGCGGACGCCGTCAGGGCCCGGGCCGCCGCCGGGCTCTGATTCCGAAAGGGCCGGGGCCGGAAAAAGGCAGGAGCCCCGTTCCTCCGCCGGAGCGGGGGAGCGGGGCTCCTTGGGTACTGCTCACTCGGCCGCGATCGGCCGACCCGGGCAACTAGGCCGGGGTGACGTTCTCAGCCTGCGGACCCTTGGGTCCCTGAGTGACGTCGAAGTTCACGACCTGGTTCTCCTCGAGGGAGCGGAACCCGGACGCGTTGATCGCGGAGTAGTGGACGAAGACATCCGGGCCGCCGCCGTCCTGGGCGATGAAGCCGAAGCCCTTTTCAGCGTTGAACCACTTGACGGTTCCGGTAGCCATAAGCCCTCCTTGGGCCAAAGGGTTGCCCTGCTCCAGAACCTGCAAACAAGTCTGAAAACTACAAAAGCCTGCGGGTTACATGCTCCGCAGGCTCTGTACTGCAAGGGAAACCAAACTGCAACTTGCGGCGAGCCTAGCACGCACTCTGCGGGGAGCGGTAGAGGGAAAGATCACTTCACCCGGATGTTTGATTGGGCCGTCGGAGAGCTGACGGACAAAGCCCCCGCGGAGCCGTCGGGGAGCCCCGATGACGCCGGCCGGGAGGGGCAGGTCTAGCCTCGCGATGTGGACAATTCAACCGTCTCTCCCGCAGAAGGCGACGACCGTCGCAGCAGGCCGCGCGTCGGCCACATCCAGTTCCTGAACTGCCTCCCCCTCTACTGGGGCCTGGCGCGGACCGGAACCCTGCTCGACCTGGAGCTCTCGAAGGACACCCCGGAAAGACTCAGTGAGCAGCTGGTCAGGGGGGACCTCGACATCGGTCCCGTCACCCTGGTCGAGTTCCTGCGCAACGCCGACGACCTGGTCGCCCTCCCCGACATCGCCGTCGGCTGCGACGGCCCCGTCATGTCGTGCGTGATCGTGTCCCAGCTGCCCCTGGAGCAGCTGGACGGGGCCCGGGTGGCCCTCGGCTCGACCTCGCGCACCTCCGTACGGCTGGCCCAGCTGCTGCTCTCCGAGCGGTACGGCGTCGCCCCCGACTACTACACCTGCCCGCCGGACCTCGGCCTGATGATGCAGGAGGCCGACGCCGCCGTCCTCATCGGCGACGCCGCGCTGCGCGCGAACCTGCACGACGCCCCCAGGCTCGGGCTGCAGGTCCACGACCTGGGCGAGATGTGGAAGGAGTGGACGGGGCTGCCGTTCGTCTTCGCCGTCTGGGCCGCCCGCAAGGACTACCTCGCCACGCACCCGGACTACGTCGAGAAGGTGCACGAGGCGTTCCTGGCCTCCCGCGACGTCTCGCTGGAGGAGGTCACCAAGGTGGCCGAGCAGGCGGCGCGCTGGGAGGCATTCGACGCCGAGGTGCTGGAGCGTTACTTCACCACCCTGGACTTCCGCTTCGGTCCGGACCAGCTGGCGGGCGTGCGCGAGTTCGCCCGGCGCACCGGTCCGACGACCGGCTTCCCGGCGGACGTCAAGGTCGAGCTGCTCGGCGGCTGACCCGGGGGCCACGGGAATGGTGCGGGAGGAAGGTGAATCCCGTACCTTCCCCGGGCCTTGCCGCGCGTTCCCCGGGCTTCCCCCGTGGGCCTTCCCGCGCGTTCCCCGGGCCCTCCCCGTGGGCCTTGCCGCGCGTTACCCGGGCTTCGTCCGCGGGCCTTCCTTCCCCGGCCGCCCTTTCCTCCCGGCGGACCCTGACGCGTGACCGCTCCATTCCGTTCCCTCGAAAGGGCGCGAATGTCCGGAGTTCCGTCGCGGAGGCCTCTCCGAGGACGCGCGGGGGAATAGCGGACGTCTCCCGTAACGCCTTCCGGTTTCCCTCCGGTGAACCCCAGGGCGGTGCGGACGAACGACGTATTCACGCCTTTCCGTGTGGCGAAATCCCTGCTTCGTGCCCATAGGGGCGATATCGGCGGAAGGGGTCTCCGTGACCGTGCGACCCCGGCCGCCTAGGCTGCCGTCCGAGTCCCGGGGACCACAGGGGGAGACCGCATGCAGCCGCTGGAAGCCGGCGAACCGCACACCATCGGCGCCTACCGGCTGCTCGGCAGGCTCGGCGCCGGCGGGATGGGCAGGGTCTATCTGGGCCGGAGCGCGGGCGGGCGGACCGTCGCGGTCAAGGTCGTGCACCCCCACTTCGCGCTCGACGAGCAGTTCCGCGCGCGCTTCCGCCGCGAGGTGGACGCGGCGCGGCGCCTCGGCGCGCGGTGGACCGCCCCGGTCCTCGACGCCGACCCCGACGCGGCCGTGCCGTGGGTCGCGACCGGTTATGTGGCCGGGCCGCCGCTCTCCGACGCGGTCACCCGCCACGGCCCGCTGCCCGAATACGCGGTACGGACCCTGGGAGCCGGGCTCGGCGAGGCGCTCGACGCCGTACACGCGCACGACCTGATCCACCGTGACGTGAAGCCGTCCAACGTCCTGCTCGCCCTCGACGGCCCCCGGCTGATCGACTTCGGCATCGCCCGGGCCCTCGGCGCCACGGTCTCCCTCACCTCCACCGGCGTCTCCGTCGGCTCGCCCGGTTACATGGCGCCGGAGCAGATCCGCGGCCTGGACATCTCCGGCGCGGCCGACGTCTTCTCGCTCGGCGCGGTCCTCGCCTACGCGGCCACCGGCACCGCGCCCTTCCCCGGCGACTCCTCGGCCGTACTCCTCTACAAGGTGGTGCACGAGGAACCCGAACTCGGGGAGATGGAGGGCGAACTGCGGGAGCTGGTCGCCGGGTGCCTCGCCAAGGACCCCGCCGAACGGCCCGCCCCCGCCGAACTCGCCCGCAGGCTGGCACCCGGCGGGGCCGCCGCGCTGGTGGCACCGGGCTGGCTGCCGGGCCCGCTGGTGCGTGAGGTCAGCGCCTCGGCGGTGGCCCTGCTGGACCTGGAACCGCAGGACGCCCCGGTGCGGTCCGGGCCGGTGCCGTTCAGCAACGCCTCGCTGGGGAGCGCGGCGCTCGGCACCTTCGGCCCGCCACCATCGCCACCGCCCCCGCCGGCCGAACCGCCGGCCACCGCCGGCACGCCGGGGGAGCGGGGTCCCGACGCCCGGATCGCCGTCACCGTGGACACCGGCCGGCAGCCCGGCGCGCGGCGGGGGCGGCGGATCAGCTGCACCGTCGCGCTGGCCGTCGCCGGGGCGCTCGCCGTGGTGACTGTGGGGGCCGCGATGCTGGGGGACCTGTTCCCGGGCGGCGGGAGCAACGACCACGGCAACGACGCCGCGGAACCCCCGGCGTCCGGCCGGTCGCAGAAGCCGACGGACGCCGCGTCGAAGACCCCCGCGCCCTCCACACCGGTGAGCGCGCTGCCCAAGGCGTTCGCCGGTACGTGGAAGGGTTCCGCCACCGAACGCAGCGGCGCGCCGCACGGCACGGTCACCGCCGTCTTCGTCGAGGGGAAGAAGAGCGAGGAGGTGGTCAGGCTGTCGTACAGGTTCGACGCGCTCGGAACGACCGTCGTCTGCAAGGGCATCGGCACGCTCGTCTCCGGCACGGCCACCGAGCTGAAGATCCGGGAGCGCGCCGACCCGGACGCCCGCACCGGCGCGCTGTGCACCGGGGGCGAGGCGGACCTCGTCTTCACCCTCACCTCCGAGGACACCCTGCGCTACGAGTCCCACGAGGAGGCGGCGGGCAACCCGAAGGGCACCCTCAGCCGGTCCGGCGGCTGACCCCGGCAAGGGCTGGCGTACGCTGGATCGGTCCGTAGATCCGTTGAAAAACCGCCGAAAGGTGACAGCCCGGTGACCGAGAAGGCCGACCTCCAGCCCATCCTCGACCGAGCCGCCGAAGGCGGCCGGATCACTCCGGAAGAGGCCCTCGACCTGTACCGGTCGGCTCCGCTCCACGCCCTGGGAGCCGCAGCGGACGCCGTGCGCCGCCGCCGCTACGCCGGTACGGAGCACATCGCGACGTACATCATCGAGCGCAACATCAACTACACCAACGTCTGCGTCACGGCCTGCAAGTTCTGCGCCTTCTACGCGCCGCCCAAGGACACCGCCAAGGGCTGGTCCCGCGACCTCGACGACATCCTGCGCCGCTGCGCGGAGACCGTCGAGCTCGGCGGCACCCAGATCATGTTCCAGGGCGGACACCACCCGGACTACGGCGTCGAGTACTACGAGGAGCACTTCTCCGCGATCAAGAAGGCGTTCCCGCAGCTGGTCATCCACTCGCTCGGCGCCTCCGAGATCGAGCACATGGCCCGCATCTCGGGTGTCTCCGCCAAGGAGGCCATCGAGCGGATCCACGCCGCCGGCCTCGACTCCTTCGCCGGCGCCGGCGCCGAACTGCTGCCCGCCCGGCCGCGTACGGCGATCGCCCCGCTCAAGGAGTCCGGCGAGCGCTGGCTGGAGATCATGGAGATCGCGCACGGCCTGGGGGTCGAGTCCACCTCCACCATGCTGATGGGCACGGGCGAGACCAACGCCGAGCGTATCGAGCACCTGCGGATGATCCGTGACGTACAGGACCGCACGGGCGGCTTCCGCGCCTTCATCCCGTACACCTACCAGCCGGAGAACAACAAGCTGAAGGGACAGACGCAGGCCACCCTCTTCGAGTACCTGCGGATGATCGCCATCGCCCGGCTCTTCCTCGACAACGTCGCCCACATCCAGGGCTCCTGGCTGACCACGGGCAAGGAGGTCGGCCAGCTCTCCCTGCACTACGGCGCGGACGACCTCGGCTCGATCATGCTGGAGGAGAACGTCGTCTCCTCGGCCGGTGCCAGGCACCGCTCCAACCGGCTCGAGATCATCGACCTGATCCGCAAGGCGGGCCGCGTCCCCGCCCAGCGCGCCACGACCTACGAGCACCTCGTCGTCCACGACGACCCGGCGAACGACCCGGTCGACGAGCGCGTCGTCTCGCACATCTCGTCCACGGCGATCTCGGGCGGCACGGCGCATCCGGAGCTGAAGCTCCTGAGCGCCAACTGAGCCGACCGTGCTGACCGTTCACGCCGCGCCGCTGGTCCTTCCGGTCGGCGCGGCACCCGTCGCCGGGGGCGCGGTGGCGGTGGACGGCGGCCGGATCGCGGCCATCGGGCCGTACGAGCGGGTCAGGGACGCGCACCCGACGGCCCGGGTCCGGCAGTGGCCGGGCGTCCTCACCCCCGGGCTGCGCCAGTGGGACTGCGTCGCCCTGCTGACCCGCCTCTACCACCCCGACCCGCGGGAGGCGGACGAGCTCGGCGAACAGCCGCTGACCGGGGCGGAGTTCGCGCGGCTGGCCGGGCGGATGGACGAGGCCCGCCGGGCCGGCAGCGTACGCCGCGGACTCCAGCGCATGCTGAGCCACGGCACCACCCATGTCGCGGGCCCGTTCGACGACCACGCCGTACGCACCGCCGTGGCCCGCTCCGGACTCACGGCGGTTGCCGGGGCCCCCGGCGGCCTCCCCGGCTCACCGGACCTCGATCCGCTCGCCCGCGGAGGCGGCCTCCCGGGCTCCGTCCACGCCCCGCTCACGGTCGGGGGCCGCGCCGACCTCGCGGTCTTCGACGTGCCCGACGAGGCGGCGCTGGTCGCGGCGGGCGCCGGGACCTGCGTCGCCACGGTGCTCGGCGGACGGCTGGTCCACCGGAGGCGGTGAGGGCCCGAGCGGGTTACGGAACCGAGGGCCCGCTCAGATAGCGGCCGTTCGCGTCGTACGGCCAGGCGTTGGACTTGCAGCCCTTCAGCCCCTTGATCTGCTGCATCATCGCGGGGGCCGGTTTGCCGGCGCCGGGGCAGGTCTCGTGACCGTGCCCGAGCCAGTGGCCCACCTCGTGGTTGATGATCAGCGCGCGGTACTCGGTCGCCGGACCGTCGAACATCGGTGAACCCAGCTCCCAGCGCTTCAGATTGACCATCACCTTCTTGCCGACGCGGCAGTTCACCTCGCCGCCGGTGTCCAGGCCGTACTGACCACAGATGTTGTCCGTGGTCCCCGGGGTGGCGATCTGTATCACCAGGCCCGCCGAGTTGTCGGCGACCTGGTGGAAGGCGGCTTTCCCGTTCTGGGACCAGCCGCGTGGGTCGGCGAGAATCTCCGCTATGTCCTCGGCGGCCTCGTCCGGGTCGACATCGAGGCCGTCCTCCACCTCCACGCGGTAGCGACTGCCGGCGCCGCCGGACGAGACGCCCGCGCGGGCCACGGTGAACGTGCCAGGACCCGACTCAGGCAGGGAATCCGGATCGACGGATTCCTCGGCGCTCGGTGAGCTCTCGGCGGACTTCGACGCCTTGGGGCTCACCAGGGCCTTCGGCGAGGTGGAGGTCTTCGGTGCGGGCGTGGCCGACGGGGTGGTCCTGTCCGCCTCCTCGCCTGCCGCGACGGAGGCGCCGTCGTCCTGCCACGGCGGGTCGACGTAGAGGAACGCCGCGGCCGCGGCCACCGCGACCAGCGCGCCGGCGAAGACCGCGCGCCGTCTCCGGGCCCGTTTTCGGCGGGCCGCGGAGCGCTTGCGGGCCTGCGCGCGGGAGGGCCTGGGTCCTGGAGCGGGTGTCCCGGCCCCCCGCCGGTGGCCGTCGGCGTTCCGTATTCGATGTGTGTCGTCACTGTGCATGTTGTGGTGAGTATCCGTGGTCTCGGTGTGGCCGTCCAGGGCGGCCGATCACCCGCCCCGCACGCTGACCTGCTCATCGAGCACCGCGTGTGCCCGTCCGCGTACCGCACGACGTCCAGCGGTCGCTCTCCCGTACGCCGTCCAGGAGTTGCTGGCAGTCACCGGGGCGGAAACCCCTTTCTTCTCGTCGGAAGAGACGCCGATCCGGGCGTTGCTGTTCCCGAATTCGAAAGACCGTTCCACGCGTCGCTCCACGCCGCCGCCGGATACCGGGGGCGGGACTGCTTGAATGGGAGGGTGACCCGAGCATCCCTGGACAAGCAGCCGCACGAAGTCGCCTCGATGTTCGACGACGTGGCGGCGAACTACGACCTCACCAACGACGTGCTGTCGCTCGGACAGGCGCGGCTCTGGCGCAAGGAGGTCGCCCGGGCCGTCGGCGCCCGGCCGGCTCAGAAGATCCTCGACCTGGCGGCCGGCACGGCCACCTCCTCGCAGCCGTTCGCCCGGGCCGGCGCCTATGTGGTGCCCTGCGACTTCTCCATCGGGATGCTCCGCGTCGGCAAGGCACGCCACCCGTGGATGCCGTTCACCGCGGGCGACGGCACGAAGCTCCCGTTCAAGGACGAGACCTTCGACGCCGTGACGATCTCCTTCGGACTGCGCAACATCCAGGACACCGGCGCCGCGCTCAGCGAGCTGTACCGGGTCACCAAGCGCGGCGGACGGGTCGTGATCTGTGAGTTCTCCCAGCCGACCTGGGCGCCCTTCCGGACGGTCTACACCGAGTACCTGATGCGCGCGCTGCCGCCGGTGGCACGGGCGGTGTCGTCCAACCCGGACGCGTACGTCTACCTCGCCGAGTCGATCCGCGCCTGGCCCGACCAGGCCGGCCTCGCGACGCTGCTCCAGAAGGCCGGCTGGTCCGAGGTGGCCTGGCGCGATCTCACCGGTGGAGTGGTGGCACTCCACCGGGGCGTGCGCGACTGAGACCGGCCGGGCTCAGAGCTCCAGCCGGAAGCAGTACGCCTCCTGCTTCGTCACCGGGGACGTGTACGTCTCGGCCTGCCGCATGCCGAGACGTACGGCCACCGCCACCGAGCGGGCGTTCCGCGTGTTGATCATCGCGACGACCTCCCGCACCCCCAGCGCCCGTATCCGCTCCAGCGTGGCGCGCGCGGCGGCGGTCGCGTAACCGTGTCCCCAGGCGGCCCGGGCCAGTCGCCAGCCGATCTCGATCTCGCCCACCGGCCCGAACGACTCGTGCGGCCACGGCTGGGCGCCCGTGAAGCCGAGCACCTTCCCGTCGTCGTCCAGAACCGTCCACAGGCAGTGGCCGAGCTCCGCGTCATGGCGGCGCTGGCGCGCGGTCAACTCCTCGTACACGGAGTACTCCGCAGGCCGGCCGCCGTGGAACTCCATCACCTCCGGGTCGTCGAACACCCGGTGCCAGGCCATGGCGTCCTCATCGGTGGGGACACGCAGACGGACGGACGGTGTTTCAGGCACGTGCGGCATCGGGGAGCCCTTCGGGAGGTTGATCAGCAGGCACCCATAGACTGCACGGGACATGTGCCGCGCGGCACGCGAATTCGAGTCTTCGGGAGATCCGACCGTGACCGAGCCCCTCTCCGAGCACAGCGCGGACGTGATCGTCGTCGGAGCGGGCCCAGCCGGCTCCACGACCGCGTACCACCTCGCCAAGTCCGGACTCGACGTCCTCCTCCTGGAGAAGACGGCCTTCCCCCGGGAGAAGGTCTGCGGCGACGGGCTCACCCCGCGCGCCACCAAGCAGCTCGTCTCCATGGGCATCGACATCTCCGAAGAGGCCGGCTGGCTCCGCAACAAGGGTCTGCGCATCATCGGCGGTGGCGTCCGCCTCCAGCTGGACTGGCCGGACCTCGCCTCGTACCCGGACTACGGTCTGGTCCGCAAGCGCGACGACTTCGACGAGCAGCTCGCCCGCCAGGCACAGAAGGCGGGAGCCCGGCTGTACGAGCGGTGCAACGTCGGCGAGCCGGTCAAGGACGAGCGCACCGGGCGCATCACCGGCGTCCACGCCAAGCTCGGCGAGGAGAAGACCCCGGTCACCTTCCACGCCCCGCTGGTCGTCGCCGCCGACGGCAACTCCACGCGCCTCTCCCTCCACATGGGCCTGCACCGCCGTGAGGACCGCCCGATGGGTGTCGCGGTCCGTACGTACTTCACCTCGCCCCGCCACGACGACGACTACCTGGAGTCCTGGCTGGAGCTGTGGGACCGCCGCGGCGCCGAGGACCGTCTGCTGCCGGGGTACGGATGGATCTTCGGCATGGGCGACGGCACGTCCAACGTCGGCCTCGGCATCCTCAACTCCTCGTCCGCCTTCAAGGAGCTCGACTGGCGCGAGGTGCTGAAGGCGTGGTGCGCCTCCATGCCGGAGGACTGGGGCTACACCCCCGACAACATGACGACGCCGATCCGCGGCGCCGCACTCCCGATGGCCTTCAACCGCCAGCCGCACTACACCAAGGGCCTGCTGCTCGTCGGTGACGCGGGTGGTCTCGTCAACCCCTTCAACGGCGAAGGCATCGCGTACGCCATGGAGTCGGGCCAGACCGCCGCGGACGTCATCGTCCAGGCGCACGCCCGCGCCACGCCCGCCCAGCGGGAACTGGCCCTGCAGAACTACCCGAAGATCCTCAAGGACACCTACGGCGGTTACTACACGCTGGGCCGCGCCTTCGTGAAGATGATCGGGAACCCGAAGGTCATGAAGATCGCGACACAGCGCGGTCTGACCCACCCGGTCCTGATGAAGTTCACGCTGAAGATGCTCGCCAACCTCACCGACCCGACCGGCGGCGACGCCATGGACCGCATCATCAACGGCCTCTCGAAGGTCGCGCCGAAGGCCTGAGCGCCCGGACCGGGAGGCCGTCCGGGCCCCTGCGATAGGTTTGCGGACCATGCGGGCATCGGGGACAGGGAACGGCGGGAGACTCCGCCTGCTGGGGTCGGCGGGGGCGACGGCGGCCGTCGCGGGCGGCTGGGCCGTCGGGACGCTGCCCGCGCACGACCCGTGGGGGCTCTGGGTGCCGCACGGCACCACCGTCACGGCGGTCGGCCACGCCCTGGCGTACGGCGGACTGACGGTGCTCGTCGTCGCCTGGTGGCTGTACGGCAGGACGGGCGCCGGCGTACGCGACAGCCTGGTCACCCTGGGGTGGTGGACCGCGCCGTTCGTGGTGGCACCGCCGCTCTACAGCGCCGACGTCTACAGCTACATCGCCCAGGGCGCGATGGTCCTCGAAGGCCATGACGTCTACGAGGTGGGGCCCTCCGTCCTGGACCCCGACGGGCCGGGCGGGGACGCCGCCGCGAGCGTCGGCGGCCACTGGACCGACACCCCGGCACCGTACGGCCCGTTCTTCCTCCTCCTGGCGCGGGGCGTGGCCTGGGCGACGGGCGGCACGATCGTGCCGGCCGTGCTGGGGATGCGCCTGATCGCCCTGGGCTCGCTGGTGCTGATCGTGTGGGCCCTGCGGCATCTCGCCCGGGAGCACGGCCGCGACGAGGGCGCCGCACTGTGGCTCGGGGCACTGAACCCACTGCTGCTCATCCATGTGGCCGGGGGCGTCCACAACGACGGGCTGATGACCGGCCTCATGCTGGCCGGCGTGCTGCTCGCCCTGCGCGGACGGTGGATCGCCGGATCGGCGCTCGTCGGACTCGCCATGATGGTCAAGTCGCCCGCGGCCGTGGCGCTGCTCTTCGTCGGCGTCATGGTGGGCCGGGCCGCGAGGGGGCCGGTCGTACGGCGGGTGGCCAAGGGCCTGCTGGCGCCGGGGCTGGTCGCCGCGGTGGTCGTGGTCGGCGTGACGTTCCTCGGCGGCACGGGCTTCGGCTGGATCGGGACCCAGAGCGTCGCGGGGCGCATCCACACCGCGCTGTCCGTCAGCAGCGACCTCGGCCTGGGACTGGGTGAACTCCTGCGGCTGCTGGCCGGGACCGATCCGGATCCGGTCAAGTCCGCCGTGCAGAACCTCGGTCTGCTGGCCGCCCTGGTGCTGATCGCCCGCCTCGCGTGGCAGGCGACGACCGGTCGTACGGAGCCCGTCCCCGCCCTGGGGCTGGCGCTGCTGGCCCTGGTCGCGCTCTCGCCGATGGTGCAGCCGTGGTACCTGCTCTGGGCGACGGCGGTGCTCGCCGCCACCGTGAGCGGCGGCCGGGCGGTCGCCGCGGTGACGGTGCTGTCGGCCGCGCTCGTCTACGAGACGCAGCCCAAGGGCTCGACCCCGCCGTACGGCTTCGTGCTGGCCGCCGTCGTGTGCGTGGTGGGCCTGGTGCTCCTGCGCAGGGAGAGGACCGATGCGGCGCGCGGCCGCGTGCCGGGCCAGCGCCTGCCGGCGGGAGCCGGCGTGGAGGCGGACGTGGACGTCACCCGGGCACGATGACGGGCCGTCACCCCTGGCGGAGGAGTGACGGCCCGCGGTCGTGCCCGGGTGTGCGGAGCTTGTGAATCAGAGAACGCGGACGGCGCCCGACGGCGGGTCGTAGTCCAGGGACTTCTGCACGACGCCGGTGCTGGAGTTCTGCGCGCCGACGAACTCGCCGCCGCCCACGTAGATCCCGACGTGGTACGCGCTGCCGGCGCCGCCCCAGTACAGGATGTCGCCGGGCTGGAGGTTGTCGAGCGAGACCTGGGTCCCGGCGGTCGACTGGCTCTGCGAGACGCGCGGCAGGTCGATGCCCACCGAGCCGAAGGCGGCCTGGACCAGGCCCGAGCAGTCCCACGAGTTCGGGCCGGTGCCGCCGGAGACGTACGCGTCACCGACCTGGGACTGCGCGAACGCGATGACGGACGCGGCGGAGCCGGTGGCGTTCGAGGAGTACGAGGAGGAGGACGACGACCCGGAGGACGCGCTGAGCGTGGTGCGCTCGGCGGAGCGGGAGGCACGCTCGGCGGCTGCCTCCGCTTCCGCTTCCGCCTTGGCCTTGGCGGCTGCTTCGGCCTTCTTCTTGGCCTCGGCCTTGCGGACCGCCTCGGCCTTGGCCTTCTTGGCGGCCTTGGCGGCGGTCTCGGCGGCGGCGTCCTCCTGGGCCTGGATCTCCAGGTCCAGGGCGACCGCCTGGGTTGCCTGCGCGGACGCGGCGACGGAAGTGGAGAGCCCGGCCGTGATGGTGGGCATCTCGATGGTCTGGGTCACCGGCTCGGCCTGAGCCGGACCGGCGGCACCTGCGACCGCGATGGTGCTGAGGACGCCACCGGCAACTCCTGCCCGCAGCGCCGTCTTCGAGGCACTCTGGCGGGGCTTCCGGTGGCTGGGTATGTGAGCGGTGTGGGACATGAGTACTAGCGCTATCAGGGTCGTAGGGGTCCCATCAAGAAACGTGTGTTGCGACACAGTTACGTTCGGAATCTATGAATCCGCTTATTGCGGGCCCTTATTGACGCCCTAACGGGCAAAACGGGCACGTTCGTGCACGGCTGTGATCACGGTGTTCTTTCAATACGCCCGAATTGCCCGTCGCTTACCATCCGTTCACACGGTTGGCCAAGCCCGCTTTTCTTGCGGCGCCCATGGAGTGACGCAGGTCACGGTATGACTCTCCTGTGAGAGGCAACCACGCGGTCGCGCGCCGCGTGAGGGCCGGGGCCGGCTGTCATCCCGCGGTGGTGTGCCCCATTGGCGGGTCATGTCCGTTTCCCTGGCCGCCCGTCGGTGGTCGCACGCTCCGTACGCCGGCAGCCGGCCGAGGAAGAGCTCCGCGGCTTCGCGTGTCCGGATGCCGTGCTCCGGTCCGGCGTTCTCCGGCCGCCCGGAACTTCGTGAATGCGTGCGCATTGTCCACATCGGTACCGGAAGCCCCCCGTCCGAGTGTCTGAAGCCTGGGGCCGATCCCTATATCACCACCACGGCGTCCATCGCCAATTTGCTTGTAGGGTCCGTCGATTGATAGAGCCATGCGTCTTTGACCAGCGGTAACGGCGCGAGATGTCACGTCTCGTAACCGCACGGCCGCTTCGCGTACGAAGATCACCGCTCATCCGACTTCATGATCGTTCGTCAGGTGGTGGAGATCACAAAGACGTTGGTGCACCCCGTGTCGCAGATCACAGGACGGCAGGCATAGGATGCGGGGCAGTCGGGCTTGTGAACTGCCTCACATGTGCACGATCTTGATGAGGTGGCGAGCCGGTCGCCCGATGCGGTCCAACGGTCAAGGACGACTGGAAGGAGCGAGGAGCGTGAATGCCTACGCGCCCATCCTCGTGCTCGGCGCCCTCGGGGCAGGGTTTGCGATCTTCTCCGTGGTCATGGCCACGCTAATCGGCCCGAAGCGGTACAACCGAGCAAAGCTCGAAGCGTACGAGTGCGGTATCGAACCCACCCCCACTCCAGCCGGAGGCGGCCGTTTCCCCATCAAGTACTACCTGACGGCGATGCTGTTCATCGTCTTCGACATCGAGATCGTCTTCCTCTATCCCTGGGCGGTCACCTTCGACGCCCTGGGGATCTTCGGGCTCGTGGAGATGCTGCTCTTCGTGCTCACCGTCTTCGTCGCCTACGCGTATGTGTGGCGCCGGGGCGGCCTGGAATGGGACTGAGGGGCTGAGGGGCACACCATGGGACTCGAAGAGAAGCTGCCGAGCGGCTTTGTTCTGACCACTGTCGAGCAGGCCGCCGGCTGGGTGCGGAAGTCGTCCGTCTTCCCCGCCACCTTCGGCCTCGCCTGCTGCGCCATCGAGATGATGACGACCGGCGCCGGGCGGTACGACCTGGCCCGTTTCGGGATGGAGGTCTTCCGCGGTTCGCCGCGCCAGGCGGACCTGATGATCGTCGCCGGGCGGGTGAGCCAGAAGATGGCCCCCGTCCTGCGGCAGGTCTACGACCAGATGCCCAGCCCCAAGTGGGTCATCTCCATGGGGGTTTGCGCGTCATCAGGCGGAATGTTCAACAATTACGCCATTGTTCAGGGTGTTGATCATATTGTCCCGGTCGACATCTATCTGCCGGGATGCCCGCCGCGTCCCGAGATGCTGATCGACGCCATCCTCAAGCTCCACCAGAAGATCCAGGGCTCCAAGCTCGGGGTCAACGCGGAGGAGGCCGCCCGCGAGGCGGAGGAGGCGGCGCTCAAGGCACTTCCCCTGATCGAGATGAAGGGGCTGCTGCGATGAGCGACGAACCGAACAGCAACAGCGGCCAGGTGCCCGTCCCGCGCGACGACACCGGTGAGGTCATCGGCGTACGCAAGGGCATGTTCGGCGCCAACAACGGTGGTGACACCTCCGGCTACGGCGGACTCGTCCGCACGGTGACCCTGCCGGGGGCAACCTCCCGCCCGTACGGCGGCTGGTTCGACGAGGTGGCGGACGAGCTCGAAGGGGCCCTGGAGGAACAGGACCTGCTGCCGGACAACGCCATCGAGAAGACGGTCGTCGACCGGGGCGAAGTCACCTTCTTCATCGCCCGCGAGCACCTGGTCCAGGTCGCCCGCACCCTGCGCGACGACCCGGCCCTGCGCTTCGAGCTCTGTACGGGCGTCAGCGGTGTCCACTACCTGGGGGACAAGGGACGCGAGCTGCACGCGGTCTACCACCTGCGCTCGCTCACCCACGGGCGGCTGATCCGCCTTGAGGTGTCGGCGCCGGACAGCGACCCGCACATCCCGTCCCTCGTCGAGGTCTACCCGGCCAACGACTGGCACGAGCGCGAGGCGTACGACTTCTTCGGGCTGATCTTCGACGGGCACCCGGCCCTGACCCGGATCATGATGCCGGACGACTGGCAGGGCTTCCCGCAGCGCAAGGACTACCCCCTCGGCGGCATCGCCGTCGAGTACAAGGGCGCCCAGATCCCGGCTCCGGACCAGCGGAGGTCGTACAGCTGATGACCACTCCCCACGCAACTCCCCGTGCGACGCCCCGCGCCACGACCGAGGGGACTGTATATACAGTCACCGGCGGCGACTGGGACGAGGTCGTCGAGTCCGCCGCCAAGTCGGACGACGAACGCATCATCGTCAACATGGGCCCCCAGCACCCGTCCACCCACGGCGTGCTGCGTCTCATCCTGGAGATCGACGGCGAGACCGTCACCGAGGCCCGCTGCGGCATCGGCTACCTCCACACCGGCATCGAGAAGAACCTCGAATTCCGGAACTGGACGCAGGGCACCACCTTCGTCACCCGCATGGACTACCTGACCCCGTTCTTCAACGAGGCGGCGTACTGCCTCGGGGTCGAGAAGCTCCTCGGCATCGAGGACCAGATCCCGGACCGGGCCACCGTCCTGCGCGTGCTCCTGATGGAGCTCAACCGGATCTCCTCGCACCTGGTGTGCATCGCCACCGGCGGCATGGAGCTCGGCGCCACGACGATCATGATCTACGGCTTCCGCGATCGTGAACTCGTTCTCGACCTCTTCGAGCTGATCACCGGCCTGCGGATGAACCACGCGTTCATCCGCCCCGGCGGCCTCGCCCAGGACCTGCCCATGGGCGCGCTCGACCGGCTCCGCGAGTTCATCAAGACCATGAAGAAGAACCTGCCGGAGTACGACAAGCTCGCCACCGGCAACCCCATCTTCAAGGCCCGTATGCAGGACGTCGGGTATCTCGACCTCACCGGCTGCATGGCGCTCGGCGCCACCGGCCCGGTCCTCAGGTCCGCCGGACTCCCGCACGACCTGCGCAAGACCGATCCGTACTGCGGGTACGAGACGTACGACTTCGACGTGCCCACCGCGGACACCTGCGACGCCTACGGCCGCTTCCTCATCCGGCTGGAGGAGATGCGCCAGTCGCTGAGGATCGTCGAGCAGTGCCTGGAACGGCTGGAGCCCGGACCGGTCATGGTCGCCGACAAGAAGATCGCCTGGCCCGCGCAGCTCGCGCTGGGACCCGACGGTCTCGGCAACTCGCTCGACCACATCAAGAAGATCATGGGCACCTCCATGGAGGCCCTGATCCACCACTTCAAGCTGGTGACCGAGGGCTTCCGGGTCCCGGCCGGGCAGACGTACACCGCCATAGAGTCCCCCAAGGGCGAACTGGGCGTACACGTCGTCTCGGACGGTGGCACGCGCCCCTTCCGGGTCCACTTCCGCGACCCGTCCTTCACCAATCTGCAGGCCATGGCGGCGATGTGCGAGGGCGGCCAGGTCGCCGACGTCATCGTCGCCGTCGCGTCCATCGACCCCGTGATGGGAGGCGTCGACCGGTGACCGCGTCCAACCAAGAAGTCAGCCTGGGGATGCCGCAGCTCCCCGCCCCCGCCTACCCGGCCGAGGTGCTCGCCCGGCTCGAAGCGGACGCGAAGGAGGTGATCGCCCGCTACCCCGGCAGCCGCTCCGCGCTGCTGCCCCTGCTGCACCTGGTGCAGTCCGAGGAGGGGTACGTATCCCGTACGGGCATGGCCTTCTGCGCCGACCAGCTCGGCCTCACCACCGCCGAGGTCACCGCGGTCGCCACCTTCTACACGATGTACCGCCGCCGGCCGAGCGGTGAGTACCAGGTCGGCGTCTGCACCAACACCCTGTGCGCGGTCATGGGCGGCGACGCCATCTTCGACCGGCTCAAGGACCACCTGGGTGTCGGCAACGACGAGACGACCGAGGACGGCAAGGTCACCCTCGAACACATCGAGTGCAACGCGGCCTGCGACTTCGCGCCCGTCGTGATGGTCAACTGGGAGTTCTTCGACAACCAGACGCCGGAGAGCGCCACCCGGCTCGTCGACGACCTGATCGCCGGCCGCACCGTCGAGCCCACCCGGGGCGCCCCCCTCTGCACGTACAAGGAGACCGCCCGGATCCTGGCCGGCTTCCCCGACGAACGCCCCGGCGCCGTCGAGGCGAGCGGCGGGGCGGGGGCCGCCTCCCTGGTCGGGCTGAAGCTCGCCAGGGGCGAGGCCGCTCACGCGCGCGTGGTCGGCCAGCGGGGCGAGACGCCCCGGGACACACCGCCGCAGAAGGGCGCCGAGCACCTCAGCTCTCACGACGCGCCGCAGCAGACCTCGGCCTCCGACCCGGACAACCCGGCCGGGCCCGCCGCCGAGGAGGGGGAGTGATGACCTTGGCAGCCGAGATCGACAAGAACGGGACCAGCCCGGAGAAGCTCCTGGTGCCCGTCCTCTCCTCCTTCTGGGACGAGCCGGAGTCCTGGACGCTGGACACCTACCGCCGCCACGACGGTTACGAGGGGCTGCGCAAGGCCCTGGCCATGGAACCCGACGACCTCATCGCGTACGTCAAGGACTCCGGTCTGCGCGGACGCGGGGGCGCGGGCTTCCCCACCGGGATGAAGTGGCAGTTCATCCCGCAGGGCGACGGCAAGCCGCACTACCTCGTGGTCAACGCCGACGAGTCGGAGCCCGGGACCTGCAAGGACATCCCGCTCCTCTTCGCCAACCCGCACAGCCTCATCGAGGGCATCGTGATCGCCTGCTACGCGATCCGCTCCTCGCACGCCTTCATCTATCTGCGCGGCGAGGTCGTCCCCGTGCTGCGGCGGCTGCACGAGGCCGTGCGCGAGGCGTACGAGGCGGGCTACCTCGGGACGGACATCCTGGGTTCCGGGCTCGACCTGGAACTCACCGTGCACGCGGGTGCCGGCGCTTACATCTGCGGGGAGGAGACCGCGCTGCTCGACTCGCTCGAAGGACGGCGTGGCCAGCCCCGGCTGCGGCCCCCCTTCCCCGCGGTCGCCGGTCTGTACGCCTGCCCCACCGTCGTGAACAACGTCGAGTCCATCGCCTCGGTTCCCGCGATCCTGAACAAGGGCAAGGACTGGTTCAAGTCGATGGGCAGCGAGAAGTCCCCGGGCTTCACGCTGTACTCGCTCAGCGGACACGTCACCAGCCCCGGGCAGTACGAGGCCCCGCTCGGCATCACCCTGCGGCAGCTGCTCGACATGAGCGGCGGCATCCGGGCCGGGCACCGCCTGAAGTTCTGGACCCCGGGCGGTTCCTCCACCCCGATGTTCACCGAGGAGCACCTCGACGTCCCGCTGGACTACGAGGGCGTCGGCGCCGCCGGATCCATGCTCGGCACCAAGGCGCTGCAGTGCTTCGACGAGACCACCTGCGTGGTGCGCGCCGTCACCCGCTGGACCGAGTTCTACGCCCATGAGTCCTGCGGCAAGTGCACCCCGTGCCGCGAGGGGACGTACTGGCTGGTCCAGCTGCTCCGCGACATCGAGGCGGGCAAGGGCCAGATGGCCGACCTCGACAAGCTCAACGACATCGCCGACAACATCAACGGCAAGTCGTTCTGCGCCCTCGGCGACGGCGCCGCCTCGCCGATCTTCTCCTCGCTGAAGTACTTCCGCGAGGAGTACGAGCAGCACATCACCGGCAAGGGATGCCCCTTCGACCCGGCCAGGTCGACCCTCTGGGCCGACGACAGAGACGACAAGAACGCTCACCGGGGGGTGAACGCATGACAGTCACCACGAGTGCGCCCTCCGGGGGCGGCGAGGCGGCCGTTCCGCCCGAGGACCTCGTCACGCTCACGATCGACGGCATCGAGATCAGCGTCCCCAAGGGCACGCTGGTCATCCGTGCCGCCGAGCTCCTCGGCATCGAGATCCCGCGCTTCTGCGACCACCCGCTCCTCGATCCGGCCGGCGCCTGCCGGCAGTGCATCGTCGAGGTCGAGGGCCAGCGCAAGCCGATGGCCTCCTGCACCATCACGTGCACCGACGGCATGGTCGTGAAGTCGCAGATCACCTCGCCCGTGGCGGAGAAGGCCCAGAAGGGGGTGATGGAGCTCCTGCTCATCAACCACCCGCTGGACTGTCCGGTCTGCGACAAGGGCGGCGAGTGCCCCCTGCAGAACCAGGCGATGTCGCACGGCGGCGCCGACTCCCGCTTCGACGGGAAGAAGCGCACCTTCGAGAAGCCCGTCCCCATCTCCACCCAGGTGCTGCTGGACCGCGAGCGGTGCGTGCTCTGCGCACGCTGCACCCGGTTCTCCAACCAGGTGGCGGGCGACCCGATGATCGAGCTGATCGAGCGCGGCGCGCTCCAGCAGGTCGGCACGGGCGAGGGCGACCCCTTCGAGTCGTACTTCTCCGGGAACACCATCCAGATCTGCCCGGTCGGGGCGCTGACCTCGGCGGCGTACCGCTTCCGTTCCCGGCCCTTCGACCTGGTGTCGACGCCCTCGGTGTGCGAGCACTGCGCCGGCGGCTGCGCCACCCGGACCGACCACCGGCGCGGCAAGGTCATGCGGCGGCTCGCCGCCAACGACCCCGAGGTCAACGAGGAGTGGCTCTGCGACAAGGGCCGCTTCGGCTTCCGCTACGCCCAGCAGCGTGACCGGCTCACCACTCCGCTCGTACGCAACGCGGAGGGGGTGCTGGAGCCGGCGAGCTGGCCGGAGGCGCTGGAAGCAGCGGCGGCCGGACTCTCGGGTGCGCGCGGCAGGACCGGCGTGCTCACCGGAGGGCGGCTGACCGTCGAGGACGCCTACGCGTACAGCAAGTTCGCGCGGGTCGCCCTGGACACCAACGACATCGACTTCCGGGCCCGGGTCCACAGCGGCGAGGAAGCGGACTTCCTCGCCGCACGGGTGGCCGGGCGCGGCCGGGACCTGGACGGCAGCGGGGTCACCTACACCGCGCTGGAGAAGGCACCGGCCGTCCTGCTCGCGGGCTTCGAGTCCGAGGAGGAGGCGCCCGGAGTCTTCCTCCGGCTCCGCAAGGCCTTCCGTAAGCACGGGCAGCGGACGTTCGCGCTCGCCTCGCACGCCAGCCGGGGCCTGGAGAAGGCGGGCGGCACCCTGCTCCCCGCCGCTCCGGGCACCGAGACCGAATGGCTGGACGCCCTCGCGGGCGGGGTCGGCCTGGAGGCCGAAGGCGCCGCCGCGGCCGAGGCGTTGCGCGGCGAAGGCGCCGTGATCGTGGTGGGCGAGCGGCTCGCCGCGGTGCCCGGCGGACTGACCGCAGCCCTGCGCACCGCCACCGCGACCGGGGCCGCACTGGTGTGGATCCCGCGCCGGGCCGGGGAACGCGGCGCGCTGGAGGCGGGCGCGCTCCCGTCCCTGCTGCCCGGCGGCCGTCCCGCGACCGACCCCAGGGCCAGGGAGGAGGTGGCGTCCGTCTGGGGCGTCGCCGAACTCCCCGCCCGCTTCGGCCGTGACACCGGCCAGATCGTGGAGGCAGCGGCCACCGGCGAGCTGGGCGCGCTGCTGGTCGCGGGGGTCGACCCCGAGGACCTGCCCGACCCGGCCCGCGCGATCGAGGCGCTGGACGGGGTCGGCTTCCTCGTCTCGCTGGAGCTGCGGCCCGGCGCGGTGACCGAGCGCGCCGACGTGGTGCTCCCGGTCGCGGCCGTCGCGGAGAAGCCCGGCACCTTCCTCAACTGGGAGGGCAGGGCGCGGATGTTCGAGGCCGCGCTGAAGCCCGAGCAGCTGCCGAGGACGCTCTGCCCGACCGACGCGCGGGTGCTGCACATGCTGGCCGACGCCCTGGACGTACGGCTCGGACTGCCCGATCTGAGGGCGGCCCGCCGCGAACTCGACCGCCTCGGCGGCCGGCGGGGCGGTCACGCCGACGACCCGCGGGCGACGTCCCGTCCGGTGCCCCGGCCCGGCGACGGCGAGGCGGTCCTCGCGGGCCACCGGATGCTGCTCGACCGGGGCCGGCTCCAGGAGGGCGACGAGGCGCTGACCGGCACCCGGCACGCGGCCGTCGCCCGGCTCTCCCCGGCCACCGCCGCCGAGTCGGGGGTGAAGGACGGCGATCTGCTGGCCGTCACCGGACCCGCGGGAACCACCGAACTCACGCTGGCGGTGACCGAGATGCCGGACCGGGTGGTGTGGGTACCGCTCAACTCCGTCGGCCGGGGCGTCCCGGCCGACACCGGCGCCCAGCCGGGCGGACTCGTCCGGATCGGTCCGGCAGCCCCGGGCTCCCACGTCGTGACTACGGAGGTAGGAGAGTGACCGGCCTCGACCGACTCGCCGCGGCACCGCATGGCACCGTCCTCGCCGCCGAGGACCTCTCGATGTTCGGCACGGACCCCTGGTGGCTCGTCGTCGTCAAGGCGGTCTTCTGCTTCGCGTTCCTGATGGTGACCGTGCTGTTCTCCATCGTGTGGGAGCGCAAGGTCGTCGCCTGGATGCAGCTGCGCATCGGCCCCAACCGGCACGGCCCCTGGGGCATGCTCCAGTCGCTCGCCGACGGCATCAAGCTGATGCTCAAGGAAGACGTCGTCGTCAAGCGGGCCGACAAGGTCGTCTACATCCTGGCCCCGGTCGTCGCCGCCGCACCGGCGTTCATGGCGATCGCGGTCATCCCGTTCGGCCCGGCCGGCAACGAGGTCTCGATCTTCGGCCACCGTACGACGATGCAGCTGACCGACCTGCCGATCGCGATGCTGTACATCCTCGCGGTCGCCTCCGTCGGCATCTACGGCATCGTGCTCGCCGGCTGGTCCTCCGGATCGACGTACCCGCTGCTCGGCGGTCTGCGCTCCTGCGCCCAGATGATCAGCTACGAGATCGCGATGGGCGCCGCGTTCGCCTCGGTGTTCCTCTACTCGGGCTCGATGTCGACGTCGGAGATCGTGGCGGCGCAGGAGGACCGCTGGTTCATCCTGCTGCTGCCTGTCTCCTTCATCATCTACATCGTCACGATGGTCGGTGAGACCAACCGCGCCCCGTTCGACATGCCGGAGTCCGAGGGCGACCTGGTCGGCGGCTTCAACACCGAGTACTCCTCGATCAAGTTCGCGATGTTCATGCTCGCCGAGTACGTCAACATGGTCACCGTCTCCGCGGTCTCCGTGACCCTCTTCCTGGGTGGCTGGCGGGCTCCGTACCCGGTCAGCACCTTCTGGGAGGGAGCGAACCACGGCTGGTGGCCGATGCTCTGGTTCGTCATCAAGGTGCAGCTGCTCCTCTTCTTCTTCATCTGGCTGCGCGGCACGCTGCCACGCGTCCGCTACGACCAGCTGATGAAGCTCGGCTGGAAGGTCCTGATCCCGGTCTCCGTGGTCTGGCTGATGCTGGTCGCCACCGTGAGGGCGCTGAACAACGAGGGCTACGACTACTCGAAGATCCTGCTGTACGTCGCCGGAGCCGTGATCGCGGTCCTGCTGATCTCCTTCGTCGCCGACACGTTCCGCGACCGGAAGGCCAGGGCCGCCGAGGAGGCGGCCGGGCCGGAGCCGGCGTTCGACCCGATGGCGGGCGGATATCCCGTGCCGCCGCTACCAGGGCAGTCCCTGCCGCCGGTGCCGCGTCGCACGCCGCGACGCGAGCGGGAGCTCGTTGTCAGTGGCGGGCCGGATACTCAGAGTGACGAACGTGCGAGTGACGGAAGGGAGGCTGACGGTGTCTGAGTCATCAGAACCCTCAGGGGAGAAGTTCCAGAATCCTGTGGCCGGCTTCGGCGTGACCTTCAAGGCCATGTTCAAGAAGCGGCTCACCGAGCAGTACCCGGAAACGCAGAAGGTGACAGCGCCGCGCTTCCACGGCCGGCACCAGCTCAACCGCCACCCGGACGGGCTGGAGAAGTGCGTCGGCTGCGAGCTCTGCGCCTGGGCGTGTCCGGCGGACGCGATCTACGTCGAGGGCGCGGACAACACGGACGAGGAGCGCTACTCCCCGGGCGAGCGCTACGGCCGCGTCTACCAGATCAACTACGCACGCTGCATCCTGTGCGGGCTCTGCATCGAGGCGTGCCCCACCCGGGCACTGACCATGACCAACGACTTCGAGCTCGCCAACACCACCCGCGAGAGCCTCATCTACACCAAGGACGAGCTGCTCGCGGGGCTCGAGGACGGCATGGTCGACAGCCCGCACGCGATCTTCCCCGGCATGGACGAACAGGACTACTACCGCGGTCTGGTGACCGAGGCCGCTCCCGGCACGGAGCGCCAGGTCGCCGTCTCCAAGGGAGAAGCGGACAAGGAGGTGGACGCATGACCTCCACCCTGGCCGCGGCGGCCACCGCCACCTCGACCGGCGAGGCCGTCCAGTTCTGGATCCTCGGCACCGTCGCCGTCGTCGGTGCCCTCTCCACCGTTCTCATGAAGAAGGCCGTGCACAGCGCGCTCTCGCTCGCCGGCACCATGATCGTGCTGGCGGTCTTCTACCTCGCCAACGGCGCCTACTTCCTGGGCATCGTCCAGGTCGTCGTCTACACCGGCGCCATCATGATGCTGTTCCTCTTCGTGGTCATGCTCGTCGGCGTCACGGCGGCGGACTCGCTGAAGGAGACACTCAAGGGGCAGCGCTGGCTGGCCGCCGCCTGCGGACTCGGTTTCGGCATCCTGCTGATCGCCGGCATCGGGCAGGCGTCCCTCTCGTCCTTCAACGGTCTGGGAGCGGCGAACGCCCGGCACGGCGGAAACGTCGAGGGCCTCGCCAACCTCATCTTCACCAAGTACGTCTTCGCGTTCGAGATCACCGGCGCCCTGCTGATCACGGCGACCGTCGGCGCGATGCTGCTCACGCACCGCGAGCGCACCGAACGCGCCAAGACGCAGCGCGAGCTCTCCCAGGAGCGGGTGCGCAGCAGCCATGTGCCGCCGCTGCCGGCCCCCGGCGTCTACGCCCGGCACAACGCCGTGGACATCGCGGGACTGCTCCCGGACGGCACCCCGTCCGAGCTCACCGTCATGGGGACACTCAGGCAGCGCGGTCAGATCCGCGATGTGTCCGAGAAGTCGCTCGCGGACCTCAAGGCGCTGGAACAGCGCTCCGGGGAGCGGCTCGGCCGTGCCCGCGGGCCGGCCGGAGCCGCCGGACCATCCCGTGACCAGGCGGAAGAAGAGGAGGAGGTCTCCAAGTGAATCCCGTCAACTACCTCTACCTCGCGGCCCTTTTGTTCACGATCGGCGCCTCCGGCGTGCTGATCAGGCGGAACGCGATCGTGGTGTTCATGTGCGTCGAGCTGATGCTCAACGCCTGCAACCTCACGCTCGTCGCGTTCTCCCGGATGCACGGCAACCTCGACGGCCAGATCATCGCCTTCTTCACGATGGTCGTCGCCGCCGCGGAGGTCGTCATCGGGCTCGCGATCATCGTGTCGCTGTTCCGCTCCCGCCACTCGGCCTCGGTCGACGACGCCAGCCTGATGAAGCTGTAAGGGGTCGGAATCGTGGAAAACCTGATTGCGCTGCTGGTCGCGGCGCCCCTGCTCGGAGCGGTGGTCCTGCTCTGCGGCGGCCGCCGGCTGGACCGGGCCGGACACTGGATCGGCACGGTGCTGGCCGCCGCGTCGTTCGTCATCGGTGTCGTGCTCTTCACCGACATGCTCGGCAAGGGCGCCGAGGACCGCGCCCTGCACCAGAAGCTGTTCAGCTGGATCCCCGTCGAGGGGTTCCAGGCCGACGTGGCCTTCCAGCTCGATCAGCTGTCGATGACGTTCGTCCTGCTGATCACGGGTGTGGGCACGCTGATCCACATCTACTCCATCGGCTACATGGAGCACGACGAGCGCCGCCGCCGCTTCTTCGGCTATCTGAATCTCTTCCTCGCGGCGATGCTCATCCTGGTCATCGCCGACAACTACCTCCTGCTGTACGTCGGGTGGGAGGGCGTCGGTCTGGCGTCGTACCTGCTCATCGGCTTCTGGCAGCACAAGCCCAGCGCGGCCACCGCCGCCAAGAAGGCATTCCTGGTCAACCGGGTCGGCGACATGGGCCTGTCCATCGCGATCATGCTGATGTTCACCACCTTCGGTACGTTCGCCTTCGGGCCGGTGCTCGAGGCGACCGGTGACACGAGCGAGGGCAAGCTCACCGCGATCGGCCTGATGCTGCTCCTCGCCGCCTGCGGCAAGTCGGCCCAGGTGCCGCTGCAGTCCTGGCTCGGTGACGCGATGGAGGGCCCGACCCCGGTCTCGGCCCTCATCCACGCCGCCACCATGGTGACCGCGGGCGTCTACCTCATCGTCCGCTCCGGCGCGATCTTCAACGCGGCGCCCGACGCGCAGATGGTCGTCGTGGTCGTCGGAGCCGTCACGCTCCTCTTCGGTGCGATCGTCGGTTGCGCGAAGGACGACATCAAGAAGGCCCTCGCCGGGTCGACGATGTCGCAGATCGGCTACATGATCCTCGCCGCGGGCCTCGGCCCCATC
Source organism: Streptomyces sp. NPDC079167 (assembly GCF_040686735.1). Taxonomy (NCBI): domain Bacteria; kingdom Bacillati; phylum Actinomycetota; class Actinomycetes; order Kitasatosporales; family Streptomycetaceae; genus Streptomyces; species Streptomyces sp. NPDC079167. The sequence continues at coordinate 47,874 of NZ_JBFBLO010000006.1, read as the reverse complement.
GGCTACGTCTTCGCGATCATGCACCTGGTGACGCACGGCTTCTTCAAGGCCGGGCTCTTCCTCGGCGCCGGTTCGGTCATGCACGGCATGAACGACGAGGTGGACATGCGGAAGTACGGCGGCCTGCGGAAGTACATGCCGGTCACCTTCGTCACCTTCGGTCTCGGCTATCTCGCGATCATCGGCTTCCCCGGTCTGTCCGGCTTCTTCTCCAAGGACATGATCATCGAGGCGGCCTTCGCCAAGGGCGGCACCGAGGGCTGGATCCTCGGCTCCGTCACCCTGCTGGGCGCCGCGATCACCGCGTTCTACATGACGCGCGTGATGCTGCTGACGTTCTTCGGGGAGGAGCGCTGGCACCGTGCCGCCACACCCTCGCCCGCCGAGCCCGATGTGGAGCCCGCCGCCGAAACCCGCGGCGCCCACGCCGAGCCGCACCCGCACGAGTCACCGAAGTCGATGACGATCCCGATGATCGTGCTGGCCTTCGGGTCGGTCTTCGCCGGAGGGTTCTTCTCCATCGGCGACCGGTTCATGCACTGGCTGGAGCCCGTCACCGGACACGACCACGGGCACGCCCCGGTCAGCGCGACCACCGTCACCGCCGCCACCATGGTGGTGCTAGTCATCGGCGTCGCGATCGCCTGGGCCATGTACGGGCGCAAGCCCGTACCCGCCGTGGCCCCCCGCGGCTCCCTGCTCACCAGGGCGGCCCGCCGGGACCTCCTCCAGGACGACTTCAACCACGTGGTCCTGGTCCGCGGCGGCGAACACCTCACCCGCTCCCTGGTGTACGTCGACCACACCCTGGTCGACGGTGTCGTCAACGGCACGGCCGCCTCGATGGGCGGGCTGTCCGGCCGGCTGCGCAAACTGCAGAACGGCTATGCCCGCTCCTACGCGGTCTCGATGTTCGGCGGTGCGGCGGTCCTCATCGCCGCGACCCTGCTGATGAGGGCGGTCTGATCCCATGTCCTTTCCCCTCCTGACAGCGACGGCGGCGCTCCCGGCGATCGGCGCGATCGCCACCGCCGCCGTCCCGGCCGCCCGGCGCACCGCGGCGAAGTGGCTCGCCCTGCTCGTCTCGCTGGCGACGCTCGTGCTGGCCGGAATCGTGTTCGCCCGCTTCGAACCGGGCGGTGACCGCTACCAGCTCACCGAATCGCACGCCTGGATCAAGGACTTCGGCGTCCGGTACGAACTGGGCGTCGACGGCATCGGGGTGGCGCTCCTCGCGCTCACCGCGCTGCTGATCCCCTTCGTCGTCCTCGCGGGCTGGCACGACGCCGATCCGTCCCCAAGCTCTCAACTTCGTTCGAGCAGGGGAGGCCCCAACGAGACGAAGCCCTATCGATGGCGCCCCACCCAGGGTTTCTTCGCACTGATCCTGATGGTGGAAGCGATGGTGATCCTCTCCTTCGTGGCCACCGACGTCTTCCTCTTCTACATCCTCTTCGAAGCCATGCTCATCCCGATGTACTTCCTCATCGGCGGCTTCGGGGACCGGGCGCACTCGGGCAGCGACGAGAACGCCGCGGCGCAGCGCAGCTACGCGGCGGTGAAGTTCCTCCTCTACAACCTGGCCGGCGGGCTCATCATGCTGGCCGCCGTCATCGGGCTCTACGTCGTCGCGGGGAGCTTCTCGCTCTCCGAGATCGCCGAGGCCCGGGCCAACGGCTCGCTGGACATGGCGACCTCCACGGAGCGGTGGCTGTTCCTCGGGTTCTTCTTCGCCTTCGCGGTGAAGGCACCCCTGTGGCCGCTGCACACCTGGCTGCCCAACGCCATGGGGGAGGCGACCACGCCGGTGGCCGTCCTGATCACCGCGGTCGTCGACAAGGTCGGCACCTTCGCGATGCTCCGCTTCTGCCTCCAGCTGTTCCCGGAGGCCAGCAAGTGGGCGACGCCGGTGATCATCGTCCTGGCGCTGATCTCCATCGTCTACGGCGCCCTGCTCGCCGTCGGCCAGCGGGACATCAAGCGGCTCATCGCCTACGCGTCGATCTCGCACTTCGGCTTCATCGTGCTCGGCATCTTCGCAATGACCAGCCAGGGCCAGTCGGGCGCCACGCTCTACATGGTCAACCACGGTCTCTCGACGGCCGCGCTGATGCTGGTCGCCGGATTCCTGATCACCCGGCGGGGTTCCCGCCTCATCGCCGACTACGGCGGGGTGCAGAAGGTGGCGCCCGTCCTGGCGGGCACCTTCCTCATCGGCGGCCTGGCCACGCTCTCGCTGCCCGGCCTCGCGCCGTTCGTCAGTGAGTTCCTGGTCCTGGTCGGAGCGTTCAGCGCGTATCCGGTGGCGGGCATCATCGCCACCGTCGGCATCGTGCTCGCCGCGCTCTACGTGCTCGTCCTCTACCAACGGACGATGACGGGACCGGTCAGGGAGGGGATCGGGGGCATGCCCGACCTCAGGGTCCGTGAGCTGGCGGTGGCCCTCCCGCTGATCGCGCTGCTGATCTTCCTGGGTGTCTTCCCGAAGCCGCTCACCGAGGTCGTCAACCCGGCGGTCCAGCACACCATGCACGACGTACAGAAGAAGGACCCCCAGCCCGAGGTGGAGGCCGCCAAGTGAGCGCAACAGCTGTCCACAGCCTGTGGACGACGGCGGGCGAGGTGACATCGGCTGCCCCGGGCGACAAGTTCACCGCGCCGACCATCGAGTACGCCCAGCTGGCACCCGTCCTGATCGTGGTCGGTGCCGCCGTCATCGGCATCCTGGTCGAGGCGTTCGTCCCGCGACGGGCCCGCTACACCACCCAGGTGCTCCTGACGGTCTTCGCGATCGCCGCCGCGTTCGCCGCGGTGGTGGGACTAGCGGCCGACGGGTACGCCACGAAGAACGCACACATCGCCGCGATGGGCGCCGTCGCCATCGACGGACCCGCCCTGTTCCTCCAGGGCACCATTCTGCTGGTCGCCGTGGTCTCCGTCTTCACGTTCGCCGAGCGGCGCCTCGATCCGGCCTCGCACGGCAACAAGGTGGACTCCTTCGCCGCCCAGGCCGGCTCGGTCCCCGGCAGCGACGGGGAGAAGGCCGCGGTCAAGGCCGGCTTCACCACCACCGAGGTCTTCCCGCTGGCCCTCTTCTCCGTGGCGGGCATGCTGGTCTTCCCGGCGGCCAACGACCTGCTGACACTCTTCGTGGCGCTCGAGGTCTTCTCCCTCCCGCTCTACCTCCTCTGCGCCGTCGCCCGCCGCAAGCGGCTGATGTCGCAGGAAGCCGCCGTGAAGTACTTCCTGCTCGGCGCCTTCTCCTCGGCCTTCCTGCTCTTCGGGATCGCCCTGCTCTACGGCTACGCGGGCACCGTCTCGTACGCCGGCATCGCGAACGTCGTGGACGGCAGCGTCCAGCAGATCGACCCGGCGCTCGCCTCCACCATGGGCAACGACGCGCTGCTGCTGATCGGCGGCGCGATGATCCTCATGGGCATGCTCTTCAAGGTCGGCGCGGTCCCGTTCCACATGTGGACCCCGGACGTCTACCAGGGAGCACCGACCCCGGTCACCGGCTTCATGGCGGCCGCCACCAAGGTCGCCGCGTTCGGCGCACTGCTCCGCCTGCTGTACGTGGTGCTGCCCGGCCTCACCTGGGACCTGCGTCCCGTCATGTGGGGCGTCGCTATCGTCACGATGCTGGGCGGGGCGATCGTCGCGATCACCCAGACCGACATCAAGCGGCTCCTGGCCTACTCCTCGATCGCACACGCGGGCTTCATCCTCGCCGGTGTCATCGCGGCCAGCCCGGAGGGCGTCTCCTCGGTCCTCTTCTACCTCGGGGTGTACTCCTTCGTGACCGTCGGCGCCTTCGCCGTCGTCACCCTGGTGCGGGACGCGGGCGGCGAGGCGACCCATCTGTCGAAGTGGGCCGGTCTCGGCCGTCGCTCGCCGCTGACCGCGGCGGTCTTCGCCGTCTTCCTGCTGTCCTTCGCCGGTATCCCGCTCACCTCGGGCTTCTCCGGCAAGTTCGCCGTCTTCAAGGCGGCGGCGGACGGCGGCGCGGGCGGCCTCGTCGTGATCGGTGTGATCTCGTCGGCCATCGCCGCGTTCTTCTACATCCGGGTCATCGTCCTGATGTTCTTCAGCGAGCCGAAGGCGGACGGCCCCACGGTCGCCGTGCCGTCCCCGCTGACGATGACCACGATCGCCGTCGGAGTCGCCGTGACCCTGGTCCTCGGCCTCGCCCCGCAGTACTTCCTCGATCTGGCGAGCCAGGCGGGAGTGTTCGTGCGGTAGCGGACCGCGGACGTGCTGTGACGCCGGACGGCCTTGGAAAGTCAAGGCCGTCCGGCGTTGTCGTAGGCGGCGCCTATGGTTGCCGGTGACGGGTGAAGACGGACGGACGGGCGCGACCATGAGTGTGACGACCGAGAGCGCTGCACAGCAGACGCTGCACCGGGTGTTCGGTTACGAGGCGTTCCGCGGCGAGCAGGGCGCGGTGATCGAGCATGTCGTCGAGGGCGGCGACGCGGTGGTGCTCATGCCCACCGGCGGCGGCAAGTCCCTCTGCTACCAGATCCCCGCCCTGGTCAGGCCCGGCACCGGCGTCGTCATCTCCCCGCTGATCGCGCTCATGCAGGACCAGGTGGACGCCCTGCGCGCGCTGGGGGTCCGCGCGGGCTTCATGAACTCCACGCAGGACTTCGACGAGCGCCGCTCGATGGAGGCCCAGTTCGTCGCCGGTGAGCTCGACGTGCTGTATCTGGCCCCCGAGCGGCTGCGCCTCGATTCGACGCTCGCGCTGCTGGCCCGCGGCGAGATCTCCGTCTTCGCCATCGACGAGGCCCACTGCGTCGCCCAGTGGGGCCACGACTTCCGCCCCGACTACCTGGCCCTGTCCGTGCTGGGCGAGCGCTGGCCCGACGTACCCCGTATCGCGCTGACGGCCACGGCGACCGATGCCACGCACCGGGAGATCACCCAGCGCCTCGGCATGCCCGACGCCAGGCACTTCGTGGCCAGCTTCGACCGGCCGAACATCCAGTACCGCGTCGTGGGGAAGTCCGACCCGAAGAAGCAGCTGCTGACCTTCCTGAAGGAGGAGCACGCCGGGGACGCCGGGATCGTCTACTGCCTCTCGCGCAACTCCACGGAGAAGACCGCCGAGTACCTCTGCCGCAACGGCATCGAGGCCGTGCCCTACCACGCGGGCCTGGACGCCGGCACGCGCGCCACCCACCAGTCGCGCTTCCTGCGCGAGGAGGGCCTGGTCGTCGTGGCGACCATCGCCTTCGGCATGGGCATCGACAAGCCCGACGTGCGTTTCGTCGCCCACCTCGATCTGCCCAAGTCCGTCGAGGGGTATTACCAGGAGACCGGCCGCGCCGGCCGTGACGGGGCACCGTCCACGGCCTGGATGGCGTACGGCCTCCAGGACGTCGTCCAGCAGCGCAAGCTGATCCAGGGCGGCGAGGGCGACGAGGCATTCCGGCGGCGCGCGGCCGCGCACCTGGACTCGATGCTGGCGCTCTGCGAGACCGTCCAGTGCCGCCGGGCCCAGCTCCTGACGTACTTCGGCCAGGAGCCCGGTGCCGAGAGCTGCGGCAACTGCGACACCTGTCTGACGCCGCCGGAGACCTGGGACGGCACCGTGGTCGCCCAGAAGCTGCTGTCCACCGTGGTCCGGCTGAAGCGGGAGCGGAACCAGAAGTTCGGGGCCGGCCAGATCATCGACATCCTGCTGGGCCGCCGCACGGCGAAGGTCATCCAGTTCGACCACGACCAGCTCTCGGTCTTCGGTATCGGCGAGGAGCTGGCCGAGGCGGAGTGGCGGGGCGTGGTGCGCCAGCTCCTCGCGCAGGGGCTCCTCGCCGTCGAGGGCGAGTACGGCACGCTGGTGCTGACCGAGGAGAGCGGTTCCGTGCTCGGCCGGGAGCGCGAGGTGCTGCTGCGCAAGGAGCCGAAGAAGCCCACGACGCGGACCGGCGGCTCGGGCGAGCGCAAGGCGAAGTCGGCGGCGGCCGTGGCCGACCTTCCCGCCGAGGCCGTCCCGGTCTTCGAGGCGCTGCGCGCCTGGCGCGGTGCCCAGGCGAAGGACCTGGGCCTCCCGGCGTACGTGATCTTCCACGACGCGACGCTGAGGGAGATCGCCGCGCTGCGCCCCGGGTCCCTGGCGGAGCTGGGCGGGGTCAGCGGGCTCGGTGAGAAGAAGCTCGCGACGTACGGCGAGGGTGTGCTGGAGGTGCTGGCGGGCCTGGGGGAGGCGGCACCGTCCGGCGCACCCCGGGAGGAAGCGGCTCCCGCACCCGTGCCGGCGGCCCGGCCCACCGTCCAGGACACGGACCCGGAGTACGGCTGGGACGAGGAACCGCCCGAGTTCGAGTGAGCCCGGACGGCGCGCGTTATCCGGGGTCGGCCGCCCGGCGGCGGGAAACGATCGCGGCCAGGTCGAGTTCCACCGGGAAGGGCGTGGAGACCTTCATCCGGTCGTGGAAGATCCCGGTGGATGTGTACGCGCCGGTCGCGGGCTCCAACTCGAAGACGTAGACGACCGCCCGACCGCCCTGGTTCTCCACTCGCCAGTAGTGCGGGATCCTCGCCCGCGCGTACTTCACAGGTTTGGTCTCCCGGTCACGGGTGACGGACTCGTCGGACACGACCTCGATCGCCAGCAGCACACTGCTCGCGGGGAACCGTGTCTGCCGCAGGCTCTCGACCGCGTCCGCGCGTACGACGACGACATCGGGTTCCGGCCGGTTCTGGAAGTCGACGTCGATGGTGAACTCGCGAAAGACTTCCAGGTCGAGCGGTGCGAGCGACTGCAACTGCCACTTCAGGTAGTCGATCGCACGCTCATGGAAAACGGTCTGCGGACTCACGAAGACAAGGCTCCCGTCGATCAGCTCCGTGTGCGGAGGCAGATTCGGGAGTGTGTCCAGGTCATCGGCGGTCCAGCCGCCCACGGGCGGGACCGCCCACCGCGGCTCGGGGGCCTCGGGTTCGATGCTCATCAGTGCTCCCATACGAAGGAGTCTCGCGGGCCCGTCCAGCGTATCCGCCGACAACCCGATCAGGCCCACCCGCACGTGTGCACGACTCACGCGTCGTTGACCACCGCCCCTTCCGAAGCTCTTCTGTGGCACCGACCGGAGTGGCGCTCTCGACCGTCCTGCCGGGCAGACGCACGTCGATCATGCTCTCGCACGGACGAACCGCTGCCCGCCCTTCGGTGAGGCGCCCGCCACCTGGGTGCCGGCGGGTGCGGCGAACGTGGATGTGGGCGTGAACAGCGCCCGGGTCCACGCGACCGCTGCCGACGTGATCGGTAACAGGGCCTGACGGCCTCTGTCTCTCCGCCGGGGTCCGGGCGGGCAGGTCGCTCTGGTCATTGCCGCTTCCTCCTGGGGACGACGGAGCGTTTCTCCGGCCGCGGGGTGCACCGAGGTGTGCCGTATGCCATCCTGGCACTCGATGCCAGGTTGGCATGCGATGTCGGCGGAGAAGGCGGGAAAGCTATGAACACCTCTGGAGCGGTGGTCGTGACCGGGGCGAGTGCGGGCATCGGCGCGGAGTTCGCACGACAGCTCGCGGCGCGCGGTCATGACACCGTGCTCGTCGCACGCCGTGCCGAGCGTCTTGAGGCGCTGGCCTCGGAGCTCTCCGGCCACGGTGCTCGCGCCACGGCACTGCCGATGGATCTGACGGAGCCGGGGGCGGGACAAGCGCTGCGTGCCGAGACCGACCGGCTCGGGATCGATGTCGCGGGGGTGGTCAACAACGCGGGTTTCGCCAACCACGGGTTCTTCCGCGACGAGCAGCTCGATCGGCTGAAGGCCGAGATCGCGCTCGATGTCCTCGCAGTCGTGGAGATCAGTCATGCCTTCCTTCCGCGCCTTCGCGAGCGGGGAGAGGGTTTCCTGATCAACATCGCGAGCATGGCCGCGTACAACGCCAGCCCCACCATGGCCGTCTACGGCGCGTCCAAGGCGTTCGTGCTCAGTTTCACCGAGGCGCTCTGGTACGAGGAGCTGGGATCGGGAGTGAAGGTCTTCGCCGTCTCGCCGGGGGCGACGCAGACGGAGTTCTTCGACGTGGCCGGGGAGAGCGCGAGCGGAAACGCCCGGCGGATGACGGCGTCGGCGGTCGTCCGGACCGCGCTGGGCGCACTCGACCGCCGCGATCCGAAGCCGAGCGTCATCGTCGGGGGCGGGAACCGTGTCGCCGCTGGAGCCTCGCGTCTGCTCGGTCGCCGTCGGATGACACGAACCATCGGGCGGATGACGACTCGCGCCATGGCGCAGCGCCGATGAGCACCGAAAGGCCGTGGTGACGCGTGGCTATGCTGGTCGCATGACGGAGAGCGCGGGTTCGGTGGAGCGGCTGTGGGACCGGACCCGTCGTTCAGTCCAGGCGGAGATCATCCAGGTCGCCATGGACCTGTTCCTCCGGAAGGGATTCGAGCAGACCACGATCGACGAGATCGTCGCGGTGGCGGGTGTGTCCCGGCGCTCGTTCTTCCGCTACTTCGGGACGAAGGAGGACGTCGTCCTCGGCGGCCTCGCCGATGAAGGCGCGCGGGTGGGAGCCGAACTCGCGAAGCATCCCGATGACGAGGATCTCTGGACTGCGCTGCGCTCCGCGATCCTGGCCGTCGGAGACGCGGAGGCGGACGAGGAGCGCACGCTCGCGGTCGCGCGGATGATGTACGGCAGCCCGTCCCTGCGAGCCCGCAGCATCGAGAAGCACCTGCGCTGGCAGTCCGACCTCGTTCCCGAGGTCCGGCGGCGTCTCGGCCCGCCCGAGGGGACGGCCGACCTGCGTGCCGCAGCCGTCGTGGCGAGTGTGATCACGTGTCTCGACGTCGCCGGAGAGGCCTGGACCCGGGCCGACGCGGACCGGCCGCTCGCCGTCTACTTCACCGAAGCGCTCGACGCCGTACATCGTCGCTGACCCGGACGGTGCGCCGACAGGGGCGGGTTCGACGGCCCCGCCGTGCCCGGCCGCCGTCCAGGGCCCGGCCGGGCCGGGGCGCGGACACAGGGCGTACCCACCTCGCGGCCGGCCCCGGCCGTGTCCCCGGCGCCGGGCCGGCCTTGCTCACGGCGCGGCCGTGATCCGTCCGGTGACCTCGCCGAGCCCCACCCGCGTGCCGTGCGGACCGGGCGCCCAGGCAGTCAGGGTGACCGTGTCGCCGTCCTCCAGGAACGTCCGCTTGCCGTCGGCCAGGTCCAGCGGATCGCGGCCGTTCCAGGTCAGTTCGAGCAGGGAGCCGCGCTGCTCCGGCTCCGCCCCGCTGACGGTGCCCGATCCGTACAGGTCGCCCGTGCGCAGCGACGCGCCGTTCACCGTCATCTGCGCCAGCTGCTGGGCCGCCGTCCAGTACATGGAGGCGAACGGGGGCTCGGAGACGGTCTGTCCGTTGATCTCCACCGAGATCCGGATGTCGAAGCCGCCCGGCTCCTCGTCGTCCGCGTCCTCCAGATAGGGGAGCAGCTCGGCGTCACGGGCCGGCGGCGCCGTGCGGGCCGCGTCCAGGGCCTCCAGCGGGGTCACCCACGCCGACACGGACGTCGCGAAGGACTTGCCGAGGAAGGGGCCCAGCGGCACGTACTCCCAGGCCTGGATGTCACGCGCCGACCAGTCGTTGAGCAGGGAGAGCCCGAAGACGTGCTCGCGGAAGTCACCCAGCGCCACGGGGGAGCCCTGCTCCGAGGGGACACCGACGACGAAGCCGACCTCGGCCTCGATGTCCAGTTTCACCGAGGGGCCGAAGACGGGGGCGGGGTCGGCCGGTGCCTTGCGCTGCCCGGAGGGGCGCACCACGTCCGTGCCGGAGACGACGACCGTGCCGGCCCGCCCGTGGTAACCGATCGGCAGATGCTTCCAGTTGGGGGTGAGGGCCGCGCCGTCGGGACGGAAGATCCGGCCCACGTTGGTGGCGTGGTGCTCGCTGGCGTAGAAGTCGACGTAGTCCGCGACCTCGTACGGCAGGTGCAGGGTCACCGAGTCGAGCGGGTACAGCAGTGGTTCCAGGTCCGGGCGGTGGGACGGGACCGTCACCCACGCCGTGAGGGCCCGCCGCACGTCCCGCCACGCGGTGCGCCCCGCCGCCAGCAGCGGCATCAGGCTCGGCTGCGCCAGCAGCCGGGCGTACGGCGAACCCAGTGCGTGCGCCGCCGCCCCGGCGTCCAGCACGTGTTTCCCCACACGGACTCCGACCCTTCGGTCCTCGGGGTGTCCAGGGGTGGAGAACACGCCGTACGGAAGGTTGTGCGGACCGAAGGGATCGCCCTCGGCCAGGTCGAGCGGGCTGCTCTGCTCGGGCATCTGTCGCTGCCCCTTTCCAGTCGCTTGAGGAACACGGTACGTGGCCGCCTTCGGCGGGCGGCAGCGCCTCAAGTAGGCGTAATGCCCGGAAAGTTACGCGATAACCCTGGTCAGCCCGCCGTGCGGGGGATCCTCTTCTCCCAGGTCCGGTGGAAGACGATCTCGTCACCGTCCCTGCACACGACCTCGTTGGACGTGATGAAGTCGTCCGCGTCCGCGCTCGTCTCCGAACGCGTCTCGATCCGCACGTCCCAGGCCATCTCGGGCCGGTGCAGCCGGATCGTCCAGTCCGAACGGGCCCGCGCCGACAGCGGGTCGTCCTCCTGGATCGTGTACGTCTCCAGGGCGTCCTCGGTGAACTCCAGCCCGTCGGGGTAGACACGCGTGCCGCCGTAACGCGGATCGACCTCCAGGCGCCACTCTCCCTTGGCGACGTCCCGGACCACCAGACGCTCCGGGCGCTGCTCGTCGAGTGTGACCGGGTACACGACGCCGAGCGGCTCCGACTGCTCCGGCTCGCCGAAGGTGATGCCCGGGTCCTCGGTGTGCCGGCGCACCGGGAGCTCGACGAGGCTGCCCTCCGCCTCGAGCGTGAAGCCCGCCGAACCGGCCTGGGGCCAGATCCACGGCCAGTACGAGGAGGAGAGGGCGACCCTGATCCGGTGGCCGGGCGGGAAGGTGTGCCCGATGCCGTTCAGCTCGAAGGTCACGTACTCGGTCTCCCCGACGGGCCAGTCCTCCGCGCGGTCGCGCCCGTGACGGGTGGCCAGGTTGAGGGCCCCGCGGGTCACCAGGGTGGAGGCGCCGTCCGGGGCCACGTCGCAGAGCCGGGCGATCACCTGGCCGCGCGGTACGTCCATCCGGACCAGGAGCGTCACCCGCGGACGGCCGAGGATCTCGATCGGGGCGTCCTCGACGGGGAACTCGAAGCACACCGACTTGGCGTCCTCGTCCCGCTGGTCGGGCGGCAGGTCGGCGTCGTTGCCGAACGGGAAGAAGCGGCCGGCGTCGAGCCCGGTCTGCTGCGGTGAGCGGACGGTCTGCGCCCCGCCCTCCAGGGCGTACGTCACCGGGGCGACGTTCGCGGACGGCCAGGTCGCGTCGCCGACCCAGCGGCCGGGCAGCGTCTCGTACACCGTGGCGGGAGGGTGCGAGCCGCTGATCCAGGACCTCAGGAGGGGCTCGTTCATCACCCCCGTGTCCTGGTCCTTGAGGTGCTGGTCCCACCATCGCAGCGTCTCCTGGAGGAAGCCGATCGCGGGCCCCGGAGGGAGCCCCCGGTCCGGGTACTGGTGCGACCAGGGGCCGATCAGCCCGCGTACCTGCCCGGGATCCAGGTGCTCGACGAGCCTCAGGACGGTGTCGCGGTACGGGTCGTGCCAGCCGCCCACCGCGAGGACCTTCGCCTGGATCGCGCCGTAGTCCTCGCAGACGCTGCCGTGCTTCCAGTAGTCGTCGCGTGTCTGGTGCGCGAGCCAGGTGTGGATGAACGGCTCCACCTTCTCGAGCCGCCGCAGCCACATGTCCCGCCAGTCGTCACCGACGTCCGCCGGGTCCGGGGGCCGGGAGACGAAGGCCAGCATGGTGGAGGCCCAGGCGTGCATGTCCACCCCGAGGACGGAGCCGCCCATGTAGTGGACGTCGTTGTCGTAGCGGTCGTCGGCCGAGCAGACGGTGACGACCGCCTTCAGGGGCTCCGGTGCGAGCGCGGCGATCTGGAGCGAGTTGAAGCCGCCCCAGGAGATGCCGAACATGCCGACCCGCCCCGAGCACCACTCCTGCTGAGCCAGCCAGTGCACGACCGCGACCCCGTCGGCGAGCTCCTGCGCGTCGTACTCGTCGCCCGGCATGCCCTCGCTGTTGCCGTGCCCGCGGACATCGACCCGTACGGAGGCGTAGCCGTGGCCCGCGTACCAGGGGTGACGCTGCCAGTCGCGCGGCGCCGTCCAGTCGCTCAGCCGGTAGGGCAGGTACTCCAGCAGCGCGGGCACCGGTTCGTCGGTGACCGGCCGCCAGATCCTGGCGTACAGCTGGGTGCCGTCCGCGAGGGGGATGTAGAGGTCCTCGTGGGTGGTCTCGTACGGGAAATCGGTGCGGATCTGCATGGCGGTACCTCAGTGGACGGGGTGCATGGTGCGCTTGAGCCAGGGAGCGGCGGCGATGACGGCCACACCGGCCGCCACCGCGATAGCGCCATTGACACCGAAGTAGGCGGGGTTGGAGACCTCGCCGTAGAGCTTCACGATCTGTGCCTGGATGCCGTTGGCGAGGGCCAGCGAGAGGAACCACAGCGCCATCGTCTGGCTGGCGAACGCCTTGGGGGCGAGCTTGGTGGTGGCGGACATGCCGGAGGTCTCCAGCAGGATGTCGCCGAGGCCGAGCAGCAGATAGGAGCCGACGATCCACCAGGCGGCCATCTTGTACGCGTCGTCGGCGTGACCCGAGGTGGGGATGACCATCAGGAGGAAGGACAGCCCGCCGAGGATCACCCCGATCGCGATCTTGTTGGACGCGTGCGGCTGGCGCGGTCCCATCCGGGCCCAGACGGCTGCCACCACGGGCGCCAGCGCCACCTCGAAGGCGCCCAGCGCGGAGGCGTACCAGCTCGCCGGGAAGTGGAAGCCGAAGATCTCCGTACGGGCGTTCGTCGAGGCGAGCAGCATCATCGTCGAGTACGCCTGGAAGAGGATGAAGTTGAAGACCACGGAGGCCAGGAACAGCACGACGTACGGCCGGAGCCTGCCGCGCTCCTCCGGGGTGACCCGGGGGCTCCTGAACATCACGGCGAAGTACACGACGGGCGCGATCACCGAGACGAGGGTGAGCACGTCGACGAACCGGTCCATCGTGAGCCAGCCGGCCAGCGCCAGGGCGGTCGCCACCAGCGCGGCCACCACGACGCCGGCCACGATCGTCAGCACGGCGCGGCGCATCGGGCCGGGCGCCAGGGCGTACTCCGCGGCGTGCTTTCGCCCGGCCAGGTGACGCCGGCCGGCGACGTACTGGATCAGGCCGAGCGTCATGCCGACGGCGGCGGCCGAGAAGCCCCAGTGCCAGCCCGCGTGCTCGCCGAGCCACCCGGTGATCAGGGGGCCGGCGAAGGCGCCGATGTTGATGCCCATGTAGTAGAGCGCGAAGCCGGCGTCGCGGCGCTGGTCCTCCGTGCGGTAGAGCTTGCCGACCATCGAGGCGACATTGGGCTTGAGCAGCCCCGTTCCCGCGCTGATCAGGCCGAGGCCCACCCAGGTCATCGTGGCGGTCGGCACGGCCATGGCGTAGTGGCCGCAGGCGATGAGGACGCCGCCGTACAGGACGGCGCGGTACGAACCGAGGATCCGGTCGGCCAGCCAGCCGCCGGCGACGGAGACGAGGTACACGAGAGTGCCGTAGGCGGCGGACACGGACGCGGCGGTGCCCGGGTCCATGCCCATGCCGTCGTTCGCGACCGTGTCGGCGAAGAAGAGGACCAGGATCGCCTGCATCCCCAGAAATGAGAAACGCTCCCAGACCTCCAGTCCGGACAGGGTCATCAGGCCCCGTGGCTGGCCGAAGAAGGCGTGATCGTCTCCGGGTGGTGGCTGGGCCGGTTCGGTACCGGTCGGGGCGTGGGACAAAGCGACAACTCCTGATCGTATGAGCTGATGCCGAACATACCGGCGGTGGCGGGAAGGCGCCCACGGTGATCCAAAGGGGACCGGATACGCTGACTTGAGTGAGGACAACGACACATCGACATTCCGTGTGATCGTCAGCAGACAGGAGATCCCCTCGTGACCGTCGTCGGGCCGTTCGGACTGAGCGTGCGGGACCAGGCTCTTGAGGCCGATGTCCAGGCCGGTTTGGCCGCTGTCGAGGCGGGGCTGCTCGATGCCACCAAAAGCGAGGTCCCCTTCATCACGGAGGCCGCGCAGCACCTCGTCAGCGCGGGGGGCAAGCGTTTCCGGCCACTGCTGGTGATGCTCGCGTCCCAGTTCGGTGACCCCGACGCGCCGGGCGTCGTCCCGTCGGCCGTGGTCGTCGAACTGACGCACCTGGCGACGCTGTACCACGACGACGTGATGGACGAGGCGGACGTGCGCCGCGGGGTGGACAGCGCCAACACCCGCTGGGGCAACTCCGTCGCCGTCCTGACGGGCGACTTCCTCTTCGCCCGCGCCTCGCACATCCTGGCCGACCTCGGGCCGGAGGCCGTCCGTATCCAGGCGGAGGCGTTCGAACGCCTGGTCACCGGTCAGATCCTGGAGACCGCGGGCCCGCGCGACGGACGCGACCCCGTCGACCACTACATGGACGTGCTGGGCGGCAAGACCGGCTCGCTGGTCGCCGTGTCCGGCCGGTTCGGCGCCCTGATGGCCGGGGCCGACGAGTCGGTCGTGGACATCCTCACCCAGTACGGCGAACGCCTCGGCATCGCTTTCCAGCTCGCCGACGACGTCCTGGACATCGCATCCGACTCCCACGAGTCGGGCAAGACGCCCGGTACCGACCTGCGTGAGGGCATCCCCACCCTGCCGGTCCTCCACCTGCGCGCCAGGGCGGCGGCCGAGGGCCGTCCGGAGGACAAGGAGCTCGTGGAGCTGCTCGACGGCGACCTCGCCGACGACGCCACGCTCGCGGAGGCGCTGCGCAGGCTCCGTGCCCACCCGGCCCTCGAACAGGCGCGGCGGGACACCGTCCGCTACGCCGAGGAGGCGCGGGCGACCCTGGCCCCCCTGCCCGAGTGCTACGCGAAGGCCGCGCTCGAAGAACTGTGCGACGCCGTGGTGCACCGCGCGGGATGACCCGGGGCCCCTTAGGGGTGCCCGCACCGGGTCATCCCCGAGAGGTACGCGGAGTTGCTCCCGGGGGCTGACGCTTGTCGCCGCCCGATTTGGTCAGATGGAGAACAACCACTCCTGACCACATCGGGTGAGAATGGCGGCGGGGAGTGGAAACGTGCAACGGGATGGCAGCCGCCGACCACGGAGGTAGAGCACACATGGCACCGAACGACAGCGCAGAGACCAACGGCGAGGCCACGGGCACTGTCGTGGGCCGCCGGAAGGCGGCGCGCTACATCGTCCCGTTCGCGGTGGCGGGAGTGGCGGCGGCGACGATCGGACTCGTCCCGGCACTCGCGGACTCGGGAGACCCGGAGCTCCCGAAGATCACCGCGCAGGAACTCATCGAGAAGATCGCCTCATCGGACCAGGAACAGCTGTCCGGCACGGTGAAGGTCAGCACCGACCTCGGCATCCCGTCGCTCGGCGGGCTCGCGGGCTCCTTCGCGCCGGACACCGCATCCGGACCGGGCGGGTCGAGCGCGTCCCCCGACGCCAAGCTGATGGAGCTCGCCTCCGGGACCCACACGCTCCGGGTCGCGGCCGACGGCCCCGACAAGCAGCGTCTCTCGATCCTCGGCGAGGGCTCCGAGTACAGCCTCGTCCACAACGGGGACGACATCTGGGGATACGACAGCGAGAGCAACGAGGTCTACCACGCGGAGTCCGACGGGACCGGGCGCGAGGGCGGCAAGGCCGGGGAGCACAAGGCACCCGAGGGTGTGCCGGCCACACCGAAGGAGCTCGCCGAGGAGGCGCTCGCCGCCGCGGACGACACCACGTCCGTCACCGTCGACGGCACGGCGCAGGTGGCGGGGCGCGACGCCTACAAGCTCGTGATCAAGCCGAAGCAGTCCGGTTCGACGATCGGCTCCGTCACCGTCGCGGTCGACGCCTCGACCGGCGTACCGCTGAAGTTTACGCTGGCCCCGAGCAGCGGCGGCAAGGCGGCGGTCGACGCCGGCTTCACGGAGGTCGACTTCGGGAAGCCCGACGCCTCCTCCTTCTCCTTCACCCCGCCCAAGGGCGCGAAGGTGACCGAGGCCGACGAGCTGGAGGCCGGGGCGGAGAAGCAGGGCGCGGCGGCGGACAAGGTGCACAAGGACCTTGGCGCGCTGGAGGACTTCAAGGGCCTCGACGTCATCGGCGAGGGCTGGAACGCCGTCGCCGAGATCGAGCTGCCGGGCGGGGCGGGCCTGCCCGCCCAGGGCTCGGGTGACGTACCCGCGCAGGCTCAGCAGTTCCTCGACGCGCTCGGCGACAAGGTCACCGGCGACTTCGGCTCGGGCACGGTCTTCGAGACGCGCCTGGTCAACGCGCTGATGACGGACGACGGCAAGGTCTACGTCGGCGCGGTCACCAAGGACGCGCTGGTCAAGGCGGCCGACACCGCGAAGTAGGAGGCACCGTACGCCCGCCCCGTCGTACGCTCCGTACACCCCGCCCCGTCGTACGCTCCGTACGGCGGGGCGGTCCGTGCGACGGGCCGCAGGCGGGCACGGGGCGCGGGGAGCCGGACACGGCGGGACAGGACCGGGAAGGCGCATGACCGACACGGCGGCCGTCACGGCCGGACCGGACGCGGGGCGGGAGCCCGGCGGCGCGGTGATCGAGACGCGGGGGCTCACCAAGCGCTACCGCGGCGGGCAGTTGGCCGTCGACGGGCTCGACCTCGCCGTCCCCGCCGGAAGCGTCTTCGGCTTCCTGGGGCCCAACGGCTCCGGCAAGACCACCACGATCCGGATGCTCATGGGGCTCATCGACCCGACCTCCGGCACCGCACAGGTCCTGGGCCGCCCCATGCCGGCGGCCGCCCGGTCGGTGCTCCCGCACGTCGGCGCGCTCATCGAAGGGCCCGCGCTGTACGGCTTCCTGACGGGCCGCGACAATCTCGTACGCTTCGACTCCGCCGACCCGGCCGCCGATCCACGCACCCGGCGCGTGCGCGTGGGGAACGCCCTGGAGCGGGTCGGGCTGGCCGCCGCGGCCGGCAAGAAGGCCAAGGCGTACTCACTCGGGATGAAGCAGCGGCTCGGGCTGGCCGCCGCCCTCCTCCAGCCGCGCAGACTGCTCGTGCTGGACGAACCGACCAACGGCCTCGACCCGCAGGGCATGCGCGAGATCCGCTCCCTGGTGCGGGAGCTGGCGGGCGAGGGCACCACCGTCTTCCTCTCGTCCCACCTGCTCGACGAGATCGAGCAGGTCTGCACCCACGCCGCGGTGATGGCCCGCGGCCGGCTCCTCGTCCAGGGCCCGGTCGCCACGCTCGCCGCGGGCGTCCGGGGCCGGCTAGCCGTGACCACGCCCGACCCCGGTGACGCGGCCAGGATCCTCGCGGAACAGGGGGCGACGGGGATCGTGACCGACGGGGACCGGGTGAACGCCGACGCGCCGCCCGGCGAGGTGGAACTCGCGGACCTCAACGCGGCCCTGGTGCGCGGCGGCGTCCGTGTACGCGGCTTCGGCGTCGAACGGGCCTCGCTGGAGGACGCCTTCGTCGCGCTCACCGGAGAGGGATTTGATGTCGCAGGCTGAACTCACGGCGCCGCCGGCGCCCCCCGCGGCGCGCCGTGCGCTGTGGACCTTCGGGATCCTCCGCTCCGAAGTGACCACCACGCTCCGCCGGTGGCGCACCCTGGCCCTGCTCGGGGTACTGGCGGCCGTCCCCGTCCTCATCGGGATCGCCGTCCGCATCGAGACGGGGGACGGATCCCGGGGCGGGCCCGGCGGCGGGGGAGGGCCCGCCTTCCTCTCCCAGATCACCCACAACGGACTGTTCCTGGTCTTCGCGGCCCTCTCCGCGACGCTGCCCGTCTTCCTGCCGATGGCCGTCGGCGTCGTCGCGGGGGACTCCGTCGCGGGCGAGGCGAGCGGCGGCACCCTGCGCTATCTGCTGGTGGCTCCGGCGGGCCGCACCCGGCTGCTCCTCGCCAAGTACGCGTCCGTGCTGGTGTTCTGCCTGGTCGCCACCCTGGTCGTGGCGGCGTCGGCGCTCGCGGCCGGGGCGCTCCTCTTCCCCGTCGGGGAGGTCACGACGATCTCGGGCACCCGGATCGGCTTCGGCGAGGGACTCCTGCGGGCCGGACTGATCGCGGTGGCGGTCGCGGTGTCACTCGTCGGTTTCGCGGCGCTGGGTCTCTTCGTCTCGACGCTCACCAACAGCGGGATCGCGGCGATGGCGGCCACGGTCGGGGTGCTGGTCACCGTGCAGATCCTGGACACCATGCCGCAGCTGCACGCGATCCATCCGTATCTCTTCCCGCACTACTGGCTGTCCTTCACGGACCTGCTGCGTGACCCGGTCTACTGGGACGAGATGGTCAGGAACCTGGGTCTGCAGGCGGTGTACGCGGCGGTGTTCGGCTCCGCGGCCTGGGCGCGCTTCACCACGAAGGACGTCACCGTCTGAGGGCCCGGCACGGGCCGTCCGTACCGTCGGCCGGTCGAGCCGTCCCCCGATCGGCTCGTCGCGGCACGAACGGCACGAACGGTGTACTGCACGGAACGTCACGACACGGTACGTTCCGTTTCCAGCTTGGTCATTGTTCGACTTTTGGCGACGACCTGTCAACAAGCGGTGGGCGGAATCCCCCTATGCTCACCGAATGATCACATCGCCGAGTTCCCTGCGCCGCAGCGAGAGGTCACGACGGGCGACGCTGGACGCCGCCCTGGAGCTGTGTACGGAGAAGGGGTACGGCCGGGTCACCGTCGAGGCCATCGCGGCCCGCGCCGGCGTGAGCAAGAAGACGATCTACCGCTGGTGGCCGTCGAAGGTCGCGGTGATGCTGGAGGCCTTCGCCCAGGTGCTCGCCGGCGCCACACCGTTCGTGGAGACGGGCGACATCGAGGCCGACCTCCGGACGCACATCAACGGTCTGGTGAGACTGATCTCCACGCCGCCGTACGGCCCGGCCTACTCCGGGATCCTGTCCGAGATGCACCACGACGACGGCCTCGCGCTGGCCGTGCGCGAACAGCTGGTCGACCCCCGCTTCGAGGCCGCCGTCGGGCGCCTGAGGCGCGCCCAGGAGCAGGGGCAGATACCCGCCGGCGCGGATCTGCCGTTCGCGGTGGAGTTGCTCTACGGGCCCGTCTACTACCGCCATGTGCTGCGGAAGCCGCCGCAGGACGAGGCGACGGTCGCCACGCTGGTGGCCCATGTCCTGCGGTCCCTGTCAGGCCCCGCCGGCGGGGCCGGGGACGCCCCCGGTGGTGGGGGCGCCCCCGGGACGGGGGGCGTCAGCTGAAGAAGACCTTCGCCCGGGCCGCGGCGTCGGTGTCGGTCAGCACGTCACCGGGCCTGCTGCCGTTGCCCAGCAGCACCCCGCCCCACCGCATGCCGAGGTACCGCGCCGAATTGCGCAGGGTGCCCGCGAGCGGTTCGGCGACCGCCGGGTCGTCGTCCGCGAGCGCGGTGACCCCCCACAGCGTCTTCCCGGCCATCCGCCGCTGGAATTCGACGCCGGGGGCCTCCAGCCAGCCCGACCAGTGGTCGAGGTAGCGCTTGGTGGAGGTGGACACGGAGTACCAGTACAGCGGTGAGGCGATGACCACGTCGGTGGCGGCGAGCGTCGCCTCCAGCAAGGTCGCGGAGTTGCCCGCCGGGACGGGGTGGCCGTCCGCGTGCCGCCGGTCCTCGAAGTCGGGCAGCGGGAGGTCCCGCAGGTCGAGCCACCGCTGTCCGGTGCCGGCCGGGAGCTGCTCGGCTGCGAGCCGGGCCAGCGTCTCGGTGTTGCCGCCGGTGCGGCTGCTGCCGAGCAGGAAGAGGAAGTCGCGCGTGGTCATGCCATGCCCCCAAGTGATTGCATGCGGCTTTTACCGGCGTACGCATCATATGCATGTGCATGAAGTTATGGGAGGTGCTTTTCGGCCGCCGGGTGTCGCGAGGTCCCGGGAGGGCGCATGTCCTCAGCCGAACAGCCGCTCCAGGACCACCGCGACGCCGTCCTCCTCGTTCGAGAGCGTGATCTCGTCGGCGGCGGCCCGCAGCTCCGCGTGCGCGTCGGCCATCGCCACCCGGTGGCCGGCGAGGCGGAACATCGGCAGGTCGTTGGGCATGTCGCCGAACGCCACCGCGCCGACGGGGTCGAGGCCCAGCAGCCCGGCGGCCAGGGTGACTCCCGTGCCCTTGTCCACGCCGAAGGGGGCCAGCTCCACCGTGCCGGGGCCCGCCATCGTGACGGACGCCAGATCACCCACCGCTCCTCGGGCGGCGGCGGCCAGCTCGTCGTCCGTCAGCTCCGGGTGGCGGATCAGGACCTTGATGACGGGCGCCGCCCACAGCTCCGACCGGTGCCCTGCGCGCTGCGCCGGGAGCGAGGGGTGCGGCATGCGGTAGCCCGGCTCGATCAGGGTCCTGCCGTCGGCGCCGTCCTGGTCCACCGCGGCGAACACCTGCCCCACCTCGGCCTCGATCTTGCCGAGCGCGGTGTCGGCCAGCTCCCGGTCCAGCGTCACCGAGTTCAGCATGCGGGCCGACCCGGCGTCGTACACCTGTGCGCCCTGCCCGCAGACCGCGAGCCCGTCGTAGCCGAGGTCCCCGAGCAGGGCGCGTATGCCGGGCACCGGCCGGCCCGTGACGATCAGATGCCGTGCGCCGGCCGAGGCGGCGCGGGCGAGAGCCGCACGGGAACGGGCGCTCACGGTGTCGTCGGAACGCAGCAGTGTGCCGTCCAGATCCGTGGCGACAAGGGTGTATGCGGCGGGTGGCGTGACCATGGGGTCAGCCTAGAGAGATCGCCTTCCCGCCGTACGCCGCTGACCTGCGGGGACGGTCGGCTCGGTCGGTGGCGGCCCGATCCGGCGCGTTCCGGGGCCCGCTCACCGCGGCGGGCAGGCCGGGCAGCCGTGCCCGGCGCACGCGGTCAGCAGGGCCGCGGCCGCCGCGCTCACCGCCGGATCGCCGTCCGTGACCAGCCGCTCGGCCGTCGTCCGCCCGGCCAGCACAGCGAGATGCGCGTCCCTCGTCCACTCCGGGTGGTGCGCGTGGCCATGGGCGAGGATCGTCCCCAGCAGGCCGAGCACCCCAACCCGGTCCTTCACGGTCTCCATGGCGGCGAGCTCCCAGAGGAACGGGACCGTGGCGGCCGTCGCGTCGAACACGGCCAGGGCGCCGATCCACTGCCCCAGATCGCTCAGGGCGTCCTCGGCCGACTCGCTGTCGCCCCAGGCGATCCGTGACAGCATCCCGGGGACCTGGGACGCGGAGCCCTGGGCATGGCGCAGCTCATGCCACTGAACGTGCCTCATGTCCTTCAGGATCGTCCCCATCCGGGCACTCAATCAGCCTTTGCGGGTGCCGTCCACCATGCTTGCCACACTCATCGGATCCGGCTCCCGCACCCCGTCCAGCGCGTCGAGACACCGTCGTACCGCGTCCCGGTCGCGGGCGGCCGCGATCAGCGCCACGTGGTTGTCGGGCCGGATCACGACGACGGTGTCACCGTCGACGCCGTAGGCCGCGCGGGCGAGCCCGTCCCGGTCGTGCAGCGCGTCCGGGGCGGCGGTGCCGGGGCCTGGTTCCCCGGCGTCGTACACCCGGGAGGTCCGGACCGCCTCGCCATGGGTGCCGGCCGCCTCCCGCAGCGTCCGTTCCGTGCCCGCCCCGAAGCCCAGCACCGTGATGTGCGGACCGGCGAAGACGCGGAACAGCCGGGTGGGCGCACCGGTCGCGGCTTCGGCGCAGGGGGCGTCCGGCGCGCGGTCGCCCGACCGTACGCCGTCCTCGTCCCCGTCCCCGTTCCCGCCACCGTTCCCGAGCCGGGCCAGGGAGCTCCATCGGTAGCCGCGGTCGAGCCCCGCCGTCGAGGGGGTGATCGCGGTGTCGAGCCCGCCGCCCGGTTCCCTGATCGCCTCCAGCGTGGCCCGCAGCCGCTCCGAGGTCAGCGCCAGCGTCCAGGCCGCGACCGGCAGCCGTTCCTCCTCGTAGGTGTCCAGCAGCCCCGGCCCTCCCCGTTTCCGCAGTGTCCGGTCGAGCTTCCAGCCGAGGTTGAAGGCGTCCTGGATGCCGGTGTTCATGCCGAGCCCGCCCGCGATGGCGTGCACATGGGCGGCGTCCCCGGCGAGGAGCACCCGGCCCACCCGGTAGCGGTCGGCCATGCGCACGTTGACGCGGTACGTCGAGAGCAGCGTGGCCCCGGTGATGCTGCCGGCCGGGAGCCGGGTGTGCCGGGCGAAGAGCCGCCTGAAACCGTCGGGGGAGGGGGCGAGGGGCCGGCCGTCCGCGTCACGCTCCGGGCCCGACTGGAACCACCAGCCGGTCCGTGTGCCGGGGACGGGGCAGAGCATGACGGCTCCGTCCTCGTCGAACCACTGGTGCCAGATGCCCCGGTCCAGGACGCCCGGGGTGATCTCGACGTCGCCGCAGACCATCAGCTGTTCTTCGTCCGTCTCCCCGTCGAACGGGACGCCGAGCAGTTTCCGTACGCGGCTGTGGGCGCCGTCGCAGCCCACCACGTAGCGCGCGCCGGCGGTGGAGCCGTCGGCGAGGGTGACGGTCACCGAGGACCCGTCGTCGGTGAGGCCCACGACCTCGGTGCCGGTCTCCACCGCCACGCCGTACCCGGCGAGGCGGTCGCGCAGGATCTCCTCCAGCCGCCACTGGGCGATCAGCCGGCCCCGGTCGTACGGGGCGTCCGGCGTGGGCGAGGAGCCGGCGTACGGATCGGTGTCCGCGACCGGCACCCCGTCGCGGTACTTGCGCATCGGGAGCGGCGGTGAGCCCGCCGCCAGCACCGCCTCGACGACCCCCAGGTCCTCCAGCACCTCCAGGGAGCGCGCGTTGGGGCCCTTCGACCGCGAACTGCGGGGATGCTCCGGCGACCTGTCCACGATGCGCAGCGCGACGCCACGCCTGGCCAGATCGCAGGCCAGCGTCAGTCCGGTCGGGCCCGCGCCCACGATCAGTACGTCGGTCATGCCTGCTCCTCGGTCGTGTCGTCCTGGCGTACAGGAAAACGCAACCGAGTAAAAAAGGCAACTCGGTAACTATTTTATGGCCGGGGTGTCCGCGTCAGGCGCCGAAGCGGAAGCCGTGCCGACAGGCGCCGAGGCTTCTGCCGCCCGTACGGCCAGCCGCAGGGCCTCGGCCCGCGTGCGGCGTGCCGTGCGCAGCGCGTCC
The DNA here is from genome assembly GCF_040686735.1 of Streptomyces sp. NPDC079167. NCBI lineage: Bacteria > Bacillati > Actinomycetota > Actinomycetes > Kitasatosporales > Streptomycetaceae > Streptomyces > Streptomyces sp. NPDC079167. Next base: position 24,660 of record NZ_JBFBLO010000006.1, on the reverse strand, counting down.
CAGGTCAGCAGCATCAGGGCCACCCAGACCAGGGCGAAGCCGGCCCACCGCTCGGGCGGCATCTCCTCGTGGAAGTACAGGATGCCCAGCGCGAACTGGAACACCGGCGCCAGATACTGCAGCAGGCCCAGGACGGAGAGCGGCACCCGGATCGCGGCGGCGCCGAAGCAGACCAGGGGGATCGCGGTGATGAGCCCCGTCGCGGCGAGCAGGGCTCCGTGGCCCGCGCCCCCTGCCAGGAACGTCGCGTCGCCGCTCGCCCCGAGCCACAGCAGGAACCCGAGCGCCGGCACGAACAGCACGGCGGTCTCGGCGGCCAGGGACTCCAGGCCGCCCATGTTGACCTTCTTCTTCACCAGGCCGTACGTCGCGAAGGAGAACGCCAGCACCAGCGAGATCCACGGCGGCTGCCCGTAGCCGACCGCCAGCACGAGCACCGCGGCGAAGCCGGTCGCCACCGCGGTCCACTGCACCGGCCTCAGCCGCTCGCCGAGCAGCAGGACGCCCATGGCGATGGTGACCAGCGGGTTGATGAAGTAGCCGAGCGAGGCCTCGACGACGTGGCCGTTGTTCACGGACCAGATGTAGAGGCCCCAGTTGACCGAGATCACCGTCGCGGCGATCGCGATGAGCCCCAGCCGCCGGGGCTGCCGGAGCAGCTCCCCGATCCACGCCCAGCGGCGCAGGAACAACAGGGCGATGCCGACGACGCCCAGCGACCACACCATCCGGTGGGCGAGGATCTCCACCGCCCCCGACGGTTCCAGCAGCGGCCAGAAGAGGGGCACGAGGCCCCACATCCCGTACGCGCCGATTCCGTACAGCAGGCCTGCCCGCTGTTCGTTCTTCCCCTTCACGGGCCCTCCCGGCACTCCTGCGTCGGCGGACGGCCGACTGCACGACGGTAGCGCTGGAAGAGCCCTCTGTCATTGCCGTCTCAGGGAAACAGTCATGACAGGCGCGGGTGTGCCCGTTCAGGCGGCGGCGACCGCCGCGGCGACCGTCTCGGCCAGCGGAGTGGTCGGCCGGCCGATCAGGCGGGCCAGGTCGCCGCTCGTCCCGGCGAGCAGGCCGCGTGCGATGGCCTCGTCGACGTCGACGAGGATCGCGGGGAAGGGCTCGGGCACCCCGGCTCCGGCGAGGATCTCCTGGTGCACGGCGGCAGGAACCCGGTTGTACGTGATCTCCTTGCCGGTGGCCGCGGCGACGGTCGCGGCGTACTCGTCCAGCGACCAGGCCACGTCTCCGCTCAGCTCGTACGCCGCGCCCAGGTGCCCCTCGCCGGTGAGTACGGCGGCGGCCGCGTCCGCGTAGTCGGCCCGGGTGGCGGAGGCGACGCGCCCGTCGCCCGCGTTGGCGACGACGGCGCCGTGCTCCAGGACGGGTGCCAGATTCGCGGTGTAGTTCTCGGTGTACCAGCCGTTGCGCAGGAAGGTGTACGGGAGGCCGGAGTCGAGGATCAGCTGCTCGGTGACCTTGTGTTCCTCGGCCAGCAGGAAGTCGGCCGCGGGCCCGCCCAGCACCCCGGTGTACGCGAGCTGCGCGACCCCGGCCGCCTTCGCGGCGTCGATCACCGCGGTGTGCTGGGGCACCCGCCTGCCGACCTCGCTGCCCGAGACCAGCAGGACGCGGTCGCCGGCCCGGAACGCGTCGGCGAGGGTCTCCGGGCGGTCGTAGTCGGCGATGCGGAGCTCGACGCCCCGGGCGGCGAGCGCGGCGGCCTTCTCCTTGTCGCGGACGACCGCGACGACCTGGTGGGCCGGGACCGTGTCGAGCAGGCGCTCGACGACGAGGCGGCCGAGGGCGCCGGTGGCTCCGGTGACGACGATGCTCATGGGGTTCTCTCCTGGTGCTGCTGGTCCTGCTGCGAGTGGAACGCAACTCACCCTAGGAGGTGTACTAACTCTGGGAAAGTACCCACTTTGAAGTAAGGTACTGGTATGACAGTAAGCATCCTGGACGAAGTGGGCGGCCGGCGCGCGGACGTCAACCAGCAGAACTGCCCCTCCCGGCTGATCCTCGAACACATCACCAGCCGGTGGGGCGTGCTCGTGCTGGCCGCGCTGCTGGAGCGCTCCTACCGGTTCAGCGAACTGCGCCGCACGGTCGGCGGCGTCAGCGAGAAGATGCTGGCCCAGACCCTCCAGACGCTGGAGCGCGACGGCTTCGTGCACCGGGACGCGAAGCCGGTGATCCCGCCCCGCGTGGACTACTCGCTCACCCCGCTCGGCAAGGAGGCCGCCGACCAGGTCTGGGCGCTGGCACGCTGGTCCGAGCGGCAGGTGGACGGGGTCGAGTCGGCCCGCGCGGCATACGACGAGGCCCGGAACCAGTCGGCTCCGGGCCCCGGCGGACAGGTGTGACGGCGGGTCAGCCGACCACGGTCCAGGTGTCGCTGCCCGCCAGCAGGGCGCTCAGGTCACCCTTGCCGTGCTGCTCGATCGCGGCATCGAGCTGGTCGGACATGAGCGCGTCGTAGACCGGGCGCTCCACACTGCGCAGCACCCCGATCGGTGTGTGGTGCAGGGTGTCGGCGTCGGCCAGCCGGGACAGCGCGAAGGCGGTCGTGGGGCTGGGGTTGTGGGCGTCGTGGACGAGGATCCGCGACTGGTTCTCCTCGGTGACCGCGACGACGCTCAGGTCACCCGTGAGCGCGTCGCGCACGACCCCCTTCGACCCCTCGGCCCCGAAGCGGATCGGCTGGCCGTGTTCGAGGCGGATGACCGCCTCCTCGGCCCGTTCCCTGTCCTTGAGCACCTCGAAGGCGCCGTCGTTGAAGATGTTGCAGTTCTGGTAGATCTCCACCAACGCGGTGCCGGGGTGGTCGGCCGCCGCGCGCAGCACACTCGTGAGGTGCTTGCGGTCGGAGTCGACGGTGCGCGCGACGAACGAGGCCTCGGCGCCCAGCGCGAGGGAGACCGGGTTGAAGGGGGCGTCGAGCGAGCCCATCGGCGTCGACTTGGTGATCTTGCCGACCTCGGAGGTGGGGCTGTACTGCCCCTTGGTCAGCCCGTAGATCCGGTTGTTGAACAGCAGGATCTTGAGGTTGACGTTGCGGCGCAGGGCGTGGATGAGGTGGTTCCCGCCGATGGACAGCGCGTCGCCGTCGCCGGTGACGACCCAGACGGACAGGTCACGGCGGGAGGTGGCCAGGCCCGTCGCGATGGACGGGGCGCGGCCGTGGATGGAGTGCATCCCGTACGTGTTCATGTAGTACGGGAAACGGGACGAGCAGCCGATGCCGGAGACGAACGTGATGTTCTCCCTGGCCAGCCCCAGTTCGGGCATGAAGCCCTGCACGGCCGCGAGGACCGCGTAGTCACCGCACCCGGGGCACCAGCGCACCTCCTGGTCGGACTTGAAGTCCTTCATGGACTGCTTGCCCTCGGCCTTGGGGACCAGCTGGAGGAGTTCGTTGGCGTCAGGCATCGATGGCCTCCTTGAGGGCGGTGGCGAGCTGCTCGGCCTTGAAGGGCATTCCGTTGACCTGGTTGTAACTCCGGGCGTCCACGAGGTACCTGGCCCTCAGCAGCAGGGCGAGCTGCCCGAGGTTCATCTCCGGGACCACGACCTTGTCGTAACGCCTCAGCACCTCACCGAGATTCCGCGGGAAGGGGTTGAGATGGCGCAGATGGGCCTGCGCGATCGTCTCCCCGGCCGCGCGGAGCCGGCGTACGGCCGCGGTGATCGGGCCGTACGTCGAACCCCAGCCCAGGACCAGGGTCGTGGCGTCGGCCGGGTCGTCGACCTCCAGGTCGGGGACCTCGATGCCGTCGACCTTCGCCTGGCGGGTGCGGACCATGAAGTCGTGGTTGGCCGGATCGTAGGAGATGTTCCCCGTGCCGTCCTGCTTCTCGATCCCGCCGATCCGGTGCTCCAGACCCGGCGTGCCCGGCACCGCCCAGGGGCGGGCCAGGGTCTCCGGGTCCCGCTTGTAGGGCCAGAACACCTCGGTGCCGTCGGCCAGTTCGTGGTTCGGCCCGGTCGCGAACCGCGTCCGCAGATCCGGGAGACTGTCGATCTCCGGGATCCGCCACGGCTCGGAGCCGTTCGCCAGATACCCGTCCGAGAGCAGGAACACCGGCGTGCGGTACGTCAGAGCGATCCGGGCGGCGTCGAGCGCCGCGTCGAAGCAGTCCGCCGGGGTCTTCGGCGCCACGATCGGGACCGGTGCCTCACCGTTGCGCCCGTACATGGCCTGGAGCAGGTCGGCCTGCTCGGTCTTGGTCGGCAGGCCGGTGGACGGCCCGCCCCGCTGGATGTCGATGATCAGCAGCGGCAGCTCCAGCGACACCGCGAGACCGATCGTCTCCGACTTCAGCGCCACACCCGGACCCGACGTGGTCGTCACACCCAGCGAGCCGCCGAACGAAGCGCCGAGCGCCGCCCCGATCCCGGCGATCTCGTCCTCAGCCTGGAACGTCCGTACGCCGAAGTTCTTGTGCTTGCTGAGCTCGTGCAGGATGTCGGACGCCGGGGTGATCGGATACGAGCCCAGATACACCGGCAGATCCGCCTGCCGGCCCGCCGCGATCAGCCCGTACGACAATGCCAGGTTCCCCGAGATATTGCGGTACGTACCCGTGGGAAAGGCGTGCGACGCCGGTGCGACCTCGTACGAGACCGCGAAATCCTCCGTGGTCTCACCGAAATTCCAGCCGGCGCGGAACGCCGCCACATTCGCCTCGGCGATCTCCGGCTTCCTGGCGAACTTCGACCGGAGGAATGTCTCCGTCCCCTCGGTCGGACGGTTGTACATCCAGGACAACAGCCCGAGCGCGAACATGTTCTTCGACCGCTCGGCCTCCTTGCGGGAAAGCCCGAACTCCTTCAGCGCCTCGATCGTCAGGGTCGTCAACGGCACAGGATGGACGTTGTACGCCTCGAGCGAGCCGTCCTCGAGGGGGGATTGCGCGTACCCGACTTTCGCCATCGGGCGTTTCGTGAACTCGTCCGTGTTCACGATGATGTCGGCCCCGCGCGGCACATCGGCGATATTCGCCTTCAGCGCGGCGGGATTCATCGCGACCAGCACATTCGGCGCGTCGCCCGGGGTCAGGATGTCGTGGTCCGCGAAATGCAGCTGGAACGACGACACACCCGGCAGCGTCCCGGCGGGTGCCCGGATCTCGGCCGGGAAGTTGGGCAGCGTCGACAGGTCGTTCCCGAACGACGCGGTCTCCGACGTGAACCGGTCGCCCGTCAACTGCATGCCGTCACCGGAGTCACCCGCGAAACGGATGATCACCCGGTCAAGGCGGCGGATTTCCTTCTCGGTGGCACCCGTGCGATCAATGCGCGGGGCTCGCTGCTCCCCGACGACAGCCTCGTCGGCCTCATCGGACTTTCCGGCTGGGCTACTGACCTGGCTGGTCACTGAACTGGACCTCCCTCGGGGCGGCGGCTCGGGACCGGCCGGCCCGCCGGCGGTCCAGGCCCCACCCTACTTCTGTAAGGGTCGCCTTCCTCGGACCGGTCATATGGTGGACGCGTTTTTGAGACATGAATGCGTCACGCTTTGCCATATTTTTCCGGACCTTTCGATCACTGGACGAGGCCCCCGGTGCTCATCCTTTCGTCCTGGTCCCGAGGTCTCACTCGGCTACGGGTGGATCATCCAGATCATCGCAAGTAGATCATCGCGTCGTCATGAGTTCAGATAAGTGAGAACAGCGAGAACACGCCGGTGATCCCCGTCACTGGGCGCCAGGCCGAGTTTCAGGAAGATGTTGCTGACGTGCTTCTCGACCGCTCCGTCACTGACCACCAGCTGCCGGGCGACGGCTGAATTCGTACGCCCCTCCGCCATCAGACCCAGGACCTCCCGCTCGCGCGGCGTGAGCCCCGCCAGCACGTCCTGCTTGCGGCTGCGGCCCAGCAGCTGTGCCACCACCTCCGGGTCCAGCGCCGTCCCGCCCTGCGCCACCCGCACGACCGCGTCCACGAACTCCCTGACCTCGGCGACCCGGTCCTTCAGCAGATAGCCCACGCCGCGGCTGCTGCCGGCCAGCAGCTCGGTGGCGTACTGCTCCTCGACGTACTGCGAGAGCACCAGCACCCCGATGTCCGGGTAGTCCTTGCGCAGCCGCACCGCCGCCCGCACGCCCTCGTCGGTGTGGGTCGGCGGCATCCGCACATCGGCGACCACCACGTCCGGCAGGGCGTCCTGCCCGGCGAGGTCGCTCACCGTCTTGATCAGCGCCTCGGCGTCCCCGACCCCGGCGACGACGTCGTGCCCCAGATCGGTCAGCAGCCGGGTGAGCCCCTCCCGGAGCAGCACCGAATCCTCGGCGATGACGATCCGCACTCTTTCCTCCACGACGTTCTGTCCCCCACTGTCGGTCGTTCCGTGTGTTCACGTGCCCACGGCGGTCACGCGGCCGCCGTGCGTGTCCAGCATTCCAGCTCCGGCGCCCTGACGGGCCGTACCAGCGGTTCCGGTGGCACCGGACGCGCCGCAGTGCCCCGGTCCGCCGCGATGGCGGACCGGGGCACTGCGGCGCGGGTGGGAGCCGGCTCCTCAGCCCCGCCAGGGCAGCTCGGCCGTGACGGTCGTGGGTCCGCCGGCGGGGGAGTCGACGACGAGGATGCCGTCCACCGCGTCCAGCCGTTCCGTCAGCCCGGCGAGACCGCTGCCCGTCGACACTCCGGCTCCGCCGCGCCCGTCATCGCTGACCTGGAGCATCAGCCGGTCCGCAGCCCGCCACACGTCGACCGAGGCGCGGGTGGCCCGGGCGTGCTTGCTGACGTTCTGGAGGAGCTCGGAGACCGTGAAGTAGGCGATGCCCTCGATGGCCTGCGCGGGCCGCGACTCCAGGTCCACCACGACCTTCACGGGGACGGTGCAGCGGGAGGCGATGGCGGAGAGCGCGGCGTCGAGTCCGCGGTCGGTGAGGACGGCGGGGTGGATGCCGCGGGCGAGGTCGCGGAGTTCCTGGAGGGCGACCTTGACCTCGCCGTGGGCCTCGTCGACCATGCGGGCCGCGGCCTCGGGATCGTCGGTGAGCTTCTCCTTCGCGAGCCCCAGATCCATGGCGAGGGCGACGAGGCGGGCCTGTGCGCCGTCGTGGAGGTCGCGTTCGATGCGGCGCAGGTCGGCGGCGGCCGTGTCCACGACCACACCCCGGTCCGACTCCAGCTCCGAGACCCTGGTGGCCAGCCGGGAAGGGCCGAGCAGACCCGCGACCATGAACCGGTCCACGGTCGCCAGACCCCGGATGATCCAGGGCGTGACCAGGACGAGAGCCAGGCCGAACGCGGCGGTGGTCCCCAGCTCGAAGGAGGAGTCGAGGTAGAACTGGTGCGTTCCGTCCCCGTACAGCTGGATGCCGTCGACACCCACGTACGTGGGGAAGACCCAGTGCCACAGCGGATAGGTGAACGCCGCCCAGCCGTAGAACCAGAAGGTCACCGCCACGGTGAACGCGAACACCGCCCACGGCATGTGCAGCACCGCGTAGAGCAGATGCCGCCATGACACCCCGCTCTTCAGCGTCGCGCCGACCCAGGACATCAGACCGCCCTTGCCGCGCACCGGTGCGGGGTCCGCGACGTCCAGCCGCAGCAGCCCGCGCGCCCGGCCTCGCTCCATGACACCGAAGCCGCGGCACATGACGAGGCCGGCGGCGAGTATCGGAATGCCGAGGAAGGTGATCAGCATGCCGAGTCCGAGCGACACCATCGTCACCGCGAAGGAGAACAGCACCACGCTGATCGGCAGGCTCAGGAGCAGATAGGCCAGCTCGCGCCACGTACGCGCCTCGAAGGGCGCGCGGAGCGCCGCGGGGAGGGAGTGCTTCGCCGGCGGGTATCCCCCCGACCCGGTGCCGGGCCTGTACTGGTCCCGGGTGTCCGGTCCGTATGCCGTGGCCATCAGTGGCGTCCGTCCGTTTCTTCTGAGCGGGAGCTCCCCGCAGACCGATACAACGGCTGATATCTCAAGAATGCTGTGCCGGGGGCCGCCTCACCATGAGGGCCGTCTCCGTATCCGGCCGGGGGTTTTCCCCACCACGGGGACGCCCCGTTCCGTGCCTGAAACGGGGCGTCCCCGTTCCGTGCCCGGGACGGGAGCGCCCGCTGTCGCCGTCTCACGTCGCACCGGCCCGCTCGGCCCCGGTGGCGACGCGGTCGCGCCAGGGCAGCTCAGCGGTGACCGTGGTCGGGCCGCCCTCGGGGGAGTCCAGGACGAACACCCCGTCGACCGCTCCCAGCCGCTCCGCCAGCCCCGACATGCCCGTACCGCCGTCGAGCCGGGCGCCGCCCGTCCCGTCGTCCCGGACCTGGAGCATCAGCCGGTCACCGGACCGCCACACGTCGACCCACGCCTGACCGGCGCGGCTGTGCTTGCTGACGTTCTGGAGGAGTTCGGAGACCGTGAAGTAGGCGATGCCCTCGATGGCCTCGGCCGGCCGGGCCGTCAGCCCCACCGACACGGTCACGGGGACGGTGCAGCGGGAGGCGATGGCGGAGAGCGCGGCGTCGAGTCCGCGGTCGGTGAGGACGGCGGGGTGGATGCCGCGGGCGAGGTCGCGGAGTTCCTGGAGGGCGACCTTGACCTCGCCGTGGGCCTCGTCGACCATGCGGGCCGCGGCCTCGGGATCGTCGGTGAGCTTCTCCTTCGCCAGCCCCAGGCCCATGGCGAGGGCGACGAGGCGGGCCTGTGCGCCGTCGTGGAGGTCGCGTTCGATGCGGCGCAGGTCGGCGGCGGCCGTGTCCACGACCACACCCCGGTCCGACTCCAGCTCGGCGATCCTGCGTTCCAGCTCGTCGGAGGGGGAGAGCAGCCCCCGCACCATCGCCCGGTCCGCGTTCGCCAGCCCGCGCGCGAGGAACGGGAGCACCGGCCAGAGGACGAAGAGGCTCACCAGCGTCACGGCGAACGTCGCCACGCCCCACGGCAGCCGGATGAACGAATACAGCAACGCCCGCCAGCCGACCGGGTCCTTCAGCCCCGACCAGAGCCGGCTGAAGAAGCCCTGACCGTCACGGCCACGCAGCCACGGGCTCGGCTCCTCGATCCGCACCCCGAGCATCCTCCGCGCCCGGCCGCGCTCGGCCCGGCCGAGACCGCGCGCGCCCCGCAGCCCCAGCGCGAGCAGCGGCAGCCCGATCACGGTGACGGAGAGCCCCACGCCCACGGCGACCAGGAACACGGTGTAGACGAACCCGATGATCGCCATCGGCAGATTGGCCAGGAGATGCGCGATCTCCTTCCACGTCCACCGGTCGAAGGCGAAGCGCGCGGGCGGCGGCCGGTCGTTGTCCGGCAGGGAGGGGCTCATGGTCATACGACCAGCGTGCCGGGCCGGGCGCGCCCACGCCATGGGGTTCGTGGGTGAGGCCGAGTAGGGATAACCCCACCTCGCGTGGCGTCCGCCGCCCCACCTGTTCCGCGACGCGGCTGCTTACCGTCCCTTTAACAGGGCCTAGACTCCCGTGCGTACAGACCGTCGAACAGGTTGAGGGAGCGAGGGGCGGACGTGGCGGACGTGCCGGGACCGACCGTTCTCGCGTCGGACTACTTCCAGAGCTACTCAGTGGTCGGACTGCTCGCCCTGGTGGGCGTGGTGTTCGTCGCCGTCGCCTTCGGGGCCGGCCGGCTGCTCAGGCCCGTGGTCCCGACGCCGGAGAAACTCCTCACGTACGAGTGCGGCGTGGACCCCGTGGGAGAGGGCTGGGCCCACACCCAGGTTCGCTATTACGTGTACGCCTTCCTGTACGTGATCTTCGCCGTCGACTCGATCTTCCTGTTCCCGTGGGCGACGGTCTTCGCGGCCCCCGGATACGGGGCGACGACGCTGGTGGAGATGTTCATCTTCCTCGGTTTCCTGGCCGTGGGACTGCTCTACGCATGGAAGAAGGGCGTCCTCGAATGGGCGTGACGAGCCGGCCGAACCCCGAACCCCCCGTGTCGCTGCCCGACCCGACGCCGCTGCCCGAGCCGAAGAGGCTCGGGGTGCTGTCCCGGCTCGCGCCCGAACCGATGAAGGTGGTCCTCAACTGGGGCCGCCGTTACAGCCTGTGGGTCTTCAACTTCGGACTCGCCTGCTGCGCCATCGAATTCATCGCCGCCTCCATGGCGCGGCACGACTTCATCCGGCTCGGCGTCATCCCCTTCGCGCCCGGCCCACGGCAGGCCGACCTGATGGTCGTCTCCGGCACGGTGACGGACAAGATGGCCCCAGCCGTGAAGCGGCTCTACGAGCAGATGCCCGAGCCGAAGTACGTCATCTCCTTCGGCGCCTGCTCCAACTGCGGCGGGCCGTACTGGGATTCGTACTCCGTGACGAAGGGCGTCGACCAGATCATCCCCGTCGACGTCTACGTCCCCGGCTGCCCGCCCCGGCCCGAGGCGCTCCTGCAGGGCATCCTCAAGCTCCAGGAGAAGATCGCCCGCGAATCGCTGGCCGAGCGGTACAGCACCGAGGACACGGCCCGCCCGTCGGCCGCCGCCCTGCGCAGCGGTCTCGTCGAGGCCCCGAAGACGCCGGGGGAGGAGGGGAAGTGAGCGCCCCGGACCTCTACAGCACGCTGCCCGACGCCGTCACCGAAGTCTTCGGCGCGGACGCCACCGCCGCGCACGCGTACGACCTGCTGACCGTCGACGTCCCGGCCGCCTCCTGGACGGCCGCCCTCGAAACGGCCCGCGACGAGCTGGGCTGCACCTACTTCGACTGGCTGAGCGCCGTCGACGAACCGGGCACCGGCTTCCGTGTCTGCGCCCATGTCGCGGCCCTCGGCGGGGGCACGGTCCGGCGCCTGCTGGTCCGTACGACCGTCCCGCACGACGCTGCCACCCTGCCCACCGCCGTCGGCGTCTACGCGGGCGCCGCGTGGCACGAGCGTGAGACGCACGAGATGTTCGGTATCGGCTTCGAGGACCATCCCCATCTGGTCCCGCTGCTGCTGCCCGAGAGCTTCGAGGGCCACCCGTTGCGGAAGGACTTCGTCCTGGCGGCCCGGGTCGCCAAGGCCTGGCCGGGGGCGAAGGAGCCGGGAGAGTCCGAACACGGCGGACCCAAGCGGCGGACCATGCTGCCCCCGGGGGTGCCCGACCCCAACGAATGGGGCCCGCTCAAGGGACAGCTCCCGCCCGCACCGGCCCGTCCCGCCCGAGGGGCCCGCGCGGCGGGGGACCGCCCGGCGCGCCGGGCCCGCAGCGCGAGCGAGGGCTCGGCGGCCCAGCGGCCGGACGCGGCCGAGCCCCCGCAGCCGGCGGCGCCCCCGCGCCGTAGCCGCAGCGCCTCCCAGGGCTCGGCGAGTCAGCAGCCACCGGCGACCCCGACGCCGGGCACAGCCAAGGACGCACCGTGGCACGACGCCCGCCCGGCATTCGCCGAACCGTCCGGCGATGCTCGTGACTCCGCTGAGGCTCGTGACTCCGGCGAACCGGGTGAATCCCAGGCGCTCCGGGGTCATGAACCGTCCGGCGAGGCTCGTGACTCCGCTGAGGCTCGTGAGTCCGGCGAACCGGGTGAATCCCAGGCGCTCCGGGGTCATGAACCGTCCGGCGAGGCTCGTGACTCCGGCGAACCCGGTGAATCCCAGCCCCTCCGGCGTTTGAGGAGCGGGGGCCCGGGGGCGGAGCCCCCGGTTCGGGAAGGGGCGGGTAGGGGAGAAGCCCCGCGCAGCGGCACCCCCGACACCCCTGCCCCCGACACCGCCGCCCCCGAACCTCCGGCCGAGCAGACCCCCGATGCACCGGACACTCCTGAGGCACCGGACACCCCCGAGACCCCCCAACCCCCCGACACCCCCGCCGGAGGCGATACCGCGTGAACGACGTACTCGACGTCGCCCTCCGCCTCGTCATCGTCTTCGCCGTGTTCATGGTCGTCCCGCTGGTCGTCGGACAGGCCGAACACAAGGTGATGGCCCACATGCAGGGCCGCCTCGGCCCGATGTACGCCGGCGGGTTCCACGGCTGGGCGCAGCTCGTCGCGGACGGGGTGAAGTTCGCGCAGAAGGAAGACGTCGTACCGGCCGCAGCGGACCGCCGCATCTTCCAGCTGGCGCCCGCCGTCGCCCTGCTCCCCTACCTCCTGGTTCTCGTAGCCATCCCGATCGGACCCAGCGAGGGCGCGGTCGGCCAGGTCGTGGACGCGGGCATCTTCTTCGTGCTCGCCGTCATGGGTGTCGGTGTGCTCGGCTCGCTGATGGCGGGCTGGGCCTCGGCCAACAAGTTCTCCCTCCTCGGCGGTCTCCGCACCGCCGCACAGCTCCTCGCGTACGAACTGCCCATGCTGCTCGCCGCCGCCTCCGTGGCCATGGCCGCCGGCACCGTATCGCTCCCCGGCATCCTCAACGCCTTCGAGTGGTGGTGGCTGCCCTGGCAGATCGTCGGGGCGCTCGTCTTCTTCGTGGCAGGGCTCGCCGAACTCCAGCGTCCGCCCTTCGACATGCCGGTCGCCGACTCGGAGATCATCTTCGGGGCGTACACCGAGTACACGGGACTCCGCTTCGCACTGTTCCTGCTCGCCGAGTACGCCGGGATCGTCGTCCTTTGCGGCCTGACGACCGTCCTGTTCCTCGGCGGCTGGCACGGACCGCTCGGCGCGGACGGGCTCGGCTGGGTCTGGACCCTGCTCAAGACCGGCGTTCTCGCGTTCGTCGTCATCTGGCTCCGGGTCACCTACCCCCGTCTGCGCGAGGACCAGTTGCAGAAGCTCGCCTGGACCACGCTCATCCCCCTCGCTCTCGCGCAGATCGCGCTCACCGGCATCGTGAAGGTGGCGATCAACTAGTGCCCCCGATCCCCGGCTCAGGCCTGGCCAAGGGTCTCGCCGTCACCCTGCGGACCATGACGAAGCGCACGGTCACCGCGCAGTACCCGGACGTCCAGCCCGAACTGCCGCCCCGTACCCGGGGCGTCATCGGACTGTTCGAGGAGAACTGCACGGTCTGCATGCTCTGCGCCCGTGAATGCCCCGACTGGTGCATCTACATCGACTCACACAAGGAGACGGTGCCCCCGGCCGCCCCCGGCGGCCGTGAGCGCAGCCGCAACGTCCTGGACCGCTTCGCGATCGACTTCGCCCTGTGCATGTACTGCGGTATCTGCATCGAGGTCTGTCCTTTCGACGCGCTGTTCTGGTCACCCGAGTTCGAGTACGCGGAGACGGACATCCACGAACTCACCCACGAGCGGGACAAGCTCCGCGAGTGGATGTGGACCGTCCCCGAGCCGCCCGCGCTCGACCCAGGAGCCGAGGAGCCCAAGGAGATCGCCGCCGCCCGCAAGACGGCCGACAAGCTCCAGGCCCAGGAGACCCAGGCGGCGGAGGAGGCCCGAGCGGCGCGGGAAGCCGAGCGGGCCCGGCCGGGTCGGACACCGGAAGGGGAGGGCCAGGAATGACCCTCGCCACTACGGCCGCCCACCCCGGTTTCCTCTCACCCACCGGCGTCGAGATCGCCTTCCTCCTGGTCGGACTCACCACCCTCGGCGCGGCTCTCATCACGGTCACGACCAAGCAACTCGTGCACGCGGCCCTCTGGCTCGTCGTCGCCCTCGGCGGCATAGCGGTGGAGTACCTCCTCCTCACCGCCGAGTTCATCGCATGGGTCCAGGTGCTGATCTACGTCGGTTCCATCGTGGTCCTCCTCCTCTTCGGACTGATGCTCACCAGGGCCCCCATCGGCCGCTCCCCGGACGCCGACTCGGGCAACCGGTGGGTCGCCCTCGGCGCTTCCGTCGCCGCTGCGGGCGCCCTCGTCTGGGTCGTCGTGGACGCCTTCCGGACGACCTGGATCGATCTGGACGGTCCCGCCCAGGGCTCCACCAAGGCCTCGGGAGAGTTCCTCTTCCGGCACTGGGTGCTCCCCTTCGAAGCACTCTCCGTCCTGCTGCTCGCCGCCCTCGTCGGCGCGATCGTCCTGTCCCGCAAGGCCCGCCAGGACAAGCAGGCCCGCCGGGACAAGCAGGCCCGCCGGGACAAGCAGGCCCGCCGGGACAAGCAGGCCCGTCAGGACAAGCAGGCCCGCCGGGACCAGCAGAGCCGTCCGCTCCAGCAGGTCCGCCCCGCCACCGACCGGGAGGACCAGAGCTGATGCACCTCGCCTATCCCGCGGTCCTCGCCGTCCTCCTCTTCTGCACCGGCCTCTACGGCGTCCTCGCCCGCCGCAACGCGATCCTCGTCCTGATGTCCGTCGAGCTCATGCTCAACGCCGTCAACCTCAACCTGGTCGCCTTCGACGTCTGGCTCCGCGACGCACTCCACGCCGGCCAGGCCCTCACGCTCTTCACGATCGCCATCGCCGCCGCCGAGATCGGCATCGGCCTCGCCATCGTCCTGGCCGTCCACCGCAACCGCGGCAGCTCGGACGTCGACCGCCTCCGCGACACCGCGGAGACCGACGACGCCGAGACGCTCCCCGACGACGCGGATGACGCGGACGCCGCGGACGGCGACGTCCGGGACACCACCGCAGACCAGGCCACTGCTCCGGCAGGGAAGGCAAAGAAGGCAGAGGCCACCGCGTGACCACCACGACCCTCGCCGTCCTCGTCCCCCTCCTCCCCTTCCTGGGCGCCGCCGCGGGACTGCTCCTGGGCCGGACCGCACCCGGCTTCGTCCGTCCCCTCGCCGTGCTGCCGACCCTCGCCGCCGCCGTCCTCGCCGTCCTCGTCGCCGCCCGCCAGGGAGGCGGCCGGCCCATCGACGCGGCGACCCAGCTGACCCCCACCGGCTCGGTCCCCATCGACCTGGCCCTGCACCTGGACGGCTTCGCCGTCCTCGTAGCCGTGCTCGTCGGCCTCGTGGCCACCTGCGTACAGATCTACTCGACGGCCTATCTCAAGGACGACGTCCGCTACCCGTCGTACGCGGCCCTCGTCTCCCTCTTCACCTCCGCGATGCTGCTCGTCGTCTACTCCGGCGACCTGATGGTGCTCCTGGTCGGCTGGGAGATCATGGGCATCTGCTCGTACTTCCTCGTCGGCCACTACTGGGAGACCCCCGAGGCGCGCGCCGCCTCCCTCAAGGCCTTCCTCGTCACCAAGCTCGGCGACGTGCCCTTCCTCATCGGCCTGTTCGCACTCGCCGCCGACACCGGCACCTTCCGGATCACGGGGATCCTGGCCGCCGTCACCAACGGCGGAATCGACCACCCCACCCTCATCGCCCTGCTGCTCCTCGCCGGTGTCGCGGGCAAGTCCGCGCAGTTTCCCCTGCACACCTGGCTGCCCGACGCGATGGCCGGCCCCACCCCCGTCTCCGCACTCATCCACGCCGCGACGATGGTCGCCGCCGGCATCTACTTCGTGGCCCGGCTCCTCCCCGTCTTCGCGGCCTCCGGCGCCGCCCTGGTCGTCCTGGCCGTCATGGCGGCCGTCACGATGATCGGCTCCGGACTCGCCGCACTCGCACAGGACGACATCAAGCGCGTCCTCGCCTACTCGACCATCGGCCAGCTGGGCTACATGTCCGGCGCCCTCGCCGTGGGCGACCGCGGGGCCGCCGTCTTCCACCTCCTGTCGCACGGTGCGTTCAAAGCCGTCCTCTTCCTCGCGGCGGGCGTCGTCATCCACGCGGCCGGTACCAACTCACTCGCCGCCATGTCCCGCATGGGCGGGCTGGCGAAGCGCATCCCCGACGCCTACTGGACGATGACCGTCGCTCTCCTCGCGCTCGCCGCCATCCCGCCGTTCGCCGGCTTCTTCTCCAAGGAAGCCGTCCTCGTCGCCGCCGAGCACACCGCCTTCGGCGACCGTGACGTCGCCCCCGCGGCGGCCGGCTGGACGATCCTCGTCGCCGGACTCGCCGCCGCGGTCCTCACCGCCGCCTACGCCACCCGGCTGTGGCTCCTCGCCTTCCGCGGCCGAGGCCCCGAGGCCCCCGACCACGGCAGGCAGCCCGTCGCGATGACCTCCGTCCTCTGGGTCCTCGCCGTCCCCACCATGGCCTTCGGTCTCACTGCCGGCGTCCTCACCGACTGGTTCGACGGACACAGCCTCACCCCGTCCCTCACGACCGCCGTCCTCTCCACCGGCGTCGGACTCGTCGGCGGACTCGTCACCTACGGGGCATGGCGCCACACCACGGCGCTCGCCGACCGTCCCCCGGTCGGCGCGGTGGCCGCCCATCCCGACGCCGAACCCGCCCTCGTGGAGGCCGAGGCGATCACCTCGCACACCGCGGCGTACGGCACGATCGCGGACGCCCCGGACCCGTCGGACCCCGGCCGGCTCCTGCTGGGCCCGCTGCACCGCCACGCGGTCACCGGATTCCATCTCGACGCCCTGTACACGGCGCTGTTCGTCCGCCCCGTGGCCGGCGCCGCGCGGCTCGTCCGCTTCCTGGACCGTGAGGTCGTGGACACCTACGTACACGGCTCGGGCAGCATCGCCCGCGCACTCGGCACCCCGGTCCGCCGCGCCCAGACCGGCAACGTGCAGACCTACCTCGGCGCGCTGCTCGCCGGAACCCTTGTCCTGGCGATCGCCGCCGTCGTCTTTGCCAACGTCTACGCCGGGGCGTGAGCCGTGTTCGATATC
The DNA here is from genome assembly GCF_040686735.1 of Streptomyces sp. NPDC079167. NCBI lineage: Bacteria > Bacillati > Actinomycetota > Actinomycetes > Kitasatosporales > Streptomycetaceae > Streptomyces > Streptomyces sp. NPDC079167. The sequence goes on along the minus strand of NZ_JBFBLO010000006.1, from coordinate 8,168 downwards.
AGCGCATCCGTGATGCAGTTCCTTCTGGCGTTCATCGTCGCCGGCCCGCTCCTCGGCGCGGCCGCCGCACTCCTGCCCGCACCGCCCGGCCTCAAGGGCAGGAACCCCGACCAGGCCGTCCTCCGCCACGGCGTGACCGTCACCGGGGCCGTACTCCTCGCCACGCTCGTCCTGGCCGCCGGCTTCGACCACGACCACCCGTCGAAGATGCAGGCCACCACGGACATCAGCTGGATCCCGGCACTGGACGTCCGGATCCACCTCGGCACCGACGGCATCTCGCTCCCCCTACTCGTACTGACCGCGCTGCTGACCTTCCTCTGCGCGCTCCACAGCTACTTCAAGCTCCCCGCAGGCCCCTCCCCGAAGGCCTTCGTCGCCCTGGTCCTCGTCCTCGAGTCCGGCACCCTCGCGACCTTCGCCGTCCTCGACCTGCTGCTGTTCTTCCTGGCCTTCGAGATGGTCCTCATCCCGATGTACTTCCTCATCGCCCGCTGGGGCGGCGACCGGAAGCAGCCCGCCGCCTGGAAGTTCATCCTCTACACGCTGCTCGGTTCCGTGATCATGCTGCTCGGGCTGCTCCTCATCGGACTGAAGAGCGGCACCTTCGACATGGTGGCACTCGCCACTGACAACGGCCGGGGCCTCACCACACCCGTGCAGGTCATCGCCGTACTGGCCGTCGGGGTCGGGCTCGCCGTGAAGACCCCGATGTGGCCCCTGCACAGCTGGCTCCCCGACGCCCACACCGCAGCCCCGACCATCGGCTCCGTGCTCCTCGCCGGCGTACTGCTGAAGATGGGTACATACGGCTTCGTCCGCATCCTGCTCCCCGCCACCCCCGACGGCATGCAGACCTTCGCGCCGTACCTCGCGGCGTTCGCCGTCGTCGGGATCATCTACGGTTCCCTCGCCTGCCTGGCCCTCGCGCGCCCCGGCGCCAAGGGCGACCTCAAGCGCCTGATCGCCTACTCCTCCGTGGGCCACATGGGCTTCGTGCTCCTCGGCATCGCGACCATGACCCCCACCGGCGTGAACGGCGCGCTCTTCGCGAACATCGCCCACGGCCTCATCACCGGCCTGCTGTTCTTCCTGGTCGGCGCCGTCAAGGACCGCTACGGCACGGCGGACCTCGACACTCTGTCCGGTGCCACCGGAGCCGCTCTCTACGGCCGCGCGCCCCGGCTCGGCGGCCTCCTCGCCTTCGCCGCCGTCGCCTCGCTCGGACTCCCGGGCCTCGCCGGCTTCTGGGGCGAGATGCTCACCCTGTTCGGCGCCTTCGACCCCGCCGAAGGGCTCAGCCGCCCGGCCTTCCTCACCTTCATGTCCATCGGCGCCCTCGGCACCCTGCTCACGGCCGCGTACATGCTGATCGTCGTACGCCGCGTCTGCATGGGCGAGCACCGTGAGCAGCAGCCCGTCGCCGACATCCAGCGCTACGAAGTCGCCGCCTGGACCCCGCTCGCCGCCCTGACCGTCCTCGCCGGCCTCTGGCCCGCCGTCCTCCTCGGCCTCACCGACCCGGCCGTGCAGAAGCTCCTCGCAGGAGGCAAGTCGTGACCGTGGCAGCCGGCAGCGCAACCGGGGCGGCGAGCCTCGTCCAGTCCGTCGACTGGCTCGCGATCGCGCCTCCCGTCATCGCGGCGTCCGTGGCCCTGCTCGTCCTCGTCGCCGATCTCTTCGTCAGCGAACGGCGCAAGCCGCTGCTCGGCTACGGAGCCGTGGCCGGGCTCGTCGCCGCGTTCGCCATGCTCGTCCCGCTGCGTGCCGGGGACCGCTCCACCTTCTGCCTCACCGACGGCACCCAGGCGTGCAGCTACACCGCCGACCACTTCGCGGTCGTCATCCAGGCACTCGTGCTCGGCGGAGCCCTGCTCACCGCGCTGCTGTCGATCGGCGAAACCCGTAAGCTCCCCGCGGGCGAGTTCTGGTTCCTGCTGCTGTCCTCCGCGGCCGGAGCCGCGCTCCTCCCCGCCGCCCGGGACCTCGCCACCCTCGTCGTCGCCCTCGAAGTCGCGTCGCTGCCCGCGTTCGCCCTCGTCGGGATCAAGCGCGGCGACCGCCGTTCCTCCGAGGCGGCCCTGAAGTTCTTCCTGTCCTCCGTCGTCGCCACCGCCGTGATGCTCCTGGGCGTCAGCTTCGTCTACGCGACCACCGGCACGATGCACCTCACGGAGATCGCCGCCCGCCTCGACGACGTACCGGGCCGGTTCTCCACCCTCGCCGAGGCAGGCGTCATCCTCACACTCGTCGGATTCGCCTTCAAGACGGCGGCGGCGCCGTTCCACTTCTGGGTCCCCGACACCTATGTGGGAGCACCGCTCCCCATCGCCGCCTACCTCTCCGTCGTCGGCAAGGCCGTCGGCTTCTCCGGCCTCGTCCTCGTCACGGTGATCGCCTTCCCGTCGTACGCCGACGTCTGGGGCCCCGCCCTGGCCGTCCTCGCCGCGCTCACCATGACCGTCGGCAACGTCGCCGCACTCCGGCAGACCGCCACCCGCGCCCGTAGCGCCGTACGCCTCCTCGCCTGGTCGTCCGTCGGACAGGCGGGTTACCTCCTCGTCCCCATCGCCGCCGCCGCGTACTCCAGCGACACCCAGATCGGCTCGACCGTCGCCTACGCCCTCATGTACGCCGTGGTGAACCTCGGAGCCTTCGCGGTGGCCGCCCTGGTCGCCCGGAGCCGCCCCGGCAACCGCCTGAGCGACTACCGGGGCCTGTACGCCACCCGGCCCCTGGCCGCGCTCGCCATGGGCTTCTTCCTGCTCTGCCTGGCAGGCCTGCCGCCCGGCATCATCGGCCTCTTCGCCAAGGTCACCGTCTTCTCCTCGGCCGTCGACGCCGGGCTCGGCTGGCTGGCCGTCGTCATGGCCGTCAACGTGGTGATCGCGCTGTACTACTACCTCCGGTGGACTGCCGCGCTGTTCAGCACCCCGGAGCCGGCCCCTGCATCCGAGGACTCGTCCAGGGCCCTCGGACTCCAGGTCCCCGCCCCGCTCACCCTGGCGATCGTCCTCACCGCCGTAGCCGGAATCACACTGTCCGGCGCCCCCCAGCTCATCCTCCGTTTCGCCACCCTCAGCCTCTTCTGACCGGATCCGACCAGCTTGCCCGTGCGGCCACGCACAGGGCATGGTCATGCGTGCACGCGTCACGTACCGGAGCGCGCGGGACGAGCACACACGGAAGAGCACAGAGGAGTCAGAGCGGTGCTGAACGGGTTCAAGGACTTCATCCTTCGCGGGAACGTCATCTCCATGGCCATCGGCCTCGCCGTGGGAGCGGCCTTCACCGCGGTGGTCACCGGCTTCAGCAACGCGTTCATCGTGCCGCTCATCGGCCTGTTCACCCGCGGCACCGGCGACTTCAGCAAGGCCTCGTACAGCGTCGACGGAGTGACGTTCCCCTACGGCCTCTTCGTCAGCGCCGCCATCGCCTTCCTCATCACCGCCGCGGTCCTCTACTTCCTGGTCGTCCTGCCCATGGCCAAGGTCCAGAACCGCTTCACGACCAAGGAGGAGGAGAAGAAGGCCGACATCAAGGCCGCGCTGCGCGACTGCCCGCACTGCTACAGCGAGATCCCCTCCATCGCCAGCCGCTGCGCCCACTGCACCAGCGAGGTCGAGCCGGACGCTGAAGCCCGCGCGCTCGCAGGGCTCCCCGCCCAGCGCTGACCTGCCGCCGCCGGCCCTCCCCGGCCCGCGCAGGCGCGCCCACCCGTACGGCCCAGGGGCGGATCCGACCGGATCCGCCCCTGCTGCCTGTGCCCCCGGCCACCTCGCACAAGGGAACTAGCTTCCGTCGCCTCGCGTTGACCTGTACGGGAGGCTCCACTGGGGAGTGGAGCACCACCGAGCAAGGGTTCCCCTGCTGCACCACTTGGAGGGCGTACCGTGCACCGCCGGCACAACGGGCTGAAAACCGCTGTACTCCTCGGGGGCCTCTCGGCCCTCATCATCGTCATCGGCAGTTTCTTCGGACGGACCGGCCTGATCGTGGCCCTCCTCGTCGCGCTCGCCACGAACGCCTACGCGTACTGGAACAGCGACAAGCTCGCCCTGCGCGCCATGCGGGCACGCCCGGTCAGCGAATTCGAGGCGCCGCGGCTCTACCGCACGGTCCGCGAGCTCTCTACGGCGGCCCGCCAGCCCATGCCCCGGCTCTACATCTCCCCGACGCAGGCACCCAACGCCTTCGCCACCGGGCGCAACCCGCGCAACGCCGCCGTGTGCTGCACCGAAGGGATCCTGCAGATCCTCGACGAGCGCGAGCTGCGCGGTGTCCTCGGCCACGAGCTCAGCCACGTCTACAACCGCGACATCCTCATCTCGTCGGTCGCGGGCGCCCTCGCCTCTGTGGTCATGTTCCTGGTCAACTTCGCATGGCTCATCCCCGTCGGCAGGTCCGACGACGACGACGACGACGGCCCCGGCTTCCTCGGGATGCTTCTGATCATGATCCTCGGCCCGCTCGCCGCCTCCGTGATCCAGCTCGCCGTGAGCCGCTCCCGTGAGTACCAGGCCGACGCGTCCGGGGCCCAGCTCACCGGGGACCCGCTCGCCCTGGCGTCCGCCCTGCGCAAGCTCGACGCCGGGACCAAGCAGCTTCCGCTCCCACCCGAACCACGGATCGAGACCGCGAGTCACATGATGATCGCGAACCCGTTCCGTCCCGGCCAGGGCATGTCCAAGATGTTCTCCACCCACCCGCCCATGGCCGAACGCATCGCCCGACTCGAGCAGATGGCAGGGTATCGACCGTGAACGCAATCCTGAACGTCATTTGGCTGATCCTGTGCGGACTGTGGATGTTCCTCGGCTACCTCGCCGCGGGGCTCCTGCTCTGCATCACGATCATCGGTATCCCCTTCGGCGTGGCCGCGTTCCGTATCGGCGTCTACGCCCTCTGGCCCTTCGGCCGCACCGTGGTCGACCGTCGCGACGCGGGCGGCGGATCCCTCATCGGCAACGTCCTCTGGGTGATCCTGGCCGGCTGGTGGCTCGCCCTCGGCCACATCTTCACCGGCATCGCCCTGTGCGTCACGATCATCGGCATCCCCCTGGGCATCGCGAACTTCAAGCTCATCCCGGTCTCGCTGATGCCCTTCGGCAAGGAGATCGTCCCCACGGACCAGCCGTTCGCCGCCCGCTAGCCGGACGGCCCGGGCAACCGCACCCGTCCCCGCAAGCGTCCTGGCTTGCAGGAACGAGTGACGGGTAGGTACGCGAACATGAGCATCATCAGCTGGATCATCCTCGGGCTGCTGGCCGGAGCAATAGCCAAGTTTCTCCTGCCGGGCCGCGACCCCGGCGGCATCATCGGCACGACCCTCATCGGCATCGTGGGCGCCTTCCTCGGGGGCTGGCTGTCTTCCCGCTTCCTCGACCGCCCCATCAGCACGGACTTCTACGACACGGCCACCTGGGTGGCTGCCATCGCCGGATCACTTGTCCTGCTGATCGCCTACCGGCTGCTCTTCGGCAACTCCCGCGACCGCCGCTGACCCGGCGCCCGCCGGCCCCTCCGGACACGGCTACGGGGCGGGCCATGCCGACCGGCACGCCCCGCCCCGCCCACGACCCGCTGCACGCGCAAGCGGACCGTCTACCGGTAGTTGGCGAACTGCACCGCGAAGTCGAGGTCCTTGCCCTTGATCAGCGCCTGCACCGCCTGCAGGTCGTCCCGGCTCTTGGAGCTGACCCGCAGCTCCTCGCCCTGGACCTGCGCCTTGACGCCCTTCGGGCCCTCATCACGAATGATCTTCGCCACCTTCTTGGCGTTCTCCTGGGAGATGCCCTCCTCGATCGTGGCGAAGATCTTGTACTCCTTGCCGGAAAGCTGCGGCTCACCCGCGTCCAGCGACTTCAGCGAGATCCCGCGCTTGATCAGCTTGGACTGGAAGATGTCGAGGATCGCCTTGACCCGCTCCTCGCCGTTCGCCTCCATCAGGATCTTCTCGCCGGACCAGGAGATCGACGCGCCCGTCCCCTTGAAGTCGTAGCGCTGGGAGATCTCCTTGGTGGTTTGGTTGAGGGCGTTGTCGACCTCCTGCCGCTCGACCTTCGAGACGATGTCGAAACTGGAGTCGGCCATGACGTGTGGCTCCTTGCGTCGTATGCGTTGGGGTACGGCACAAAGCCTAGCCACCCGCGCGCGTCCGGTGCTGATCAATCAGGTGGCGGAGCACCCCCGGGCATCAGGTATCGTTTACGACGTCGCCAAGGACCCCCATCCGGGATCCGACGCGTCGTTCCAGGCGGTGTGCCCGAGTGGCCAAAGGGAGCAGACTGTAAATCTGCCGGCTCAGCCTACCCAGGTTCGAACCCTGGCGCCGCCACAGGACGGGAAACCCCGTCCGACCTGATTGAACCCAGGTCGGGCGGGGTTTTTTCGTGTGTGCCGTAGGGCCGGTGAACCGCCCGTGCCGGGCCTGCGTCCTCCCTGCTGACTGCCACGCCAGCCCGAGGGAGCACTCACCTTGACCGACAAGGACGTCCAGCAGACGGACGAGCGGGCTCACGGCCCGGGGCCCTGGTGGGCGGACCTCGGGACGTGGGGTGCCGTCGGGCTGATCGCCGTGGGCGGTCTCGGCGCGGTGTGGGTCTTCTTCCGGCTGCCCGGTACGTCCGAGGAGCTGGGGGCCGGTTACTACCAGGCCGCCAAGGTCGTCGCCATCGGGCTCGTGCTCGGGGGAAGCACCCTGGTGGGCCGGCGCCGTGCCCGGGGCGCCGCTCCCGAGGAGATGGCGGACAGGGCCGAGAGCCGCTGAGGACGCCGGAACGTCAGGCAGGAGCAGGGCTCACGGGCTCTGCCCTGCGGCGGGGCGGGAGGGGCGCCGCAGGAGGTAGAGACCGGCGCAGGTGACCAGGACGGCCATGCACGCGATGAAGACCAGCCCCGCGTCCTGGAGCCCGATGTGGTCCGAGAGGATGCCCACGCCGATCACCGGCAGCGAGATGCCCGCGTACGCCACGACGAACAGCGTCGAGATCACCGCCGCCCGGCTGCCCGCGGGCGATGCCGCCGCCACCCGGGACAGCGCCGCCCGGAATGCCAGCCCCTGGCCTGCGCCGCCGAGGAGCGCGCTCAGCACGATCAGGGGCAGCAGCTGCCACCGGAGTGCTGCCGCGAGCAGCACCAGGCCGCCCAGGAGGCCGGCGCAGCCCAGCGACAGTGACCGCCGCTCCCCGATCCTGCCGACCGCCGACTGGCCTCCCACCGAGGCGAAGAAGGCCAGCGCGACGATCAGACCGCTCACGGCGTGGTTGTCCACGTCCAGGAACTCGGAGAGGAACGCGGGGCTGACCGAGGTGAACACCCCGAACAGGGCGAACCCCACGAAGGAGGCGAGAGCCGCGGGCCCGAACACCTTCCGGACCTCGGGCGGCAGTCCGGGGCGCTGCGGGCGGACGGTACTCAGTGGGCGCCGCTCGCCGACGGTCTCCTTCAGGCCGAGCAACAGAGCCGCCGAAGCCGCCACCAGCACCAGGTGCACGATGAACGGCAGGTGCAGCGGCCAGGGGGCGTACTGCGCGAGGAGTCCGGCCAGCAGCGGCCCGCAGCCCAGACCGCCCATGTTGGCGGCCGTGGCCACGAACGAGGCTCTGGGGGAGCCCTTGCCGGGGGCCAGCTCCATGACGTACGCGGTGGCCGCCCCGGTGAACAGCCCCGCCGACAGGCCCGACAGGAGCCGTCCCGCGAAGAGCCAGCCCAGGGTGGTGGCGCAGAGGAAGCTGACGGCGCTCACCGCCGCGCAGCCCAGGCCCCACAGCAGCACAGGCCGTCTGCCCACCGCGTCGGAGGCGTTTCCGGCGAGCAGCAGCACCCCGATGACACCGAAGGCGTACACGGCGTAGACGACCGTCACCGTCAGCTCGGAGAACCCGAGTCTGTCCTGATAGAGGCTGTAGAGCGGGGTCGGCAGTGTCGTTCCCGCCATGCAGACGGCGAACACCGCCCCGCTGACGTAACAGGGGAGCCAGCCTCGGCTGTCCGGGCCACCGTTCATTCGCCCGACGGTAGCCCGCGGACGCTCCGGTGAGCCGCAACGCCTCGCGAGCCCGCCAGGAAAGCCCTAGGTCGTGTCTGACAAGTACTGCTTGAGGGACAGGGCGCTGATGTATCTGATGTGCGCTGGCCCCGTCGTGTGAGGGCGGGCTTGGGCCGCT